>JAZUGW010000097.1:0-3037 GCA_045641465.1 Kiritimatiellia bacterium | reverse complement strand
ATTTCTAACAAAGGAGAAACTCGAATGGATCTGCAGAATGCTACGAATCGAATCGCCGCGCAGGGCGAACTCGTGACGAAGATCAAGAGCGAAGTCGGCAAGGTGATCGTGGGCCAGGAGAAGCTCATCGATCGTCTTGTTCTGGCGCTCGTGACGGATGGGCACATCCTGCTTGAGGGCGTGCCGGGTCTTGCGAAGACCTTGAGCGTGAATACGCTTGCGAAGGTGCTGGGCCTTGACTTCAAGCGCATCTCGTTCACGCCGGACCTGCTGCCGGCCGATGTGGTCGGTACGCTCATCTACTCGCCGAAGACGGGCGAGTTCGCGCCGAAGAAGGGTCCGGTGTTCACGAACATGCTGCTGGCGGATGAAATCAACCGCGCCCCGGCGAAGGTGCAGAGCGCGCTGCTCGAATCGATGCAGGAAAAGCAGGTGACGATCGGCGAAACCACCTACGCGCTGCCGAAGCCGTTCCTCGTGCTGGCGACGCAGAACCCGATCGAACAGGAAGGCACGTATCCGCTGCCGGAAGCGCAGGTGGACCGTTTCATGTTCAAGTGCCTCGTGGAAACGCCGAGCCGCGCCGACGAGCGTCGCATCATGGAGCGCTTCGCGCAGCAGGCGAAGGCGCCCGAGGTGGAGACCGTGTGCAAGATGGAGGACATCCTCGCCCTCCGCGAGACGCTGAAGGAAGTCTACTGCGACGAAAAGGTCGGCGACTACATTCTCGACATCGTCTTCGCGACGCGCGAACCTGACAAGGTGAAGGGACTTGAATCCCTCAAGGAGCAGATCCAGGTCGGCTGCTCGCCGCGTGCGACGCTCTGCCTCAACAAGGCCGCCCGCGCGAATGCGCTCCTGCACGGCCGTGCCTACGCGACACCGCAGGATGTCAAGGAAGTCGCGCACGACGTGCTGCGCCACCGCATCCTCCTCACCTACGAGGCCGAAGCCGAGAACGTGACGAGCGACAACGTGATCGACAAGATCCTCAGCGAAATCCCTGTGCCGTAAGGCCTTGAAACGTGTTACCTGACGTAAAAGATCTCCTGCCCTAGGCCGTCTGTCGGACGGCCGGGGCGGCGTGTGTTTTCGAGTCGTCCATGTGCACGCGTGAAGAGGAAACTGGAAAATGGCAATTGATGTAAAAGAACTGATGGCGAAGGTGGGGAAGATCCGTATCCTCACGAATCGCCTGATCGACGATCAGTTGAGCGGCGACTACCATTCGACGTTCAAAGGACAAGGTGTCGAGTTCGACGAGGTGCGTCCTTACGTGGCGGGCGACGACGTGCGTTCGATCGACTGGAACGTGACGGCGCGCATGGGCGAACCGTTCATCAAGCGTTTCAGCGAAGAGCGCGAGCTGACCGTGCTGTTCCTTGTGGACGTTTCGGGTTCGCAGACATACGGCAGCGTGCAGCGTTCGAAGGCGGAACTCGCGGCCGAGGTGTCGTCCCTGCTGGCGCTCACGGCCATTCGCAACCAGGACAAGATCGGACTCATCCTCTTCTCGGACAAGATCGTGAAGTACATTCCGCCGCGCAAGGGCCGCCAGAGCGTGATGCGTCTTGTGCGCGAGGTGCTCGCCGCCGAAGACGATGCGACGGGCGGTACGGACCTTGCGGGCGCGCTGCGCTTCCTCAACGGCGTGCAGAAGCGCCGCGCGGTGGTGTTTCTCGTCTCGGACTTCCTGGATCCCAAGTCGGGACGGCGTTCGCCGGACGAAGCGGCGGACTACGAAAAGCTCCTGCGTGTCGTCGCGCGCCGCCATGATGTGGTGTGCATTCCCGTGAGCGATCCGGCCGAGGCGGAACTGCCGAATGTGGGGCTCGCAGAACTCGAAGATCCTGAAACGGGCGAACTTGTGCTCGTCGACACGGCGGATGCGTCCGTGCGCGCGCATTTCGCCGCCGCCGCGCAGCTTGAGACGGAGCATCGCGACCGCTTCTTCGCCCGCAGCGGCATCGACAACGTGCCGGTTGCCACGGACCGTCCCTATATCCAGGCCATCCGTGCGCTCTTCAAGCGCCGCGCGAGCAAGCGATAAGCTGAGAGGTACGAAAATGAAACGAATGTTCAGGCAGTTGTTTGTCCTTGCGGTCCTTGGTTGCGGCGGAAGCGTCTTGGCCGGACAGGTGGCCGATTTGAGCCGGGACGGAATCGGATTGACGATCGAGGCCGAGCCGGAGACGGTCGACGTGGGGCGCGACTTCTTCGTGACCGTGAAGGCCGTGTCGCCTGCGGGCAAGACGGTGTCGTTGCCGGATCTGCGCGACCGCTTCCGCGGGTTCCAGCTGGCGGAATTCTTCGATGACGTACCTGTGACGGACGCCTCGGGCAAGACGACGCGTACGACGGGCTGGCGGCTTGTGCCGGAACCGCTGGCGAAGCGCTATGCGCTCGCGCCGTTTGTGGTCAGCGTGACCGAAGGCGAAACGACGACGACGTTCTACACGGCGCCGGTCGTGTTCGCGCCGCCGGCTGCGCGCGAGAATCTGACGGGCGAGATGGAGATCGACCCGAAGCGCGATTTGCCGCCGCTCAGCTGGAAGCTCGTGGGCATTTGCGCGGCCATCCTCGCGGGACTCGCCGCCCTGGGTGCGATTGCCTACCTTATCATCCGCAAGATCAAGCTGATGGTGAAGATCCACCGGATGAGTCCGATCGAACGGGCGCTCTACGAACTTGAGGTCCTGCTCAAGAAGGGACTCCCGGGACGCGGCTTCTACAAGGACTTCTACGTCGAGCTCACGATGGTCGTGCGCCGCTACATCGAGCGCCGCCATGCCGTACGCGCGCCGAACCTCACGACGGAGGAGTTCCTGCGTGCCGTGCAGGAGAACCCGGCGTTTTCGCGCGAGGCGATTGCCGAACTCAAGCGGTTCCTTGAATCGGCCGACATGGTCAAGTTCGCCGGCGTCGAGGCGGCACCGGAAATGGCCCGCTCTGCGACCCGCAAGGCGAAGGATTATATGGCCACCGATAATTCCAATGCCGAACTGGTGGAGAACAAAGAAAGGGAGATAAAATGAAT
>JAZUGW010000096.1:0-19218 GCA_045641465.1 Kiritimatiellia bacterium | reverse complement strand
ATGGATTTCGTGGAGAGTTGAGCGAGTTTATGGTATAATGGGTGCCAAAGAAGGAACCCGTAATGGAATTGATTGAGAGATTTTTGAAATACGTGTCGTATGAAACAACGTCATCCGAGGCGAGCGGACTGCATCCGTCCTCGGAAGGCCAGCGCGTGATGGCGTGTGAGCTCGTGCGCGAGCTAACGGCGATGGGCGTGAAGGACGTCTACCTTTCCGAGGGCGCGTATGTGTATGCGACGATTCCCGCGAGCGCGGATCGTGTGGCGGATAAGCCCTTGGGGTTCCTGGCTCACGTGGACACGTCGGAGGCCGCTTCGGGCAAGGATGTGAAACCTCGCCGCGTTGTCTATCAAGGCGGCGTGCTGCCGCTCGGTACCTCCGGACGCGCGCTCGATCCGAAGGTCTTCCCTGAACTCGACAAGCTCGTCGGCAAGGAATTGATCGTGACGGACGGAACGACGCTTCTGGGGGCGGACGACAAGCTTGGCGTCGCCATCCTGATGACGCTGGCCGAAGAGCTGATGTCCCCCCAGGCGCCGAGCCATCGCGAGGTGCGTCTCTGCTTCACGCCGGACGAGGAAATCGGCGAGGGCACCCATGGTTTTGATCCGGCGCGTTTCGGCGCGAAGCTGGCTTTCACCCTCGATGGCTCTGCAGTTGACGAAATCGAGAACGCGAATTTCAACGCCGCTTCGGCAAAGGTCGTATTCAAGGGCGTGAATGTACATCCGGGGTCCGCGAAGAATGTGATGGTCAATGCGCTCAAGCTCGCGGCGCAGTTTGTGGACGCCCTGCCGGCGGATGAAGCGCCGGAGACGACGTGCTTGCGCGAAGGGTTCTATCACCCGGTCAGCATCAAGGGGTGCGTGGGCGACGCGACGTTGGGCTTCATCCTTCGCGACCACGATGCGGCCAAGCTGGAGGCGCGCAAGCAATTCCTGTTCGATCTCGCGGCGCAGTTCAATGCGAAGTATGCCGAGGATACGGTGACGGTGACGATTAGCGATCAGTACCGTAATATGGAAGCGGGCATCGCCAAAGTGCCGTTCCTCATCGAGGCGGCGAAGGAGGCGTTGCAGTCTGTCGGACTCGAGCCGCACCTGTGTGCCATTCGCGGCGGGACGGATGGCGCCTTCTTGACCGAGATGGGCATTCCGTGCCCGAACCTCGGAACGGGCGGGCGCAACTTCCACGGTGAATGCGAATATGCTGTTGTGCCGGAAGCGGTCCAGGCGTTGGCTGTTTCACGCTATCTGGTGAGCGCCGCGAAACTGTAATGTCGCCGAGATCGAAAGGACGCATGAAAAGACGTGTGGTTGTGACGGGCATGGGGATCGTGAGCCCGTTGGGAAATACGGTCCAGACGGCTTTTGACCGTTTGAAGACGTTGACCAATTGTGTACAGGTGGTGGACGAATTGGGGAACTACAAGGGCCTCAATACGCGCCTCGCGTGCCGTACGACATTCGAGCGTCCTGCGCATTGGAATCGCAAGACGACGCGTACGATGGGCGATGTGGCCATGTATGCGCTTGCGGCGACGGAACAGGCTGTGGCGCAGGCGGGGCTCGACGACACCTTGCTGCAGAACGGCCGCACGGGCGTCGCCTACGGGTCCTGTTCGGGTTCGATTCCCGCGTTGCTCGACTTCTATTCGATGCTCAAGACGAACGAAGTCTCCGGCATTACAAGCGGCACCTACATCAAGTTGATGCCGCAGACAACCGCGTGCAACCTGTCGGTCCATTTCAAAACGCACGGACGTCTTGTCCCCACGGGTACGGCCTGTACGAGCGGATCGCTGGCCCTTGGCAATGCCGCCGAATTGATTCGCTGGGGCGTGCAGGATGTCATGATCGCCGGCGGCGCGGAAGAGTTCAGCGCCACGCAGGTGGCGATCTTCGATACGCTCTATGCGACGTCTCTGCGCAATGAAGCGCCGCAGACGACACCTTCGCCCTACGACGCGAATCGCGACGGACTCGTCATCGGCGATGGCGCCACGACGTTGATCCTCGAAGAGTATGAACATGCAAAGGCCCGTGGCGCAACGATTTTCGCCGAACTCGTGGGTTTCTGCGAGACGACGGATGGTACGCATGTGACGAACCCCAATGCCGAGACGATGGCGCTCGCCCTGAAGGGGGCGCTCGCAGATGCGGCGCTCGACGGACGTGCGATCGACTATGTGAGCGGACACGGCACCGCCACGAAAACGGGCGATATCGCCGAAACGCAAGCGACGCGGATGGCGTTTGGACGTGCCGTGCCGCTGTCGTCGATCAAGAGCTATACGGGCCATACGCTGGGCGCCTGCGGGGCGCTCGAGGCGGCGTTGCTCGTCAAGTCCCTCGAGACGGGATGGTTCCCGCCGACGCTCAATCTCACGACGCCGGATCCTGCGTGCGCGGAACTCGACTACATTCGGGATGCGGGCCGTCAGATCGACGCGGAATATGCGATGAGCAACAATTTCGCCTTTGGCGGCGTGAATACGAGCCTTGTGATGAGAAAGCTGGAAGGCTGAAACGTCCGGAAGGCGGAAAGACTGAACGTGCGGTGGGGGACCTTCAAGAAGTTGATCGGTGTGATCCTGCTGGCGGTTGCGGCAGGGTGTACGACCATTGAGGACCGACTCGCCCGTGCGCAGACGATTGCCGATGTCGCCCAGGCAACGGCCGACTACTATGTGCAGGATGCGTCGGACGAAAGCTGCAGCGTGGCCATCGTGACGACCGCAGGAACCGTCTACGCCCATGCGGGGTCGTCGGACGAACACTCGCTTTTCCGCATTGCTTCGCTGTCAAAACTCTTTCTGCATCCTGTTCTCGTGAAGTACGACCAGACGGGGACGCTCGATCTGGATCGTCCGGTGGCGGATGTTTCAAAGTTGTCCCTGCCGCCCGAATACCGGCAGGTCACCTTGCGCGATCTTCTGCTGAATCGTAGCGGACTTCCCCGCGAGTTCATCGTGTGGTGGGAGCCGGTCGACATGCTAAAGGCCTTTGCCTGTGCGTTTACGGGCGGGCACATCTACGCGGATTTCGATACGCGCGAAAAATTCGCCCGCATGACCTGGCGCCCCTGGTGGCGTCACGCATTGCACCAGCGCCGCCCGCAGTATTCGAATGTGGGATTCGGGCTTCTGGGAACCGCCGTTGAAGATGCGCGGGGCGAGTCCCTCGAGACGATCCTGCGAACCGAACTCGCGACGCCGTTGGCGCTGTCTGACACCGCCTACGAACCGGCAGGGGCGCAGACGAACCGGCTCACGCGCGCGTGCGCCGGCCATCTTCCCTGGTTCATTCGTCGGAAACACGAGATGCCCGATCATCGGTTGGGCGATGCCCTGCGCGCGGCTGGTGGACTCTTCTCGTCCGTCGCCGACTGTGCGACGGTTTTTCGGGCCTATTGGCCGCTCATTGAGGCGTCGCTCAAGGAACGTCCGCTCGCCGCGTATGCGGCGGGTGAGATGTGCGGACTCCTGCGTGTGCACGTTCTGCCGTCGGGACATCGCATCCTCTATCGCAGCGGCATGATCTGGGGCGGTTCGTCCTTTGTCGGTTTCGATCCCGACACACGCACGATCGTCGTCATCCTGCGCAATGTCACCAGCTGGCCCGACAAGCGCGGCTTCAGCGTTCTTTCGCACGCGCGCCTCATCCAATCCCCCGCCTCAACCGCGCGGTGAGGATTTTGATTGATGGACGGGGTGGGGTCTGTTATAATCTCACCCATGAAAAACTGTCAACATCTCGTTTTGTTCGCATGCGCGTTGACTGTGGGGGTCTGCGCGGGCGGTGTGCCGGATTTCAGCGTGGCGAAACTGCGGAAGGACCATCCGCGTCTCTTCTTTACCGCGGAGACCTGGCCGGCCGTGAAGGCGCAGGCGGAGGGTCCTGCGCACGCGGCGCGGGCGGACCTCATTGCGCGCGCCAAGCGCTATCCCGCCAATCCCGTCTGCTCGGGGATGGGACCGGTGACGCAGATCATGACCGCGAAGGGGCCCATCAAGCCCTCCAACGCGACCCCCATCAACAACATCAAGGACTGGGGCGTGCCGGCGGCCGAGTGCGCGCTGGCTTGGCGCCTGACGGGCGACAAGGACCTTTTGGACAAGGCGAAGAAGATGCTCACGGTGAGCGTCGCCGCCTATCACGAATGCTATCGGAACCGGCGTGCGGTGAACTGGTATTCCGGCACGCGCATCTTTGCGCTCGTTGCCTACGACTGGATCTTCGAAGCGCTCACGCCCGAGGAACGAAAGTCCATCATCGTGCCGTTCGTGCAGCATGTCGAGGACGTTCAGCCGGGTCCGGGCAAGCCGGCGATTCTCCGCCGCAATTCCAGCGGTGCGAACACGGGGTTCTACGGCATCGACGCCCTGCTGTGGTATTCGGGCGTGGCGGCGGCGGGCGACGGGTTCTGCGATGCGCTGGCGGCCAGTCATCTGCAGCGCGGGGCGAAGAAGTATCTGGACGTGCTGGCGTTCCGCAATCTCACGGCCGGCGATGACGGCGGACTTTCGACCATCGTGCCCGGCTATTGCATGTGTGCGTATCCGGCGGCGCATTTCAACTTCTTCCTGACGTGCAAGTCGGCCTTCGGCTACGATCTTGCGGCGGACTATCCGGCGATGGCGCTCTTCCCGAACTGGATCTACTGGACGTGGATCCCGCGCTCGGCCGCCAATCTCAAATCGGCCGTGTTCGCGGGCAGCGGCGACGATGCCCATGTGACCAACGCCCTGCCGACGGGCCAGCTCTACGAGCACATGACGCAGTACATGTTCACCTATCGCGACATCGATCCGGCGGCGACGCGTCTTGCGGCAACGCTGCGCACGCTCGCGCCGAACAAGATTCTGCACGATCCGGGACGCGCCACGGGGTCGAATCCCTACGTGCCGTTTCTGCCGTTCCAGACGAACGAACCGCAGCCGTACGATCTCGCCGATTTGCAGCATCCGCGCGAGAAGGCCCGCTATTTCGAGGCGTTGGGACAAATCATCCTGCGTTCGGGCTGGACAGCCGATTCGACGTTCTGCACGTTCACCTGCGGCGGCACGGGACACAACCACCGCCATTACGACGACACGGGATTCGTCATCTACAAACACGATTTCCTCGCACTCGACTCCGGGTCGCGCGCGTGGCAGACGGACTACAATCTTACCCATTACTATGCCCAGACGGTGGCGCACAATTGCGTGCTCATCCACCAGCCCAACGAACCCCTGCCGAACTATTGGGGCCTATCTGACCGAACCTCCCCGGAGGGCCGGTTCAACGACGGCGGCATGGTGGCGCGCCGAGGCAAGGTGACGGCGTTTGAAACCTACGAGAGTTTCACCTATCTGGCGGCCGACGCCCAGGCGAGCTATGGCGCCAAGTGCCGCGAGTCCGTACGCCAGCTCGTGCACATCCAGCCGGATGTCTTCGTGGTCTATGACCGCGTGGAGGCGCGCGAACCGTCCTTCCGCAAGGACTGGCTGCTGCACACGCAGAACGAACCGGCGATTGAAGGACGCCTGATGCGCGCCGACTGCGGGAAGGGGCGGCTCTTCTGCGAGACGCTGTTCCCGTCGAACGCGATGTTGACGAAGGTGGGCGGTCCGGGACGCGAATTCTGGTCCAATGGCAAGAACTGGGAATTGGACGGCAACTTCCTGAAGTACGCGAACGGCGCTACGAAGAAGCTCGGACACGAACCCTACTTCGGCCAGTGGCGTCTTGAAGTGAAGCCGTCCGTGCCGGCGGCGCGCGACACGTTCCTGCATGTGCTCACGGCGACGGAGGCGGGCACGGGCGTGGCGGTGAAGGCGACGGCCCGCGCGAATGCGGCGCAGGAAGGCGTGCGACTGGTGCTGCCGGGCGGGAAGGCCGTCGTGGTGATGTTCAACAAGACCGGCCCCGTGGGCGGTACGATCGCGTTCGACGGCGGTCCGGCGCGCGCGTTCTGCATGAACGTCCAGCCGCAGAAGGGCGTGACGGCGTTCGGGGCGAACGCGAAACAGCCGCGTTTCAAGCCGTTCACGATCAAGGGCCAGGAGCCGCGTCCCGACTTCTGGAGGGTACGGGTGGACGAAATCGTCGCGCAGTGCGAGGCGGCCAAGAAGTGTTCGCGCAAGGAAGTCCTGTGCAAGACGCCGCTCGGGTATCCCGTCTATGCGCTCTTCTACGGCGACTTCACGGAGCCGCCGCCGCAGACGAACTGGTCTGCCGGCAAAAGTTCGACCACCTACCACAACTACACGGGGCGTCCGGCCGGCTGCAAGCAGACCTTCCTCTTCCTTGCCGGCATCCACGGGGCCGAGGCCGAGAGCGTGGCAGGCGCGGTGAACCTGATCCAGATGCTGGAAACGGGACGCGACTTCCGCGGACAGACGGACCCCGAGCTGCTGAAGCTCATTTCAAAATACCGCTTCATCGTGGTGCCGTGTGTGAACATGGACGGACGTTCCATCTCGCCGGACCATCTGCGCGGGGCGGGCTGGTACGACTTCCGCAATGCCTCGCAGGGAACGTGGACGGGCGGCTCGCTCGTCGGCTGGCGCGGGAGCAAGTCCTACTTCCCGCTGCCGCTTGACCGCGTGGATTTCCCGGGCGGCTATCCGAACGGCGCCGGCTACAACATCATGCACGACGCGACGCCGGGCGATCTGCGCACGGAAGAGGCGAAGTCGCTGTTGCGGCTGGCGGCGCGCTGGCGCGTCGATGCCGTGCTGAACGGACATTCCTGCGAGAGTGCGACTTCCATCATTCCGCCCACGGCGATCGACACGCCCGAGAACGTGGCGCGCGGCAAGGAGGTGTGCCACGCGATCAACACGGCGCTGTTCCAGGCGGGCCTTCGGCGTCAGCCGCCGCCCCCGATCGAGAAGATGGGCCTTGCGACGACGGCGAATCTCAACAATCTCTTCACGCTTGCGTCGGGCGCACTCGCGCTGACGCTTGAATGCACGGTCTCGGGCGACCGTCCCGAACACCCGCCGAGCCATCCCACACGCATCTATTCGTTCGAAGAACTCGAAAGCCAGGCGCTTGTGGCGTTGCGCGCCTACTTGGCCTGCGGACTCGAGAAGCCGTTTGTCGTCCGTGGCAGCGAACGCGTCTTCGGCGATTGACCTCATTGTTTGGACGGCGATTTTATGCTATAATAATGGGCCATGAAAACTTGGCTCGCATTTTGGTCCGGCATCTTCAAAAACAACCCGACGTTCCGTCTGGTTCTGGGGTTGTGTCCGACACTCGCGGTCACGACCTCGCTGGAGAATGCGCTCGGCATGGGACTCGCGGCCTCGTTCGTGCTGATCTGTTCGAACGGCCTCATTTCTGCCGTACGGAAGTTGATTCCCGAGGCTGTTCACATTCCCTGCTACATCGTCATCGTGGCGGCGTTTGTGACGACGATCGATCTGCTGATGAAGGCTTTTCTGCCGACCTTGTCGGATTCGCTTGGCATTTTCATTCCGCTGATTGTGGTGAACTGCATCATCCTCGGCCGGGCCGAGGCGTATGCGAGCAAGAACGGCGTCATCGACTCGCTGGCCGACGGACTGGGAACGGGCATCGGCTTTACGCTGGCGCTCTCGCTGATCGCTTCGGTGCGCGAGATCGTCGGATCGGGTTCGCTGACGGTGTGGGGCGATCTTGCAATCCGCAACATCCATTCGTCGCCGATCGGCCTGGCCGTGCTGCCGGCGGGAGGATTCATCACGTTAGGGCTGCTGCTCGCATTGATCAACCACCTCGGGGCCGTGGCGGCGGACTGCAAAGGCACCAAACGCCCTGAACCGCTGAATCTCGACTGCCGCCATTGCACTCTGTGCTCCCATGGAAAGTCCTAAGAATCTTTAGATTGACCCAGCTCCCCGAGCCTTTAACTTTTAACCTTTAATCTTTAACCTTTAACCCTATGAAATGTCCCAAGTGCGGTAATGACGACGACAAGGTGCTCGATTCGCGTGCCTCGAAGGAAGGTGCGGTGATTCGGCGTCGGCGTGAATGCCTGAAATGCGGTTATCGGTATACGACGCATGAGGAAATCGACCGCGACGAACTGTTCGTGGTGAAGCGGGACGGACGGCGCGAGCCGTTTCAGCGGGAGAAGCTTGAGAAGTCGGTGCGCATCGCGTGTCAGAAGCGTCCGTTGAGCGAGTCGAAGATCCAGGACCTCATCGGCAGCGTCGTCGCGGCGCTCGAGGGCGAGGAGGTGTCGTCCGACGCGCTGGGCTGCATGGTGATGGAGCGTCTGCTCGGGCTTGACGAAGTGGCCTACATCCGGTTTGCGTCCGTCTATCGTCGTTTTACCGACGTCAACCAATTCCTGAATGTCATAACGGAGATGGTGAAAAAGTGAAGAAGATTCTGACAGTTCTGGTGGCCGCGGGCCTGGGGTGGGGCGCGTGTGCGGCGGAGAAGGAAGTCGACGAGTCGCTTGATTATTCCGCATGGTACGTGGGCGCGTCGGGTGGACTTCTGTTGCCGGGCAATGGTACGACGCTGACGCGTGCGGCGGAGGTCTCGGTGCGTGCGGGCTGGATGTTCGACGACGAGATGCAGGCGCTTGAACTCGAGGCGGTTTCGGCGCCGAATGCCTCGACGCAGGCCGGTCACGAAGCCCTTTCGGGCGTGGCGTTCCGCCATCTTTTCCACTTGAACGGCATCGAGGAGTTCGACAAGCTTTTCGGGTGTGAGCGGTTCGATCCGTTTGTCACCTACGGCGCGGCGGTACGTTTTGGCGCGCGGCATGTCTTTGCGGATTGTTCGCATCGTACGGCGATGGGGCCGGTTGCCGGTGTGGGCGCGCTCTATCATTTGACGAATAATCTGTCCGTGCGTTTCGATGCGCAGGCGATGCTGGGGATCGATTCGCCGTGCGGGATGCTCTATTCTGTCGGACTCGGTCTGCAGTGGACCTTTGGAGGATGTGGCGAATGAGAACGATCGAGCGCTATGTCTTCGGGGCTTTTCTGTCCTCGTTTCTGCTGGCCTTCCTCGTGCTGTCCTTCGTGTTGACGATCGGCCTGATGGTGCAGATCGTCGGGTACATGCTGCAAGGGTTGCCCGTGGGGCTGGTGGGGCGTTTCGCGCTCGTGAGTTTCCCGGAGACGATGCAGTGGACGATTCCGCTGGGGCTTCTCGTCGCGTCCATTCTCGTCTTCTCGCGTCTCTCGGCGGATAGCGAAATCGCCGCGATGCGCGCGTGCGGCGTGAATCTGCTGACGGTGATGCGCTGGCCGCTTCTCTTTGCGCTGCTCTGCACGTTCGTGTGCCTTTTCATCAACAATGAGATCGTGCCGCGCGGACACGAGGTGCGGCGTGACTTGAAGACGCGGCTTTCGGTCGGTGCGGGGCTTGAACTGCTCGAGCCGGGCAAGATGATCGACGATTTCCCGAAGGTGAAGATCTATTTCGAGTCCAAGACGGGGAACTGGCTGAACGACCTGATCGTGCTCGACTACACGAATCCGAAATTCGACCGCATGGTCACGGCGTCGAAAGCGCTTGTCACAAGCGACGACCGCGACATCCTGCTCGACCTGCAGGGGATGACGGTCGATCCGATCGACGAGGACAATCCGGGCATGGCGCGTGCCGCGCGGTTCCAGTATCGTGTCAAGGACGCGCTCAAGAGCGGTACCTACAAGCGCAAAGAGAAGGATTTCCGCTATTTCGAGATGCTGAGGGAAATCCGCGAGACGAAGGCCGACATCAAGAACCCGGAAGCGGCGGCGGCGCGTCGGGCGAAAGAGCGCAAGCTTGCGAGCAAGGCCGAAGGGGCCTCGCCCGAGAAGGAACTCAAGCTGCTGAAGAAGTCCCTGCGGCGCCATCTGAGCGATGTGCGCACGGAATTCCAGAAGCGCTGGGTGTTCGCATTTGCGTCCATCTGCTTCGTGCTCATCGGCGTGCCGTTGGGCATTCGGGCTCAGCGCCGCGAGTCGACGATCGGCATGGCGATTTCGCTTGCGACGGCGTTGACCTACTATCTGGTGGTGATCCTGATGACAAGCGTGGCGAAGAACGACGCGCTGCATCCGTATGTGCTCATCTGGCTGCCGGTCATCGTCTGTTTTGCGCTGGCGAGTTATTTGATTCCCAAGAATCTTTAGTGTATACGAGGAGGAAAAGAAATGGCGATTAACATCCATCCGACCGCAATTGTCGATCAGAATGCCCAGCTGGGCGAAGACGTCGAAATCGGACCCTACGCGAGCGTGGGGCCGGACGTCAAAATCGGCGATCGTACCGTGGTGCAGCAGGGCGCGATCGTGCGGGGGCATACGACGATCGGCCAGGACTGCCAGATCTTCCCGTACGCCTGCATCGGCATGAAGACGCAGGACCTCAAGTACAAGGAAGGCAGCGTGTCGTTCGTTGAAATCGGCGACCGCACGGTGATTCGCGAGTTCGCGACGGTGCATCTCGGCACGGCGGACGGCGAGAAGACGATCATCGGCAACGACGTGCTCTTCATGGCATACTGCCATGCGGCGCACGGGGTGATCCTCGGGGATCACGTCATCTGCTCGAACAGCGTGCAGCTGGCGGGCGATGTGCACATCAAAGACTGGGCGATCGTGGGCGGATGCGCCGCGGCGCACCAGTTCTGCAATGTCGGCCGTCACGCGATGGTCGGCGGCATGTCGAAGATCCGCCAAGACTTCCCGCCGTTCATGCTGGGCGACATGGTGGAAGGTTCGCTCAAGGTGATTGGTCCGAACGTCGTGGGCCTGACGCGCCGCGGCTTCTCGCGCGATGTCATCCGTGCGCTCAAGGACGCGCATCGTTTCATCTACCGCGACGGACTCAACCGTTCGCAGGCGCTCGACCGCGTCGAAAACGACGTCGAGCAGTTCGACGAAATCAAGGAACTCGTCCAGTTCTACCGTACCTCGACCCGCGGCGTGTGCTGATTTTAGGTTTTAGGGGTTAGGTTTTAGGGGTAAGGGGCTGTAGTTTATGTTGTTGGAATCGAGGTAAGATGATGATCGAGCTGGATGGAAACGGGGTGCCGGTGGCGTGTGAAAGGCTGAAAGGGCGGATGTTCGTCCATTTCAAGGGCAATCGCTACCAGCTGGTCGATTTCGCCTTGGACAGCGAGACGACGGAACCGATGGTCGTCTATCGTGCGCTCTACGGCGAACGGAGCCTGTGGGTACGACCGGCGAAGATGTTCTTCGAAACCGTGTCCCGCGACGGTTACACCGGTCCGCGATTCCGCCTGCTGGAAGCCGAATGAACGAACATCCCGGGGGAAAATGCCGAAATGTTCGAATGTTCGAATGATTGAATGTTCGAATGTTCGAATGTTTGAATGATCGAATGTTTGAATGCCCGAATGTTCGAATGAGACCAGGTTCGGCGTGCCAGTCGTACACACCGCCGGTAGGGCGCGCTCTCCGAGCGCGCCGCAATGCTTGGCCTCTGGATTCCCAATTGCAATCCCTTGCGGCACGACCAGAGTCCGCACCCTACCCCCGTTGGGGACAGACCCCTAAGCCCACACCGCCTCCGCGTTCTCTGCGCCCTCCGCGTGAGATATTCTCACGCAGAGAACGCCGAGAGCGCAGAGGTCGAATGTCAAATGGAGAACAGAAAATGGGAAAATGCGCACTGGACGGTCTTCATTCGGACATTCGTTAGGTAATAGACCGCATCGCAGATCTAATCCAAAGGAAGCCGTTCAGACAGGCTTTGCCCCATTATCAAAATCAATCCCATCGAACCTATTAGACCCATCATGATCAATCCCATAAGACCCATAGGACCCATCACAGGAGATCGGTCCCATCGGTCCGATCCGTCCCATCTGTCCCAAAACAAAAAATAGGCACCCTGCACTGCATGATGAGTGCCTTGATTTTTTCGCTGGGACTGATGGGACCGATGGGACTGATGGGACCGATTCTTCTGTTGATAGGCGTGATAGGAGCGATAGGATAGATCATGATAGGTCATCTCGGATGAGGATGGGAATGATTTCAATAATTGCGTCGTAGAGCTTCAATTGGCGAAAGCGGACCGAAAGACGTCTGTCGCGAGCCCGACATTCTGTCGTTCGGCCAAATGACGCGCAAGACACACGAACCGTCCTGCGCCGCAGGGAGGTTCCTTTCGTGACCTGGGCCACTTTCAGTTGTTTCTCTTTGCCCCGGCTCTGCGGCGCGTTCGGAGAACGCGCCCTATCGCATGAACGATTTATTCCACAAAACGCCGTGCAGGGCACGACGTTTTTTGCTACAATATGAACGTCACTTGTGGAAGTCGGTGATAATTCCGCGAATGACAGATCTTTGACAGACTCGGTCATGGCCCATTGCATGGCCGAAGCCTTCACAGGTAGGGCCCGTTGTCCTCAACGGGTCGTATCCTGGAGCGGGGCAAGTCCTCGGGTGGGCAACCTAACCGAAGACAAGTGAACGTCGTTCACGTATCGAGCTTTAAGAGAAACGGTCAAATTTCTAATGAGAAAGTGGGATACGGGAGCGCGTCCACGTGTAATCACGTGGCGCATTCTCGATTCGTATTTTGTTGTGGGTTCTTTCCGGTGCCCCTCTTACGATACGATGGCAGGGTGCGCCACGTCTATTTTCACGAGAGAGAAACGCGAGAGAACAAGCGGCACATTCAACATGAGCGACAAAGTGTGAATGGACCGCTCTTTCTATTCCGCG
This sequence comes from Kiritimatiellia bacterium, assembly GCA_045641465.1. Taxonomy (GTDB): domain Bacteria; phylum Verrucomicrobiota; class Kiritimatiellia; order RFP12; family UBA1067; genus RUG572. The sequence goes on along the minus strand of JAZUGW010000096.1, from coordinate 6,536 downwards.
CGGGGAGGGTGGCGCGGTTGAGGCGTGCGAGAAACTAAGGAAGCATATTTTCTTGATATTGGTCGGTCTGCTCAAGCATGTTAGAAGTGTAATGGCAAGAAGAGAGGAAGAAGTAATGAAAAAATGGTCTATAGTCGGAATGATTTGCCTTGGAGCATCATTGGCCTTTTCTCTGCCTTCGGCGGCGGAAGTCGGAAAGTCGACGCCCAAGGGTTTTACGGATGACTTTGCTGCAGCGAAAGTTGAAGCGAAGAAGGCGAACAAAAAGATGTTCGTCGTCTTCAGTGGAAGCGATTGGTGTTCCTGGTGTCAGAAACTGGAGAAAGACTATCTCGCGAAGCCGGAGTTTGTTGAGGCGGCGCGAAAGGACTTTGTCTTGGTCTTCATTGACAGTCCGCGTGACAAGTCCGTTCTTTCCGATGTCGCACAAAAGAATAATGCGGATCTGCTTAAGCGCTACAAGGTGAGGGGGTTCCCGACGGTTAAGGTTCTCGATGCCGAGGGTGGAGAGATCGCTGAATCGCGTCCGAAGGGGCAGGTGTCACCGAAGGACTATGCCGAGCAGGTGCGGCACGACGCAACGGTCGGTCTGCTTTTGAAGAAGCACTTAGACCCCCTTGAGGCCGCTTTGAGGCGCATCCTGGAGGAGACGACGGCCGAAATGATGAAGCAGATGAACAAGGACGGGACGGATAAGGCCGCGAATGACGAGGCCGCGCAAAAGGCCGAGTTTGAACGGGGGCAGATGCTGACGCGAGCGTTTCTTGAAAAGGTCAGAGACTTCCGGACGACGGCAGCCGCCACGCGTGTGCCGGACGAGGTCGCGACTGAGAAGACGGCGTTTCTCGATCGAGTTGACAATATGATCGAGATCGTGGGGAAGTCCCTGAAGATTACTTTTGAAGAGGCGAAGAAAATGCGGGAGGAGGCGCGACAGGACAATGAAGGGCGCGCGAAGCGTGACGGCGCATCCGCTCGCGGGCTTGTTGTGCCGTTACCCAAGGACGCGAAACTGGAGACGGAATACTTCGAGAAGGTGGCGGTGCCGTTTTACACGAAGTGGATTGTGGACGCCTATCGTCCGCCGGCCGGCACGAAACCGGCGGTTGCCGAGCAGGTGCGTACCGTGCGCCGTGCGCTCGTACGGGCACTGGCGACCGGACGACCCGAGTTCCCGACGCATGAAGAGTTTGAGCTGGCACACCGCCTGTGGCGTGAGAAGTGTCGTGATGCGGCGGTCGCGATCCTGCATAACGACGGCCTTGACGAAGACGATCAGTTCTGGCAGAGCGAGAAGATCTATGATGCGGCGGTAAAAACCTTTGACGTTTCTGCCGAGCCTTTTATGGGCTATTTTCTGCGTCATAAGGCAATGCTTGCTGCGCGTGTCCGCCTTGGACGCTACGCAAAAGCCGATCTCCGGCCCATCCGAGCCGCCGAGATCGCCAGCGCCAAGTCGTTCGCGGAAATTGTGGATATCTTCAAGAAGGCGGATCGACGGATTGCCGAACGGCTCGATGTGCGGTGGACGCTTCCCCAGCAGGCTGTTGAACGGCTTGGGAATGAGTATCTTATCCACTGCCATCACGCAGCCCGCAATATGGCAATGGCATTCGACAAACGCGGAAGCGGATGGGGGTCGGATCTGACCGACGAACAGGTGAACGGGTGGAGCGAATACAATGCCAACGCGCGTTCGAACTTGACGATGGCGGTTTCGCTGCGCCCCGAGGATGCGCGCGCGTCGATGATGCTGGCCTCGCTCAACTCGCGTTCGTGCGGGTCGGGGGATCCGATCGCGCTGATGAACCGCGCGGTATCGAATTCACTGGACTGTGCGGCCGAGTCCATTGAGCGGGTGCTCCATTTCCAAACCTCTCGTTGGGGCGGTTCGACGGACTTCCTGCTGGATGTCATTCGCACGGTGACGACGAATGTCTGCACGCAGTCTACATTCGCCTATCGGACGGCGGCGACGGCCCTGGGTAAGATATTCATTGCCGAGACGGGACATATTGCGAACACGAATCTGGCGAATGTCGTTCTGACGCCAGAATTGTCCCAAAGACTTTATGCGATGTTTGATGCCTACATCGCGGCTCCGGAAAGTCCCTATATGCCCTCGCGAGACACATTCGTCGGCATGGGCGTTGCGTTTGCGATCCAGAAACGCGACTGGAAGATGGTGCGGAAATATGTCGCGCAGTACAAGAAGCCGCTGACCCACTGGCAGCAGGCCTGGTGGGCGCGTACGGCCTGCCATTCGAGCGACAAAAACTATGTCATCAACATGTTCACCGCGCTTGGAAGGGACGCGAAACGCCGTGAACTGCTTATCGATGCGGAAATCGCCCAGACTGAGGGGCGCTTGTCAGATGCGGATGCGATTTACCGAAAGTTACGGTCCATGAGGGGCCTCTCCAAGGAGGAGAGGATCATCGTCGATCGACAGGGGTACCGTGTGCGCAAGCTCGTGCAGGAGGCCGCCGGAGGATGGGTCGATGTCATGCCGACAGAGACGGCGAGCGAGGCAGAGAGCTGGTGGGGGCGTGTTGTTCCCCAGCGAGACGGTTGTGCGCGTATCGTTGGCGGGGCCAAGTCGTACTATCGGCTTGAGATTCCATTGCCTGGCAAAGGCGCGGAATACGAGGCGACCGTGCATTTCGAGAAGAAGGACGGTCGGCAGAAGGAGTGGTTCATCGGTTGGGGATTGGCGCGTCCGTACACGGATTTTGGTGCCACGGATTCCGCATGGGCCTTCCCGTACATCGGTTTTTGGCGAGATACGAAAGGCGACCATGTCGAGGTTGAGTGCCCGGTGCGCGAGAATGCCGGCGACAACGTTCCAAGCCCCAAGACGAAGTATGGAATGGAGCAGGGGATGTTCCCGAAGTGGGCGGTCTATCAGGGTGACTTGGAGACGCGCGAGACACATGATTTCCGCTTGCGGTGGAGTACCGACCGGATCGCCGTTTCCGTTGACGGCAAGGAGGTGTGGAGCATCTTGACCGAGACGGCTCTGTCGGAATCTTTTTTCCGAGAGCGAATTCAGTCTGACGGCAGCGTCCTGCCGGTTTGGAAGCTGTTCAAGAACACCTCGTTCAGCGGTTACCGCTATCGCCAGATTAAGGACTGAAAATCGATCACGGGGCAGTTTGGCAATTGGTAGGGCGCGCTCTCCGAGCGCGTCTGCTGGAGGGGATGCGGTCGGCGCGGGGCGCCGACCCTACCGTTGGGTGTACAACCGCGTGGGGACTGTCCCCACATCGGGGATGAAGATTTTGATGCAGAATGGTTCCACACCGTAATCTTCGTGTTGTCGGGCGTGAGAAAGTTTGATTGGGTGGTGGGAATGAAATTGCCCGTTACATCTCTGGGGTTTCAGGAAACTGGTAGCGTGAATATGGTTTTCGCCAAAACGCCGAACGGAAATGCGCTAAGACGCGGTTGACAATAGTTGACAGTGCTGTTTCGGATGTGCTATACTACATGCCGAAATATTTGAAAGGGAAGAAACAATGGAAGTCAAACTCAATGCGTCGGTTTTCAATGCTGAAGCGTTGCGCGAAAAAGGTCTGAATGCTAGCCAGGTTGCGACAAAACTCGGTGTTTCACGCGAGTGTGTGTCGAAGTGGCTTAAAGGCGAAAGCATGCCCAAACCGGATAAGCTGCTGGCGCTGGGTATGATGCTCGGCGTGGCGTATGGTCAGCTTGTCGTTCGGTTCGGGGATGTGGCCGAACCTGTTGTCCACTTCCGCAAGAAGCAGAATCGCGTACAGAATGCGGAAGTCCAAGAGGCGACCTCTGCTATCGCAGATTTTGTCAAACATATTGCCAAGTATAGTCCTTCCAGCGAGGGAATCACGATTTCACCGCTCAAGAATCCCAAGGCCGATTACGACTATACAGCAATGGCGGCGAATTTCTTCCGCCATCAGCTGAATCTGCCGCGTAGGATCGAGTCCAAGCACCTTGTTCATTGGTTCAAGCTCTTTGGCATCAACTTGATTCCGGCGTTTTGGGGTGGCAAAGAGTATTATGGTAATGCACTTCGTATTTGTCTACCAGACAATTCAACTTGGGTTGTCCTGAACCTTGACAGCAAGGTGAGCGACTTCCTCTTTTGGATGGCGCATGAGATCGGTCATTCAATTGCTCCGACATTAGAAGGGAAAGATGCCGAGGATTTTGCCGACTACTTTGCGCAAGCCCTGCTTTTCCCTCCGTCAGAGGCTGATGCGTTGTATGCCAAATTACCTGTTGCCAAGAGTGCAGTCATTGGGGTGATTATTTCCGTTGCCAGGGAGTGGAATGTTGCGCCCTACACCATTTACAAGTCGTTGGTATGGGCGGAGAAACGTAGTGAGGTCGCCAAGAGCCGTTTGCCGGAAGACAAGGTGGTGATGGGTGCGGTGAATCGCAAGGCCGCAGAAAGGCATGTTGCCGAGATTGTGTTTGGTGGTAAGAACCCAACGCCCGAACGGTTTGTCGCCAAAAGCGAGAGTTGGCTGAAGACTGACTTTTTCCGTACGCTTTCCGCATATCTCGCGCAAGATACTGGTGAGAATCCTCCGATAGGCAGTCTTGCACATCTGCTTGGGCTCTCGCCCGATGATTCCTACGGTGTAATCAGGTGTCTTTCGGAAAGGGCTTGAAATGGCCGCACCTAAAGCAGTCAAGCTCATTTTGCTGGACAGTTGTTCGTACTTTCGGCTTGGCGTCTCGTTTCGTCCGATCCTGTTTCGCCTGGCAGGTGATCCCGAATACGCGCTGAAAGTCCTGGCGGAACTGGATCGTGAGTATGGCAAGAACGCACGGTTGAAGACGAAGTTTTGGTGGGCGGGACAAAAGGAATATGCCGAAGAACGTGCGGTAAATTGCTTCACGCCAATGGGCAAGAAGGTCAACGCGGTTCGCGTTGCATTCTCCTACGTCGACCAATACGCCGTTGACAACAACATCTCGGTTTCGTTAATCGACAAGCGCGTGTTGAGTGTGGGTTATGCTTGCAGTGGCATCGTCGTGACGGATGATATCGCCATGCAGGGAATCGCAAGGACGCTTGGAATATCCTATTTGGACACATTGGGATTGCTCAAACTCATGTATGAACGTGGGCGGGCGACATTGGCCGACATTGACGCGGTTATAGAGTATTGGGAATACGAGGAGGATTTCCCGACAAGCTTTGCTGCGATAAAAGCTTGGCGCAACACTTTGGTAAATGCAACCGCGAATTAAGGAAGAGTTCGCAATGTGGAAATGAGCAAACGGATCCTGTACGACTATTGGCGCAGAATGTAGCTGATCTGTTCTGGTTTGACAGTATCTTTCGCGGAGGGACACGACCTATTCAGGTTGAAAAATGGCGGGCAGAGTGATGTGTCGGTTGAGGGAATGAAATGGTGTGGGAACACCATGACGCCCCCCGCGAGACTATGGTTCGGGACCGGTCCCACGCCGTAATCTCGTCGCCCGGGATTCGTTCCGGCTGCTGGGGTCTGCCCCCCCCCCTGTCGTCCAAGGGTCTGTCCCGATGCTGCCAGACGGCCGCTGTGAGACTATGGTTCGTGACACCGCCTCTGCGTGCTCCGCGCTCTCTGCGTGAGGAAGATGTCGCATGCGGAGAACGCCGAGTACGCAGAGGCTTTTCAGACGCGGTCCGCGCGGGGGGACGGTCAGTGCCAATTGGTGTCGTCAAGGGTGACGAGCATGCGACCATGCCGAATCGACAGGATGTGGCATTCGCTGTCGACGATTTCATAGACGATACGGTAGGGACTGACGATCAGCTGGTGAAGACGCTCGGGGTTGGACGGTACGGTATGGTAGCATTCGACGGGAATGGTCGGATGCGAGAGGGGAAAGTTACCGAGTCCGTCGGCGGCTTCTCGCAGTTTCATTTCCCAGCGAATACCGTCATCCGGGTAGAGCGCGGTTGCAATGCCGAGGACGATTTCCTCAAGAAGCGATGCGGCATGCGGAGACCATTTTACGGGAATCATACGGAGGCCCTTGCAGGTTTCATGGACAAGAGCTTCTCGTGAAGCCGATCGAATACCTCATTGTTGGGAATGCCTTTACCCTCCGCGAATTGGCGGCGGGAGATTTCGATGTCCGATTCAAGCTCGGCAATTTCGTCGCGTCGCGTGATGGGCGCGCTGATGGCAAACGGCACGCGCCGCTCGCGGACCGTGGTCACCATGAACACGTTGATGAGCGATGACGCGGAGAGTCCGACATCGTTGCAGAAGGCCGTGAAGTCGCGCTTGATCTTGTCATCGACGGAGATTGTCATACTTGCCATGGTAAATGTACCTCATTTCGCTTGTGGATGCCGTATAGTATACGATAAAAATGAGTGTAATGCAATGTGATCAGGTAGAAAAGAATTTCGGTCGCCAGACAAAGTAAATGCAACTGTCGGCAAAGTAAATGCATCCCTCTAGTGGGCAGTGCATTTACTTTTGCATAATGCATTTACTTCGCCGCAAGATCGGTGCCTCTTCCTCGGGAGCGGCCGTGTCGTTCATGGC
>JAZUGW010000095.1:0-2681 GCA_045641465.1 Kiritimatiellia bacterium | reverse complement strand
GGTGAGGCTCGTCCGCTCAAGATCGCGCTCGTGCAGCGCAATGCGCCGTGCATCTTCAAGCCGCAGGCGAAGCCGGTGAATCCCTACGATGTCTTCGACAACATGCTGTCGACTGCTACGGTGGCGAAGCCGGACCTCATCGTGTGGGGCGAGAGCGCGATGGCGGAGTTCCGTACCTCGCTCAACCAGGTTCGTGCCAAGGAGGTGGCGCGTCATTATGCGGACCTCACGGGCGGCGCGGCGCTTCTGGCGGGCGGAGACTGGTGGTTCTCGGTTGAAACGCCTGCGGGCGAAGTGCGTCGGGCGCAGAACGGGGCCGCGCTCTTCGTCGTGTCGCCGACGAATGTGGCGGTGCAGGCCTATGGCAAGCAGCATCTTGTGCCGTTCGGCGAATACATTCCGTGCGACAAGTTGATTCCGATTCTGCAGAAGCTTTCGCCGATCGGCATCTCGCTCTGGCCGGGCGAAGCGAAGACGCTGGATTTGAACGGCATCAAACTCGCGCCGCTCATCTGCTTCGAGGATACGGACCCGACGCTCGCCCGCAAGGCGGCGAGGCTCGGGGCGCAGGCGATCGTCCTCATCACGAACGACAGCTGGTTCTCGTTTTCGCACGAAGCCGAACAGCATGCCCAGCAGGCTGTGTTGCGGGCGATTGAAACGGGCATCCCCGTGATCCGCGTCGGCAATTCCGGTGTGACCGGCCTCATCTCGCCCTCTGGACGCACCCGTTGGCTGGAAGACGGTGACGGGAAGCTGCTCGTCGACGCGGCCGGGACGATGCTCGAAACGGTTTACGTGCCCGTGTCGCCAAAGTCCACGCCCTACACGCGCTACGGAGACATTCCGCTGCTCATCCTCTTTTCCCTCCTGCTCGTCGGCCTTTGTCTCGTGCCGACGAAGTCCGAAGTCAAACTCGCCTGAAAGAGTTCATCCGCGACGAAGCAACTCGCCATCGTCCCAAAGTAGGCTCCCCGAACTGGTAGGGCTTCCCGAACTGGTATGGTTTCCCGAACTGGTAGGGCTTCCCGAACTGGTAGGGCGCGCTCTCCGAGCGCGCCGCAAAGCCGCAATGCCGGGTCTCCAGCCCGCAAACACGGATTGACGCAAGATAGTGGTTTTGTTAGAATATTTGGACCTGGCGTGAATTGAATCGGCTGGCATGATGCGTGTGCATCGGGCGACGAAGTCGTTGGGATGTTGATTTAGAAAGGTAATACAAATGAAACAGACAACTCTTTCACGGCGCGGCTTCCTTGCCGCCGGTGCCGGATTCGGACTTTTCAATCTTGTGCCGTCGCGCGTCCTGGGCGCTACGGCCCCTTCGAACCGTGTGGCGATGGCGATGATCGGCATCGGTTGGCAGGGCGGTGGCAACATGAATTCATTCCTCTCCTGCGATGACGTGCAGGTTTTGGCGGTGTGCGATGTCAACACGACGAAGATGGAACGTGCCAAGAACACGGTTGACAATCGCTATGGAAATCATGACTGCCGCATGATCCGCGACTTCCGCGAGGTCTGTTCGCGCAGCGACATCGATGCCGTGATGATCGCGACGCCGGACCACTGGCACGCCTATATTGGCACCTTTGCGGCGAGCCATGGCAAGGACATCTACGGTGAAAAGCCGTTTACGCACGATCTTCTCGAAGGCCGTGCCCTCGTGAACGCCGTCGAGCGCAATGGCCGCATTTGGCAGACGGGCAGCTGGCAGCGTTCGAGCAGCGAGATGCGTCGTGCCGTCGAGCTCGTGCGCAACGGCCGCATCGGCAAGATCGTGCGTGTGGAAGTGGGCCTGCCTTCGGGTGGACGCGGTCCGGCCGCGAATCCGAACGCGCAGATTCCGGCAGGACTCGACTGGGACTTCTGGCTTGGTCCGGCACCGTACCGTCCGTTCCAGGGCGTGTACGACATCCAGTGGCGCTGGGTGCTCGACTGGGGCGGTGGGCAGCTGATGGACTGGATTGGCCACCATGGCGATATCGCGCAGTGGGGACTTGATTGCGACCGGTCGGGTCCGGTGAGCTTCGAAGGGTCCTGCCCAGACGACCGCGAGGGAATCTACGATTCGCCGAAGTCCTATCGCATCGAATGCGAATACGCCAACGGCATCAAGATGCTCGTGGCGGATGGCACGTATGTGCGCGGCGGCACGAAGTGGATCGGCGAGAACGGCGATTGGGTGTGGGTGGATCGCGGCCGGCTGGAGGCGTCGAAACCCGAAATCAAGAACGCGCGTCTTGAGGCGGGCGAACTGCGGTTGAAGAGTCCGGGCCATGTGCGCAACTTCCTCGACGGCATCAAGAACCGCACCCAGGCGATCGCGCCGGCCGAAGTCGCGCACCGCTCGGCGAGCATCGGACATCTCTGCCAGATCGCGCTCAAAACGCATCGCAAGATCCGTTGGAATCCGGAGACCGAAACGATCATCGGAGATGCAGAAGCTACGAAGTTGCTCGGCCGTGTGCCGCGCGGCCCCTGGGCGCTCGCGTAAGTTCATTGTGTTTGAGGATGAACAGTCGAGAGACGTCAGTGGTTTTCCGCTGGCGTCTTAAAACAAGGGAGAAAATTATGATGATGAAGTCGGTTTTGTGCGTGTTTACAGTGGTGGCGGCGGGCCTTTGTTCGGCGGCGACCTACTATAAGGTCGGTGGCGATGCGGGTGGAACGTCGTCGTT
>JAZUGW010000094.1:0-2933 GCA_045641465.1 Kiritimatiellia bacterium | reverse complement strand
CTTGTCGAAACGGCCCGGACCGAACCAGAACCCGTCGCCGGATTGAGGTTCGAGCACGCCGACTTCGTACCACGTGTAGTCGTTCGGCGTCTGGTCCGTGCGGGGATTGATCTGGAGGCGTCCCTTCCGCTGCTCCCAGTTGTAGACGCCGCACCAGAACGCGATGCCTTCGCTCTGCTTCTCCACGCGGACGCGCACGCTGACCTTGTACTTGCGTCCGGGCTGGAAGTGGATGCGCTTGAAATCGAGGCTTGCACACCATTCGAAGTGGGTGTTGTGGAATTTCAGCGCCTTGCCTTCGGCGGCACGCGGATCGTCCACGCGCGAAACGTATTTCCCTTCGTTGGAAAGCCTGAAGTCGCGCACATGCACGATGCCGCAGGCGGGCGTGGGCTTGAGTTCCCGCGTCGGCTCGGCTAGACGCTTCGCCTCCGCCTTCCATTCGGCGAGCTTGCGGTTGTTCCACTCGGTCCACTCGCGCAGGGCGATGTCCTTCGCCTCGGCCATGCGCGCGTAGAGCGAGTCCTGAAGGCGCTTGGCCTCGGCGCGCGTGTCGACGTAGTCCACCGGTCCGGGCGCCATCCAGAGGATGCAGCTGTTGTTACGCAGCCGCAGGCGCTCGAAGAGCGTGTAGTCGGTGGAGAACGCACTCATGCGCACGTTGTAGGAGCGCACGGGATCGTCCTTGACGGCGGCGATCGCCTGGGACCACAGGTCTGCCGTCTTGCGGAGGAACTCGTCGGGCAGCGCCCCGTTGAAGGCGTTGTCGAAGATCTTCATCGGATGCTCCGCGACGGCGCTCCACTGCCGCTGACGCGCATGCGTCTCGTCGAAGATGGCGCGCACGAACGGCGCGCCCTTGCCGTAGTAGCCTTCGAAGAAGTCCTTCAGCAGCGCCTCGCGGTCGGCCTCGGGATTCCACATCCACTTGGCCAGCAGCCAGCCCTTGAGTTCGGCGAAGTAACCGTGGCGCCCTTGGCTGTCGCCCTGTTCGAAGAGGTCCTTCACGCCGTTGTCGCGGAAGAACTTGATGTTTTCCTGCAGCGTGAGCACATTGGCGAACGGCATCGGATAGTTGTGGAAGTTGACGGTGTAGTCCCAGAGGTAGAGCTGCGAGGTCTGCTTGCTCCAGCCGACGATGTCCGAGCAGAACTTGACATTCTGCTGGTAGGGACTGTTGGGGATCGAGTTGGCGAAGTCGCATTCGATCGAGCAGAGGCACGGCACTACGTTGTGGCGCAGCTTCGTGATCTTCGGCGGCTTGCGCGTGTACTGGTAGGCCAGGGTCTCGATGATGACGTTCGGGAATTCCTTCTCCACCGCCTCGGCGATCGCGTTGACGAAACGCACGTTGGTGCCGGCATGGCTCTCCTCTTCGGCGTCGACTGCCGCGCACTTCGGGCAGGTGCAGTAGTTGTACCAGTCGTTCTGGGAGACGCCGTAGAACTTCGCGCCCGGATCCTTGCGGATGCGCTCGAGCACGTGCTGGGTGACGAGGCGCAGCACGTCGGGATTGGTGAGGCAGAGCTGCGTGGTCTCGGTACGGCGCTTGCCGTTGATCATCGAATAGTATTCGGGATGTTCCTTGGCGTACTGTTCCGGCGGCAGCAGCCGGTTGAACGTGTGGCAGCTGCCGAGTCCGCCGCCGAAGCGGAAGGTGTTGCCGCCGTAGTGCGGTTCGTTGCCGTTCGGCGTGAGCTTGAGACGCATCGCGAGGTCGGGATGCCGCACGATGTCGTACCACGAGGTGCGGCGCATGTCGAAGGCCGGCTTCTGGACAATGTCGAGATCGGCGGGCACGGTGACGTTCGGACGCTTGGGGATCATGTTGCACCAGGAGGCATACCACTTGCAGCCCGCGTAGTCCTCAAGCAGCGTGTACACGCCGTAGAGCGCGCCGCGCAGCGTGGATCCGCAGATGACGAGATGCGGACCCCGGGCGGCCAGGCGGAAACCGTCCTCGCCGAGTTTCCGGCCGTCGAAGGATGCGTCCTTCAGGACCCCGGCGGTGTGGCGGGTGTTGCCCACGAGAATCGCGCGCGGAGGCAGCGCGCCCGCATCGGTGGCGACGGGCAGTTGCACGTCCGTCACCTGCTTGAGGAAGGACGCAAGTTCCTCGGCGGCATGGCGTTCAACCGCCGTGGCCTGTGCAGGAATGACAATCGTACGGTCGACGGCACCGCCGCGACGAACGAGTTCAAGATTGCCGGTCGCAGAGGCCGCCAGCGCGAAGAGCAAGATGGTTGAAGCGAGAGACGTGGTTTTCATGTCTATATTTTAGCATATCACGCCGTCGGTGACTAGCGGATTTGCGTCAAACTCCTGCGCGCCCTGTACCGCGTCCGGCCGTGTGGGTGGAGGCTCGTGCGGTTGCCCCCGAAGCCGCGCGAACTTCACGGGCGGTACGCCCGCGCCGCCGCGTCCCGCTTCGCGTATTCCACCGATTGGAATGAGCTGTCTACTTCGTGTAACAGGGCCGCAGGTTCGACGCCGACAGCTCCACACGGGCGTTCTTTTGAACCACACTCGTGCGTCGAACCTGAATCTCCAGTTCTCAATCTTCAATTTTCAGTTTTCAGTTTGCCTACCCCCTATTGTACGAAGAAGATCATCCATTCGAATCGACGTGAGACATAACGGTATGAAGAGCAATCCGACCACTGTTACGCCTGTCAGACTGAAAACTGAAGATTGGAAATTGAAGATTGGAAACTCAGGTTCGACGCACGGATGTAGTTCCTTTGTAAAGTCCGTAGAGCGCTGTTGGCGTCGAACCTGCGGCTCTGTTACACGAAGTAGACTACTCATTCCTTTCGGTGCGGAGCGCCTCAGCGGACGCGGGCGTGCGGCACGAGCCGGAATGGACGACGGGAAGAGACGCGCGCCCGAGCTAGCGGATTCGAGGGCAGATGGCCCGAGCCGGTATTCCGGCC
>JAZUGW010000093.1:0-8681 GCA_045641465.1 Kiritimatiellia bacterium | reverse complement strand
GTGGGGCCATTCGAAACCGGGGCAGCCGAGGCGCCTCTTGTCCTCATACATTTCGCGATACGATTCGCGATGGTCGACCGTATGCATCAACTCGTTTTCATGCGAAGGCAGGAAGACGGCCCGATCCTTCTTGAATCCCGGCGTGGCCTTGCAGGCGGCGACGATGTTCGTCACGCGGCTCCAGGTCGAGGAGATAATGATGTCCGCCGGCGGACACTTCACCAGGTTCCATTCTCGCTCTTTCAACGAATTGTCGCCGTTGTCCACAACCCGCACGCCGTCGATTTCAATGAGATAGGTGTTGCACGGTACCCCCTTGCCCTGATTGCCCATGAAGTTCCAGAACTTCACCCCGTCGATCGACAAGGGTTCCGCGTGGTCGCGGTCAAGCACGATGACCTTGTCGTCCGCTACGTAGCTCTCGCCCGTCGTCCGGTCATGCATTTTGCAGGGCAACACGAGTGTCTTGCCCAATGCGCGCATCCGCCGCATCAGCGGAAACGAGGTGTGGTCGCCGTGCGGGTGGGTGATCACGAGCAGATCGCCCAGTTCGGCAAACGCCTGCCAGTCGGCCTCCGTCCAAGGGGTGTTTCGTCCGAAAAACGGGTGCGGCGTGAAGTCGACCAACACCGTCTTTCGCGCACCCTTCAACACGTAGGCCATATTGTAGATATGCCAGACCTGAAGCGAACCCGGCGAAACCTTCGCCGCTTTCACCTCGCGCAGAACGCGGGCAATGGACCGCCTCAGATAGGCGATGACGGCGCTTTGATAGGCGGCGATCTCGTCCTTGGTCGTCGTGGGGGCGTAATTGTCGACATGCAGCGGATAGTCGAGCAACCGGAACGTGCGGCGCCGCTCAGGGTCGGTGTGGTCCTTGCCTGCCGAGAGGTTGAACCGGTTTTCACAGAAGCAGATCGTTTCGCCAATCCAGTTCGTCGTGTTGGATTCGGACGCGATTCGATCGGCAAACCCGGCAAAACCGTTTTCACGGGCGAACCGAACACAGTCCGCTTTGAGTTCCGCCGTCGTCTTACTCGGCCAATCAAGCGCCAGTCCCGCAAACGGCAGAGCGACAAGCCACGCGAACACAATCTTGTTAATGACATTCATTTTCGCTTCCCTCTATTGGAATTTGAACAAACGCCGACACATCGGACCGAGCGCGTAAAGCGGAACATCCCACAGACCGTCCGTCTCACGCAAATCTGCCAGCGATGTCCGAACAGCAAGCGCCGGCTTGAACTTCGCACGGTACACGCCAAGGGACTTCGCCTGAAGATTTCGTTCGGCCTTGGCCTCAATTGGCACGATACCGTCGGCTGATTCAGCCAAGAAGTCGATTTCGGCGGACGAATCACTGGGTGCCCAGGTAAACGGCGCGGTTTCAAGGCATGCGCGAAGTTCCTGCTGGACATACTGCCCCGTCAACGCTCCCTTGAACTCAGTGAAGGCGCGATTGCCGTCCACAACAGCCGACGGCACCAAATGAGACTGTGCCGCCAGAAGTCCGACATCCAACCCGAAAAGTTTGAACATGTGGTTGCGATACGAGGCAAGCGGCAGAGACGGTTTCGTCACGTTCCATACGCGATACGCGAGCCCCGCCGCCTCTAGCCAGGTGAACGGATCGTGCAGATCACGAGCCCGCACTTTGGCACCATCTACGACGACCTCGGCCGACACGAAACGTTTGTCCTCCTTCGCCAGCTGCCTCGGTAGCGAATCCCAGACGGCGGCAATCCGCGGTACGTCCCGCTTGGGCGCATGCTTGGAGAAATCCCGTGCATAATCCAAAAGGATATCTTGCTGAACGGCTCGCACTTCGGCCAGTGAAAGGGTTCGCGCATAGGCATCGACCGCAGCCGGCATTCCTCCAACCAACAAATACGTTTTGAGGAGGTCCCTCAGCTTGGCATCAAATGCGGACAAGAGCTTCGCGTCGCCCGACTCGACGAGTTCTTCAAGATTCCCCTCTCCAACGGCGAGCAGAAACTCACCGAAGGTCATTGGGTAAAGAGTCATCGAATTCGTCTTGCCGACCGGATACCCAGTCCCTTCCATAAGCGCAAGCCCGACAAGCGACCCCGCAGTCGCGACCGCGAAATCATTCTGCTCTTCCTGCCAGTACTTGAGTCCCGTCAGCGCCGCAGGGCACAATTGGATTTCATCCAGCACCACCAGCGTCTCACCCGCCACAATCTGAACATCGCTCGCCGCCTGCAACCCCGTAAGAATACGACGAAAATCGAATGCACCTTCAAACAACACGCCTAGTTCTGGATGCCGTTCGAAATTGACATACGCAGTACGTGCAAAATGCGTTCGTCCGAATTCCTTCAAAAGCCAAGTCTTGCCAACCTGCCGCGCACCACTGAGAACCAGCGGCTTTCGCATAGGACTAGTAGCCCATTTTTCAAGTTTATCGACAAAGAAGCGTTTCATTTGCGTGTACTATATCATTTATTTTGGCTAAAATCAATAGGACTTTCCTGCCGATTTTGGTCTTTTCCCCGACGACTTTTTATTGAAAATTGGTCATTCCCAAGACGACTATCATCAGAATCCTCAACAAACTCATTATTTCAACCGAGTTTCGCAATTATACGCACTCAAAGGGATTTCCCCCGCGATTCAATGGGGCTGTCCCTGGGACGACACTTTTCGACCTCCTCGGGAGGCACGATCAGCGGCTTCAGATCCGCCAGACATAAAGGGTTTCACTCTCATTCCGCTTGCTTGCCCAAAGCATTCAGCGATTCTGACAGCCGCAACACTTCGGCCTCTGCAAAGATGCGAATCATTGGAACCGCATTACCATTCTGGTGATACGATGTAAACGCTTCATAATACGCAACCTGATCTTCATATTTGATACTGACGGGAAGATATCCTGAACGCATAAGGATGAAATTGGCAAGAAGGCGCCCCGTTCTGCCGTTCCCATCGATGAACGGGTGGATTGCTTCGAAATGAATATGAAAAATCGCCGCAGCCACAAGCGGATGTAAATGCGTCGTTTTCAACTCACGAACCCAGGTCTCCATTTGCGGCGCGACAAGATAGGGTTGCGGCGGTGTATGAACTGCCCCCGTGATAATCACCGGAATTCTTCGATACACACCACGATCCTGTGGTTGGTTGGCTAAAACCAACGCATGCAATTCCTTCACCAGGCGTTCACTGATGTCCTCACCACGCCCGACCACCTCCTGAAGGTAGTTAAAGGCGTCACGATGGCCAATAGCCTCCAAGTGGTCCTTGAGGGGTTTCCGGCCAACCGTAATTCCCTCCAAGGCAAGCGCAGTCTCGCTCAACGTAAGAGTGTTTCCCTCAATTGCCGTCGAGTTATGTGTGTACTCCACAAGGAACATTTCGTGCAAACGCCTTTTCTCGCCCGGCGTGAATGGACGACACTTCGCCAATTCTTCCTTCAGAGAATCGACTTCGGATATCAACCCAACCAATTCCTGCGGAATACCCCCATAACGCAAGGAACGACCGTCCACAGGGCGTGGACAGCCAGAAGGAATAAGCCACCGCTTTCCTTCCCGTACCGCCCCTGTTATCCGTCCTTCCGTACACAACATCCGTACACGGCGCTCGGTAACCTGCCATTTTTTGGCCATTTCCTGAACGGAAAGCCACTCTTTGCCTAGGGATTCCATGCCGTATAGTATACCCGACATTCGGAAGGATAGCAACCCCAAATTGACGGAGTTTGGAAGCTACCCTTCCGTTCTGCAAACCATTGGGGAACAAGCATCTGGGGACTGTCCCCAAGCAATCCGCAATTATACGCGCTCAAAGGGACTTCCCCCGCGATTCAATGGGGGCTGTCCCCGAGGTGACACTTTTCCCAGTGCCGGCGGCGCTTCTCTTGAGGGGCGTTGCGACGAGAATCGATGAACAGGCAGATCATGACGGCGAGAATGAGCATTTCAAGGAGCATGACATCGGTTAAACACCTCTGCGCCCCCAGACAACGCCGAATGAGATCCAACGGCACAATGACCGGCAACGCAAAGAAGATTGCGATGAGCGCCCAAAGACACATCTTACCGAGAAAGCGGCAAATCGGCCCGTGAGACTTTTTCGGGCGAACCGCCTTTCCGCGTTCGGAAAACACCAGTTCCACGAACTCGGCAAAGGTCTGTTCGGGCTGCAATTTGTCCGTCGGAATATTGCACTGGAATTCCTCTTCGATCTGCATCAGCGCTTCCACGTCATCCAAGTCACCACAATAATCAAGCCGATGAATGCCCCCCATCGTATCTGTCGGAAGAAGATTCGCCGAGGCACACTGAAAAGCGCCCGTCAGGATCTCCGCGCACCGCTTCGCAACGGACTCGACTTCATCTGAGGGCCAAAGTCCAACACCCCACGTACACGGACGCGCCGCCAATTGAGCCTGCGCGGCATCCGCAACGCGCGAATCGGGTCCCAGTTTCAATGTCCAGAACGACGGTTTCCGCTCAACCTCCCCGGGAGACACAATCAGCGGCTTCAGATCGGCAAGATCGTCGCAATTCACGATGGACGTAAGGCGGATGTCGTGCGGTTCAGTTGGCAGTTCGTCCACCAGCTGGAAGGTGTAGGCGATGCCGATCTTCACCGCACGTTTCGGTGCTTTGACGAGCAGCCGGTCATACCAGCCACCGCCGTAGCCGAGGCGCCCGCCGTCCTTCGTGAAGGCAAGTCCCGGCACCAGCCACGCACGGACATCTTCAGGACGAACGACCGGCCCTGCAGGCGGCTCGAGAATGCCATGCGGCCCCTTCACCAGCGTTTCGGGAGCGCCGACTTCCACGAGCTCGTATTCGGTTCCGTTCCATCGCGGCGCCACCAGCGTGCAGCCAAACGATTGCGCGGCCGAGATGAAGTCCGCAAGATCGATTTCATCCTTCGACGCCAAATAGACGGCGATGAGCCCCTTCTTCGAAATCACCGATCCCAGCTTCGGACACTCTGCAAAAAGCCGCTTCGAAAGCGCCCTTCCAACGGCATCCCGCGCAACTGGCGTCACCGCTTTCCGCCGCACGCGCATCGCCGCGCGAATCTCGCTCTTTTCGATCATAAAGAACTTCTCTCCATCGCTAAAAATTCCTCCCATAGTCTACCCAACATTTGGAAGGGACGCATTTCATTTACGCGGACACTCTGCCAACCGTTGACGGAGATTCGTTCTTCTTCCCCACCAAGCCCCCAAAACCAAACAACTGAAAAGCGCGCACAGCGACAGGGAACTACCTTGGGCAGTTATACTGATCATGATTTGGTCCGACAGCACAACGAGCCCCGCGATGATCCAATGGATGCCGGCAAAATCAGACATCTTCATCCATTTGAGTCGCAGGTCCGGATACGCCATCAACAGATAAGAGACACATCCCACCGCAATCGGTCCAATGCCGCACATCGCCCCACTTTTCGGCTGCGTCCAGAGGACCTGTAGCGAATGCGCCAGCAACGACAGAATCCAGAAGGATCCAATCAACGCGAGGAACTTGACGATCCCCGCCTTCCGTTCAATCACCGTCACAACTGGATAAAGAATAAACGCAAGGAGCAAGGAACCCACGCCATCACACTGCAGGAAGGGATATGTCAGGAATGAGGTCCACGAGGAAAAACCGCCAAAGCCACCCCCTTCCACCATGGCGTCGTTTAGAATCCAAAAACTCCGATACGAACCGTAAAAAATACGGGTTGCCGAACGCCCCCATGTCAGGTAGGTCAAACATTGTCCGAGCGGAATCGCCACGAGGAACAAGATCGAGAGAATCGGCGAACTCGGGCGAACATTTTTCCAGAGCGTCGGCGCCCCGACCACAAGACGGAGAACATTCTGTACGACCTCTTCCAACGACATATCCCATGGTTCGCTCGACTCAGGCATATCCGCCAACATCGTCCGCGCCAACCGTTCCCGGACTTCAGGAGGCGTCTGCGACGCGAGCTCCTTCATCGACAAGGGTGTAAGGCCAGACACTCTCTGAGCAACAACCGCTTCGAATTCACCGCGGTCGCACCAAACGGACAGGCATTTTCCGCACACGTCAATCTCGATTTTCCGTCCATCCTCTCCCGCAACAGTGACGAGTCCCATCGCATCCCCACAGGTCGGACACCGACACCCGTCCGATACGATGTCTTGAACGGCCTCCAAAAGTGTCGTCACGCGCGCACCTAATCCCGCTTTGAGGACCGGCAAGGTCACAAGTCGTCCCCCGCACGAAGGACAATCCCAACAGACCTTATGCGCCGATGTAAAACCGCGCACTAAATCGGCACCACACCGTGGACAGACTTGTGAAGGCTCCATTGAATTCTCCATGTGAAAATCCTTCGGGGACTGTCCCCCGCGAAATTACGTCTTCAACTCAATGCCGCAGCTGGCCCTTGGCATCGAACTTGATTTCCGTGCCTTCGCCAGACCAGGTGCTGAAAGCGGAAAAACCCGCATTGTAGAACGAATCTCCCGAAGCAAGAAAGCTGCCGTTGTAGAAGGCCGTTCCGCGAAGCGCCCGGGCAATACGGCGGGGGCCGATGACGACCGGCGCCATCACGGTAATCCATTCGTCGACGAGTCCCGCATCGGCAAGCGAACGCGCGAGTTTGAGTCCACCCTCGCAGAGAACGCTCATCACACCCATCGTGCCGAGCTCGCGCAGCGCCTTCTTCGCATCGTCAAAGACGAGCGTCGGATTTTTCCCGTCCGTGAAGACCTGCGCATTCTTCGGCAACCGTCCGCTCTTCGAAATGACGACACGGATGAGATCCCTGTTCGGATGAATGCGCGCAAGGAGCGACGGATTGTCTTTACGCACCGTCTCGGCACCGACCATGATGGCGTCGACCGTCGAACGCAACTCGTTCGTGCGGTCGCGCGACGCCTCGCACGTAATCCAGTTCGAGCCGCCCCAGTCGTCGCAGATCCTGCCGTCCATCGACATCGCGAGCTTGACCGTCACATAGGGGAGGCCAGTCATCACGTGCTTGCGGAAACCGACGATCAGGCTGCGGCATTCCGCCGTCACGTCCTTGTCGCCCCTGAAAAGCTCGCAGGCGATTCCATGCTTCGACAGCGCCCGCTTCGCCTTGCCGCGATTGGTCGGATTCGGATCGGCGACGGCATAGACGACGCGCCGAATGCCAGCTGCGGCAATCGCGTCCGTACACGCCCCGACACGCCCCGGCTTCGAACACGGCTCGAGCGTCACGTAAATCGTCGCGCCCTGCACATCTTCGCCGTGCCGCCGAGCGTTCCGAATGGCGTTGACCTCGGCGTGAGCGCAGCCGCACCGATGGTGATAACCTTTCCCGACGACCCGGTCCTCCTTGACGATAACCGCGCCCACGGCGGGATTCGGTCGCGTATGACCAAGCCCCTTCGCCGCGAGATCGGCAGCCATTCTGAGGTATTCACTATCCTGTGTACGATGCATGGCGCGCATTATATCAAAACCGTATATGGAGTGCAACCACGACGACGCACCCATTGCCATCCGCACCGGCATTGAACATGACATTCCGTCACGGGCTCTGTGTCCACCCAAGCCGGCTGCCAGACCTTACCCATCACTGCAAATGGATTACTCGATAAAACCGCAGTCGCCCCAGTCGCCGTGATCGGACTTGTCATTGTCGCCAGCGTCGGTCACGACGAACTTGATCTGCATCACGCCGTCGGGAATCGCGACGTCGAAATGCCACTCCTCCGTGCCGCCGAAGCGGATCACCGGCGAGGTGGCGAGTTCGCTCTCACCGCCCGGGTGCAAGCCGATGATTTTGAAGACCGCACTCGACTGATCCTGCACGCGTTCGTGTTCGTCGATGCCCACCACCGCCACCACGCGCTTCCACTCGGGCTTGCGCGCGAACACGGCCTCGCCGTTCGAATGGATGGCCATGCCGCCTTTGTACTTCTTCTTGCCGATCTGGATGACGCCGTCATACCCCTTCCCGAGTCGGATGCCACCACCCCAGCCCGATCGCTGCGAGAGCGGCTTCAAGGTTTCGATGCGCACCGTCGGCTGCGGCGGGATCGGTCCCGGCTTCACCGCCGGCGCGAGGCGCGGATCCGAGGACGGACGCTCCACCACGCTCTTCCCCAGCGGCGCGGGGCGCGCAACCTTCACCGCCGCACCAAAGCGCGCGGTCCAGGCGATCTCGCGCGCGACCGGCGTTGTGAACGCCAAGCGCACCGTTCCGTTCGTCGTGGTCGCCACGACCTTCACCCCCGCCGCCGCGTCGGCCGCCGAAACGGCGACCTGCTCCAGCGGCATCACCGTACCGTCCGGCAAATCGGCCGCAACAACGACGCTCTCGGTCGAACCGGGCACAAGATACTTCGTCGTTGCGCCCAACGTACGCGTGGACGCTTCCCAGCGTTCACCCGCCACGTCCATCCACCCCTGCAGCACATGACGCGTCGTGGAGACGATCTGCGGATGATTCGCCGCGCGCTGGACGCGGAACATCTCGCATTCAAGACGGTCCATCTTCATCGCCAGCGTATCGCCCGCGCCGAGGATGCCGAAATACTGGTCGTCCCAGAACGAATGGACGCGCCACTTCGCCGCCGGATCAAGTCCGAGCGCACCATCCTTCGCCCGGTCGCCGCAGAGCGCCGTCTTCACGACATCGCGTTTCGGTCCCGGATTGAACAGCATCACCTG
>JAZUGW010000092.1:0-23457 GCA_045641465.1 Kiritimatiellia bacterium | reverse complement strand
CGGCGGGCGGTGGAGGACGAGATCGATGCCATTCGTCATCACGGTGATCTCACTGATGCGAACAACATCGGCGATCGGTTCGACGGGCGACGGCGGACGCGGGACCCGCAACGGAGCCTGAACCTGATTGACGCCGTTCGTATCCCCCGCCGGCGGCTTGACGGAGAGAAGCAACGCGCTCACGCCGATTGCGCAGAAGAGCAGTCCATGGCGGACGAAGGCGCGAAGTCGTTCGCCGCAAAACGCGACGAGCGAAATACCAAGTGCAATGCCCAGCATCGCCGCCAGACACCACACCGCAGCATCGGCAAAACGAATCAAAACGGAGATGACTGTGTCCATGGCGGGTATTATCTCATAATCCACGACGAAATGCAAACAGCACATCCCGCTTGCCCAGAATTACAGAATTAACAGAATCGGGCCGACCGTTTTCGGAGACCACCAGACCTAACAAGACTGCCAGCTCTGACGGTTTTCCAGTCGATAGACTGTGCGAAGCGAATTTTCCAATCGCCTTCCGCGTCCCGCGAAGCGGGTTTCAGCGTGCTCCGTGGTCAAAGAAACGGCTCCGAAGGAACACACCTCCGGAGCCATCTCTGCGCTCTCGGCGGCCTCCGCGTGAGACATCTTCCTCACGCGGAGAGCGCAATGAATGCGAAGTCAGCGGACGAAGATGACGAGTCCGGTTTCCCAATAGAGTCCGGTGTCGTCCCGGCGGAGCTTACCCCGTGCGCTTGTGCCCGGTGCCAATGTGAAGACCACCCCGTCTCCGGGTTCCGTCGCTTCATCCCAGCCGACGAGCTTGCCGTGGTCACGCGGGGTCTGGGCATCGAGGGCGACGGCAATGGTGCCACTCGCAGCGAAGGTCAACGGCCGGGCGAGCGTCGTGAGGTCCAGGATCTCTTCGCGGCCCCGAAGGTCGAGCGTGGCGCCGTTCGCCAGCGTCGTACGCGGGAAGTTGTCCGTCTTCGGTGCAAACACGCCCTTCACCGTCAACACGCCATTGGTTGCCAAGTCGGTCGCAGCCGAGTCAACCATGCAGTTGCCGACCGTCGCCGGCACCTTCACGTCAAGTGCGCCCGTCACGTTGAACGTCACCCCCTCGGCACGGAGCGAAGTGGCGTCGACTTCGATATGGCCCTCGACGTCGATCGTACCCGGCAGCACATCGGCGTTGTAGAGGAAGCACTTCGTCCCTTCGGCCATACGGATGGTCAAGGTGTGCCCATTGAGATCCAGCAAGGTACCGCTGTTGGAATTGTTGATGAGACCGTAGTTGCCGGCGAAATCGATCGTCGAATCCGCCGTCAGTTCCAGCAGGCTCATATGCGACACCGTCGTACCAACCGACGCGGCATTGGCGAGCCGTCCGCCGTCGAGCACGAACGTGTTCCACGCATAGTTCCCGCGCGCGTTGAAGTCGAGTTCGCCGCCCGCATGGATGGTGACCAGCGCGAAGGACTGGCCGAGCGGACACATCTGACCCGCCGCGTTGCAGATGACCCGCCCCGCATTGACATCCAAGAAGATGTTGCGCTGATAGGTCTTGGTGGCGAGAAGTTCGCCATCGCCCTCCTTCACCACGCGCACATTCTCACCGAAGGCGACTGTCGCGCTGTTGATGCGCTTGCCCGCCGGCACGTCGATGCAGAGTTCGCCGGCGGCACTCAGGCGGCCGAACTCGATTTCGGTGAATTCCATGTACGTCGCATCGGAATGAGACTTGGTAAAGACCATCCGGTAGAAGCGATAGGCCGTGGTGTTGCCACAGGTGAACGTGCGCCCACCGTCTTCGCGGTATGTCGAGTTCTGCATCCACGTCACCCGTTCACGCCGGTCCAACACGGTATAGTTGACGTTGTCGTTGGAGCCTTCGAACGTCCAGTCCGAGGGCGCACGGGCAAAGTTCGTCTGGCCGTTTCCGAACCAGACCCGATAGGTGTCGATCACCGTGGGGGTGCTGAAGTCGTAACCGATGTCCAGCGGGTTGCCGGCTTTGACGTCCGACAAGCGATAGAGGACACGTCCCGAATCGGCATGGGAGTGGTCGTTGTTGAAGAGATTCGACGGGAAGGTGAGCTTGTAGGCTCCGCCACTGCCACAATACTTCTCCGGCCACCGGCTGAACGACCGGAGCGGATCATCGAGCGTAAGGTCGAACGCTTCGCCGTTGTCGATGGTACCGGCGCCGCGAAGACCGTCTACGGTCAAACGGTGTCCGTGCAGCCGGACCGTGCCGTCGATGAACACCAGCCCGATCCCGCGCAGATCGAGGTCCGCCGTCAAGTCGACCTCGCCGACAAAATGGAGGTCCGCGCAGGAGAAGGAACCCGCCAGCGCACCCGAGAACGCCACCGTGCCCGAGATTTCCACCGTCGTGTTGCCATCCGGCAGCGCCCCGGCGATTTCTCCACCGGCGGCATTGAAACACGACCAGTTCGCGGCATTGGCGAAATCGCCGTCATGCGCGGCACCTGTCCAAACCGCCTTCTCCAGCTGTTCCGCCAAGGCGTTTTCGGGCATGGTCCAGATTTCAATGCGCGCCACCTCGTAGGCGCCCACGCTCATCGTCTCCGAAACGCCGGAATTCAGCTCGCCGACATTCCAGTCCAAAGCGAGCTTGCTCGGGAAGGCGAAGTTGCCGAGGCCGACTTCGTGGTGTCCGCCATTGGTGGCAAAGTCGGTGCGCCAACGTCCGTAGGAGAAGATCATCTCCGCCGGGTTGAGCCCGTCGGGCGTATTGCGCGAGAGCTGCATCACACCGCGCTGCGTCGACGTGCGCATCGTGTCGTTCCAGTCGTTGCCGAAGAGATGGTCGGCCGCGTACTCGTTCGCCGGATCGGGATCTTCAGCATAGGTGTGGAACGCCACCGAACCCGTGTCGTATGTCCCGACGGGCGTCGACGCGATACCCGGCATGTTGGACAACACCCGCAACCGCCGCGCCGGCGCACCGGCGATGCCCTGGCTCGCCGGGATGCCGACCTGATCGATGGCGCGATTGCCGAAGGCGTCGGTCGCAGCCCACAGCCAGCGCACTTCCCCGCCGTAGTCGGTCACGTCGTCGTTGCGGCGCTTGAGTTCGATGTACCAGGCGACGCGCCCGATGTTGGTCGACACACCCGGATTCTCACTGTAGTCGGGATAGCACGGACGGCTCGGGATCCTCACACCGTCGTTCGCCGCGATGTCGAAGACCCGGGCCAGCGAATAGCCCTCGCGTTCAGCCGCCGGCACGTTGGCTTCCACGCCGCTGGTGGTGGACTTCGCCGACACGAATCCGGGCACGAACGACGTATCCGTCTTCAGTGCCGAGACGATTGCGGCGATGTCCTCCGCCCCCGCCAACCGGGTGAAGACCTTTGCGTGCGGACGAATCGCATTCACCCGTGCCACGAGTTCAGCACGCGCATCCGCGTCGTCGTCCGCATACTGCAGCACCACCACATCCACATCGCCCGCCTGGTCGAGGATCGCCGCCACATTGTCGAGAGCGCCAAAACCGTCGGCAGTCATGCGCAGCTTGATGTCGTCCATGGCGGAATGGCGCACCCAGTTGAACGGCATCTTCGCGCCGTTCGGATCCGTGTTCGACACCGCCCAGATGCCCTTCGCCATCACGTCGTAGCCTTCGGCTTCGAGCATCTTCATCAACGGAAGACGGAAACAGCCTTCACCCGTCACCGCCGTAGTATCGCCCATCACCAGCACATTGAGCCGCGGACGCACCGCCTCGGGGTCAAGGTTCAACCACAGCTCGGCGCCCTCGCCGACCGTCGTCACCGACAGCACGGGATGCGTCCCCTTCGCGCTCGTGGCATCAAAGAGCGTCGCCAGCTGGCGTTCGTCGAACGTACCGACATCCCAAGTCGCCAGCAGGAAACGGCCCTGCGTGAAGTCCGCATACTTCGGCGCGAGCGCCAGACGGTCGTCCGCCGCAAAACGCGGCACGGAGGCGGAATACAACGCGCCTTCGTAGACCGGATCGAGCACCACGCGGCGCACCTCCGGCTTCGCGACGACGTAAAGCCCGTCGGCCCGCGCTTCCAACGCCACATCCGGTGCCGCGGCCGCACTCGCCGCATCAAGTGTGAAGACGACATTCTGCGGTGAGTTCACCGTCCACTCGACGAGCTTGTCGTCCACTGCGAGCGTACGACCCGCGCAGTCGACGGTGATATACCCGTTGTCCTCGAAATAGACGTTGTGCGCGATGCCGATGCCCGCGATGCCGAGCGTCGTCCAGACGTCGGTCTGATCGCGGAGGTCAAGCGTCGCACCGCTATGGAGCAAAGTCCAGCGATAGTAACGCGTCTGGGGCTTATAGGAACCGAAGACTTCCAGCTGGGCGTTACCGACGCCATCCGTACAGGCGTCGACAATACGATCCACCACCAGTGTAGCCTCCAAGTCGATGAACCCAGACACCTCGAGGACGGCGTCGACGAAGCGCGTCGTACCCGAGAACGGACGCACCTGCCCGTTGTTCACCTTCAGCGTGCCGTTGGTGACTTGGGTGTTGTAGAGCAACAAGACCCGGCCCTCTTCGATCATGTCCACCGTCAGCTGATGGCCGCCAAGATCCAGCGTAGAGATTTCCTGCTGACCCGCGGCGGTGTTCTCATAGGCGAACCCGAGATGGTTTGCCATAAAGATGGATGAATCCTGCGTCAAACGCATCGCGGGGATGCCGCCGTAGACGGTGGCGCCGGAGTTGACCACCTGACCGCCGGCCATCACCACGGTCCAGCCGGGCGGCACCGCCGTGCCGTCGAGATCAAGCGTGACCCCGGTCGGCACCAGGATTTCGCGCGTCACGTTCTCCGCAAAGCGGATGCACCGGTCGATCGCCGAAGCCTTGAAGGTGCCCGTGGGCGCCACCACGATCTTGCCCGGATTCGCCGAGGTGTCGACAATGTCGGCGACCCCGTCGAAGTTGGCCAGGGTGAGGGTGTGTCCGTTCAAATCGAGCGTGCCGGTCAGATAGGGCGTCGATTCCGAAAGGTCGAGATCTTCAGTGAGCTGACGCGAACCGATCTGCGAGAAGCCGGACTCCTCGGGCATGCCGTAATAGAGGCCATCCGCCAACGCCACCGGCACGACGCCGTTTTCGGCGGTGGCGGCATCCCAGACGAAACGGGCATTGGACCGCGTGGTCCACGCGATGATCTTTTCACCGGCGACGGGCGTGCGTCCAGAAAGGTCCACCGTCACCGTCGCGCCGTCCGCGAAATCGCAACGGTTCTGCGGGAACAGGGAACAGGCGCTCTGCGTGGACCACGCTTCGGTTTTCGCACGCAAATCGAGACGCGAGCCGTCCGCCATCAGGACGGCATAGAACACCGGCGTGTTCGGCGTGAAGGTGCCGTAGACCTCGAGCGGCTGGGCACTGGAGCAGGCCCAGTCGGGACAGTCCGACGTGTAGTCGCCGATCTGCACCCGCACGCCCGTGTCGATCTGGATCTGCATATTCTTCTGATGGATGTTGACCGTGCGCAGATCCGCGCTAGCCTTGAAGGACAGCATACGCGGCTCCGTGCAAGTGCCTTCGGATTCGGCGATGATCGTACCATTGGTGAGCGTGCCCATGGAGGGCAGACCGAAGAGTGCGACGGAGGTGGCGGGACCAAACCGCAGATGCAGCTCATGTCCACCCAGGTCGAACACGCTGCCCACGCGCGTCATCGTGGTGTGGTAAAGCACGTCGAACGTACTCGACGCCGTTAAGGTGATGTTGCCGAAGGAATCCCGCTTGCGGTCCGTCATCTGCCGTCCCGAATTGGCGAGTGTACCGCCGTTGAGAACGAAGTTCTTGAGGAAGTAATCGTGATTGCCCTTGGTGTCGAAAGTCGCACCCGATGCCACTTCGACCGTACAACCCGCCACGCCCCAGCAATCCATACTTTCGTTGTAGGCATAGATGTCGCTGTCGGGACTCAGCGCCGTTTCAACGGTTCCCGCTTCAACGCTCACGCCGCCGGTGAAGATCTGTCCCGTCTTGGCCGACACGAAGGTACCCGCACCACGTTTGACCAGCTTGAGACCACCGACGAAGGCGATGGACTCGTTAACCGCGGTTTCCCCTTCCGGGATGTCGATGATCAGCACGCCGGTCGCGTCGTTCGCCACAGGCGTACGAAGGTCGAGGTCGTTCCCCTGGAGGGGATAGAATGCGCCGCTGACCTGGTCGTAGAGTCCCAGGATGTTGTCGGCATTGCGCATGCGCGGCACCAGATTCAGCTTGAGCTGGTTGTCCGGTGCGTAGATCTGGAACCGGCGCATGAACATCTGGCTCGCGAAATTGGCGCGGTTTTCAATGGTGGTGGAATACGAAGCGAAGAGCTGGAGCGGACCGCCGCAGGTGAATTCGCCATAGCTGAATTCCGCCACGACCTTACCGTTATGCAGCATCCGGTGGTTGGCGCCGTCCATCACCAGAGTGGTATAGTCGGAATAGCTGGTGGTCAAGGAGGTATCGCGGAAGACGTGATCCGGATCGTCCAGGAAGTCATAGTCGAAACGCAAGCCGTTGTATTGCATAAACACCGTCATCGTGGCCCGATCGGTTTTCGACGGCAATCGGGCGCACCAGGGCGACATCGTGCCGGAGAGGACCTGGAACCGCAAGTCGGTTTCGATGCGGTCGGTGGAAACCGGCACATAGTCGGTCAGCACATACTCGCCGCCATGGGTTACGGTCTCGCGGAATGTGGTCCAGCCGGTCGCGTCGGTGATGGTACCGTCGCCCGCGAAATGCGTCAACTTGAGGGTGTGTCCCGCGAGGTCGACCGTGCCCTCGATCTGCAACGGCGAAGGCAACGCGGAAAAGTCCAGGTCATTCGCCAACTTGAAGTTGCCGATGGAAATCACAGTGGTCGCATCGGGCAGCACGCCCGTCACCTCCCGGTTCGCCGAGTTGGTGCACGCCCAGTTCGCGGGATCGGTAATCGAGAAGCCGTCGCCAAGACCGGTCCAGCGCGCCGTCGCCGCCGCGTCGAACGAGGCCTGCAACGTAGGCGTGGACGTAACGACGATCGCACCTGTGGTGAGCGGCGTCGTTCCGGCGTTGACCGCGAAGGTGCCGTTCACCGAATCGAAGAGCGCCGGCGTACCGTCGTCCTTCACGCAAGGCAGGTACGCACGCACGAGAATGTCGTTGTCCCAGACATCCAGCGTGTTGAGTTTCATCCGACAGGGCAGAGCATTGGGGTTGTTGTTGTCGTTGCCGGTGAACACGTACATGTTGCAGCCGCAGGAGAACGCGGGAGTGGTGACGGCGAAGGTGTTGGTGTAGCCGTCGAGGATGTAGGTGTTGCGGTTGAGCGACATTTCGTGCCTGCCGGAGAGGCCGGGGATTCCCACAAGCGAGCTGCGGTTCGCGCCGTTGATGACCCCGGAATTGTCCACTCCGAAACTACCCCATCGGCGCAACCAGGAATTAGGAGGGAATCCTGCATGCGTGACGGAAACGCCCATGACCATGAACTGCGTATTCATGTCCGTGCGCGCGCCGAAGGGAACGCCGACATTGCCCGGGAAGCGGACCCCATCCTCGATTTCGAAAGTGGCATCGGCGCGGGTCTTGGAATCCGGCACGAAACCGGTGTCGATGTATTCGTTGCTGCCGGAGGAATTGAGCGATTCGACGAACTGTCCGCCCACCAGCTTGGGATAGAGGAAGAAGCGCGCCTTCTTCGCCGCGGCGGGAATCGCCACGGTACGGGACGTTTCGTCGGCGCCGACTTCGACGAGTTCTTCGAGATGCTCCCAGGCACCGGCCACACTGTCGACCGTGTTGGTGGTGGCGCCGCCATCCTGCGTGCCCCAGGCCATGAACAGGCGCTGCGCGCAACCGGGATTGTCGAAGAAGAGCGGCATCGTCTTCACCCCGCCTTGCTCGACGAGTTCACCCGCCGTCACCGAGCGGCGCGGACGCAGCGGTTTCGGCGCCTCCGCGCCCAGCTTGCCGCATTCCGTCGCGTCCGATGCGAGGAAGACGCGAGTACCGATATTCGGATAGAACCGGTCGTCGACCAAATCGTACACACCGTATTGCGCGATGGCGCCGTTGGCAACGCCGTCGTCGCGGGCAGGGACGAAGTGGTGGATGACGAGTCCCGCCTGGTTGCGGATGATGAAGTCGTAGAAGCGGTAGCTGGCGGCGTGGCCCCAGCCGGACAGACTCTTGTGGGCCGCGAAGAGGACCAGATCGGCGCCAGGAGTGAATGCCGCCTTACCGATGGGGTCGGTGGACTTCACATCGTCGATGTAGCCGTAGATATTGCCACTCGCGTCACGTCCCGCCCATTCAATTGTATGGACATTGCCATCCCGCGTGACCTCGGTCGGGTGGAGGGGCGTGGACCCTTGGCAATCGAAACGGACCTTCCACTTGTTGTCGGCGGTCCACTGCTGGAACGCGGTGATCGAGTCATTCCCCGTACGCGCACAGAAGAAACACTGGTACTTGGTGGCGATGAAATCCCCGCGGTCCGAGAACGTAATAAGGAAACGCTCGGTGCATTGCGGACGATAACCGGTGATCCGCACCCAGGCGCCCTCGTTGTCGGTGTTGGCATTGGCGCGGTTGCAGTCAAGGTGACTCAACCGCGTGTAGCTGCTACCGTAGCAGATTCCGCTGAGCAACGCAACCGCCAACCAGGCGTAAGCCGAAAACTGTCTGATCCTCATCATAACCATCCTCCTCGTGATAATATGAAGATATTGTATCATAAAACCGGGCACGTGAGAATTTGAAAATTCAACACGAGCCCGATCGTTTCGCCACAAATTCAGAGCGGGATCTCTTCCAGCCTGACGAGGTCGGTGCCCTTGAACTGGAAGAGGATCAGGTGCAGGCGCGTGCCGCGCGCGAGCTCGGGAACGAATCGGTCGGACGCATAGCGGCGCAGTTTCTCGATGCCGTCAGCCGCCTTCGCCGTCGGATGCGCGCCAATCCAGAGTCCGCCGAAGTACTTCTCGAAGTCCGCCTTCTCGAGGTTTGGAAGGCTTGGATTTTTCCACACATGGGGGACAGCCCCACGGGGCTCCTAAAATCTATTCACTATTCCCTATAATCCGTGGTAGATCTCGCGGTGGCGGTAATTGTAATGCGCATAGTCTAGCAAATTTTGATATAATGGATTCCATGAAAAACTTGATTCTACTGATTGGACTTGCCGCGGCGATTGTTGTCGAAGGTGCGGTACACAGTCGTCTGGTGCGGTTTACGGACTTTTCCTCTCCGTTCTGCGGTCTTACGCTGGGCGGCGAGTTCCCGGGTGCCAAGGGTACGCTGGCGAATGGCCTGGAAAACGGTGTGCGGTTCGACCGCGTGTCGTACGACCTGACGCGCGGACATTACGTGGGATTCATCTTCAACGAACCGCTCCCCGCCGGAACCTCTCAGGTGAAGTTCCGCCTGCGCGTTCCGAACGCAACGTCCGCGACGCTCTTCGTCCGCTACCACGATGCCACAGGACAAGACCATCTGCATCGGCTCGCGGCGCGTCCCGGTGCCGTCTGGCAGGACTTCACCTGCCCGGTCAAAGTATCCGGCAGCCATTGGAACGGCGCGAACGACGGCGTGCTGCACCTGCCCGTCAAATCCGTCGTCCTCGGACTCGAGGTCCGCAACAGCACCGTGCGCACAGGCACGTTCGATGTCGCGGACTATGTCATCACGACGACAGCTGACGAACACACGCTACCGCCCTTCACGCTCGCCTGTGCCCCGATGCGCTTCGGCGGACTCTACCAGCCGGACGAATCCGCCACTTTCAATGTCCGCAGATTCGTGCGCGACTTGAACCTCTCCCTCAATCGAACCTTCAACCTCGACGTCGTGGTCACCGACTGGAACGACGCGCCCGTGTTCACCAAAACAGTCTCTGCGGCCGAACGCGACACGCTGACGATTTCACCGCAGAATCTGAACAATCGTTTCGGTGCGTTCAAAGTCACCCTGACCTCAAAATGCGGCA
This sequence comes from Kiritimatiellia bacterium, assembly GCA_045641465.1. Taxonomy (GTDB): domain Bacteria; phylum Verrucomicrobiota; class Kiritimatiellia; order RFP12; family UBA1067; genus RUG572. The sequence continues at coordinate 13,471 of JAZUGW010000092.1, read as the reverse complement.
CCTCCACCGCTAAAGCCTCCACGTGGTTCGCGCGTTTGACGGGTCCCGCGCCGAAACCCTGCTATTGGGTCGGCACGGGTACGCACGGCGGACACGGCTGGGCGCACGACGATCTGCGCTATCTCGACATTCTCACCGAAGCGGGCATCGGCATGGTGCGCGACGACTTCAACTGGCAGGCCTGCGAAGACGGAGCGGACAACTTCAAGATGCCACCCCGCTTCCGCGCCTACGCCGAAGCGCTCCATGCACGCGGCATCGCCCTCAACTGCATTTTCAACGGCCGCAGTACCGTCCATGCGAACCCGTACGATCCGCAGGCGGCGGCCAAATGGTGCGCCTGGGCCGTGAAGGAATTCGGCGACACCGTGAACGACTACGAACTCTGGAACGAACCGCACAACTTCGGATTCCGCCAGCACTACCAGAAAGGCACGAAAGACAACGACGGCTGGATGCGCAAATTCGTCGACTGTTCGCGTGCCTGCCGCGATGCGATCCGTGCAGTGCGCCCCCAGGCGAACATCCTGCTGACGGCGGAGGACGTACCCGCCTTCTTCAACCGCATGATCGAATTCGGCATCGCGCGCGACAACGACGTCCTTTCGTTCCATCCCTATTGCCACGCGCAGATCCGTCCCGAACGCGAGATGTTCTTCAAGGACGACGGTGCCGCAATCCGCAAGCTCGCCGCCGCGCGAGGCGGCGCCCACCGCTTTCGGATCACGGAGGCGGGCTGGACGACCGTCATCTCGACGAACATGACGCACGCCTTCGTGGGATGCTATCCGCGTGCGACCTATCACGACCAGGCCCGCTACATGGTCCGCATGTTCCTCTTGGCACGTTCGCTCGGCATCGAGAGCGCGATGCAGTACGATTTCCGAAATGACGGTTCGGACCGCTATTACACGGAAAACAACTTCGGGCTCGTCCACGAGGACTACTCGCCGAAACCGTCCCTTGCGGCGGTTGCGTTTATGACGCGGCTCATCGGCCACGCGCAGCCTCAAGGCGCCCTTTCGAAGGACCGGCAGAAATACCGCATCTACCGGTTCAAAGATTCCGCGCGCGACGTGCTGGCCGCCTGGTCCGTCGAGGACGATGCCGAGGTCGAGCTTCCCGCCGGATGGGAACGGGCGAACGTGCGCGACCTGCAAGGCAATCAAATCCCGTTGCCGCTCTCCGAAGGCCGCCTTCGCCTGACCGAGACGCCGATCTATCTCGTCCGCTGAAGTTCTCCCGAACGCAGTTGAACGGCATCAGGCGGACCCGGCCAGTGCAAAGATCGCCATGAAAAAGGCGATGTACACAAAGCCGACAATGACGCCGGTGATGCAGATGAGGATCGGCTCGATGAGCACGCTGAAGCGCTTGACGGCGATCGCCAGCATCATCTCGTGATAGCGCGCCGTCTCGCCAAAGGTCTCGGCCAGCGAACCCGTCATCTCGCCAACGGCCGCCATCCGGCTGAGCATCGGCATGAATTCGCGCGCGGCGCCCAAGGCCGTCGCCAATGCCGTACCGCGCATCACTTCGCCTTGCGCCGTCTCGATCCGCCGACGGAAGCGCCGATTCGCTAGCAGTTTCGACGTTCCTTCAAGCGCCTCGAGTAGCGACACGCCGCTCGCGAGAAGCGTCTGCATCGCCCGCGAAAACACCGCCGTTCCGGAAAGCCGCAGGATGCGTCCCACCACGGGCACCTTCAACAGCCCGACATCCTGCAGTTCGCGTCCCTTCTCCGTCGCCCGTACCGTGAACCACACGGCCAGCACCCCGGCCACGCTTCCCGCGAGCACCCCGCCGTGTGCAACGAGCCAGTCGGAAAGATCGACCAGCAGCTGCGTCATCTGCGGCAGTTCCGCCCCGCTCGCCTGCAGGAAATTCGCGATTTTCGGAATCACCGTCACCACGAGAAACGCCGACACGCCGATCGCCATCGTCACGGCAAGCGCCGGATAGACGAGTGCGTTCACCACAAGCGCACGCAGATTCCGGCGCGCCTCAAGCTGTTCACCCGCCCGCAGGAGCGCGACATCGAGTTCGCCGCTCTGTTCGCCGACACGTGCGAGCCGCACGACGAGTTCGGAAAAGACCCGCGGCTGCGCCGCCAGGGCATCCGCAAACGAATCGCCCGCCAACACGCGGTCGCGCACCCGGCGCCACGCCCGCGCCGCACGAGGACGCCGCGCCTGCTCGCTCACCGTTTCAAGCGCCATCAACAACGACACGCCGCTTTTCGCCATCGATGCCAACTGGCGGAGGCCCATCTCCACATCAAAGCTCGTCGTCGGCAGCAGCCACGCCGGATGGAAGGCCGGCGGCAGCGCACCCGCAACTTTCGCCGCCGTCACCTGCAACACGAGATACCCTTCCGTCCGCAATTGGGACGCCACCTCCGCCGACGATTCCGCCTCACGCAGAATCTCGCGCCGTACGCCCGTGGCATCCTTCACTGTCGCCGAAAAGCTGCCCATTCAGATCAGGCCCCCAGCACCCGCAGAACTTCATCGACGGTCGTCACGCCCGAGAGGCATTTCGCCCGCGCATCATCCGCCAAGGTGCGCATTCCTTTCGTCCGGGCAAGCACAAAGAGCTCCGTCTCGTGTACCCCCGCCGCAATGCGCGTCGCACATTCCGCGTCGGGCGAAAACAGCTCGAAGAGTCCCACGCGCCCGAGATAGCCGCGACCCGCGCAATGGACGCATCCCTTCGGACGAAACGCGTTCCGTCCTTCCAAGGCCGGATCGCCCAGCGCCGCCGCTTCAACGGCCGTCAGCGGAGAGGCCGCACGGCAATGCGGACACAACGCCCGCACGAGTCGCTGCGCCGCCGAAAGGCGCAACGTCGCCGCCGCAAGATGCGGCGCAAGTCCCATATCCGAAAGACGCGTCACGGCGCTGACGGCATCGTTCGTATGCAACGTCGACAGCACGAGATGTCCCGTCAGCGCCGCCTTCACGGCCGTGTCAAGCGACTCCGCATCGCGGATTTCGCCGATCATGATCACATCGGGGTCGTGCCGCAGCAAGGACCGCAACGCCTTTGTGAAATTGACTTTGTCCGCACTATCCACTTCCGCCTGCGCAACGCCCGGAATCTCGTATTCGATCGGATCTTCCACCGTGAGGATGTTGAGCGCCCGCTGCTTCAGCAGCAGCTGAATCGCCGCGTAGAGCGTGGTCGTCTTGCCGCTGCCGGTCGGACCCGTCAGCAGGACGAGTCCGTGCGGACGCGTGAGCACGTCTTCAAACACCGACCGATCGGCGGCCGCGAGTCCGAGCGCGTCAAGCGTGAGGCGCTGTCCATCCGTCTCAAGAAGACGCAGCGTCACGCGTTCGCCATGCCGCACCGGCAAGGTCGCCAAGCGGACATCGAGCGGATTCAACCGCGCCGCACCGGCCCCCGTCAGTCGCCATGTGAACGCGCCATCCTGCGGCGCACGCCGTTCGGCGATGTCGAGTCCGCCGAGCACCTTGAGGCGGCTCGTCACCGCCGGCTGAAGGGACGTCGGAATCGTCGTCACGTCTTCGAGTTCGCCGTCCGTCCGGAAACGCACCCGCAAACCGTCACGCCCCGGATCGAAATGCACATCGCTGGCGTGGCGCAAGAGCGCCGCGCGCAACAGGCGGTCCACCAGCGCGACCGGTTCCTCCACCGCCGTTCCCGCAGGGACAGACCCCGCGCGATTCTCGCCGTAGAGTTTGAGCAGCTCTTCACGCAGCTGGGCGGACTCCGCCCGACGCGCCTGGACGGCCGAACCGACTTCGCGCTGCACAAGCGCAAGCGTCGCGGCATCGTTTGGATCCGCCATCGCCACCTGAAAGACACCGTCCACCACGCAGAGCGGCAGCACAAGGCGGCGCAGGGCAAAGGCCGCCGGCAGTTTCACGACGCATGCGGGATCGATCCGCACCGTCGCCAGGTCAAGAATGTCCGCCGCTTCCATTAGGCCCCCTTTTCAAGCCGAACCCGACGGCGCAGCGATTCAGGATTCCGCGACAACGCCATCGCCGTCGTTTCGGCGATGCGTCCCTGCACAAGAAGCGAACTAAGCGACTGGTCGAGCGCCACCATCCCCTGCGCAGCTCCCGTTTCAAGTGCCGAATAGATCTGCGCGGAACGCCCCGTGGCAATCAAATTCGCAACCGCCGTCGTATTCACCAGAAGCTCGCAGGCGGGGACGCGTCCACCCTTCACCGCCGGAATCAGATGCTGGGCGAAAATCCCGCGCAAGACGAGCGCCAACTGATGGCGCAGCCCCTCCTGCTCGTCGGACGGAAACACGGAGACGAGCCGTTCAACCGCCCCGGCGCAATCGCCGGCGTGCAAGGTCGCGAAGACGAGATGTCCCGTCTCGGCGGCCGTGATCGCGGTCCGCACCGTCGCCAGGTCGCGCATCTCGCCGACGAGAATCACATCGGGATCCTGCCGCAACGCCTCCACGAGCGCGTCATTGAAACTCTTCGCGTCCCGTCCCACCTGACGCTGGTTCACGAGACACTTCCGCGACGGATGACGGTACTCGACGGGGTCTTCGATCGTAATGATGTGTCCTGCGCGCGTTCGGTTGATCTGGTCGATCAGCGTCGCCAGCGTAGTCGACTTGCCGCTGCCCGTCGGACCCGTCACGATGACGAGTCCATCCAGACACGTGCAGAACTGCGCCAGCTGAGCCGGCAGGCCCAGCGTTTCGAGCGAACGGAATTCATTGTCGAGACGGCGCAGCGCAATCGCAGTCGCATCGCATTCGCGGTAGAGGTTGAAGCGATAGCGCGACCCGCCCGGCGAGGAGATCGCACCGTCGATGGCGCCCTCGCGCAGCAATGTCATGCGAATGCGTTCCGTCCCGTCGGACGTTCCGACCGGCAGCGTCTCGAGTCCCAGTTCCATCGCAAGCGCGTCCACCTGTTCGGACGTCAATGCCGCGAACGCCGGATTCGGCAGCAGCTGTCCCTGCAGACGGAATCGCGGAATCTCGTGGCAGGCGAGATGCACGTCGCTCGCCTTTGTCGCCTCGCACTGCGCAAGGATCTTCGCCAGCAGTTCGCTCAAAGCCATAACACCATCTCCCATCGGCAGGTCCGCGAACCGACCCGCAACGAAACCGATTCAGGAATCACCGCCATCCGTGCGGACGAAAACGCCCCCAAGGCCGACAGGAACGTCGCATAGTCCGCCTCGACGGTAAAGCAACGCGCCTCCGGTTCCGCACAGCGTTCCGTCGACCGCAAGACGGCATCGCCCCGACGATCTTCCGACGTCTTCTCCCCCGCCATCGGCTGAACCCGCACGATCTTGGTCCCCGCCTTTGCCAGCGCCGCGAGAACGGCATCCTGACGCGCCGCCGCCAAGGCGGTCGGCTCGCCCGTCACCTTCATCTCCGGCGGTTTCTCCGCCTTCTCCTGCGCAAGCGCGGCTTCGGCATCTGCAATGCGCTTCTGCAGCTGGCGCTTCTCCGTCGGATACATCACCTCGTCCGGCAACTGCCGCTGTTCGGTCTTCAGCGCCGCGAAACGCCGGACCAGCGGTTTCCGCACGAAATCGAAATATCCCCAAAGCAGCACCAAGGGCAGGACGACCGCGAGAAAAATCTTGTCTTTCTTTCTGACTTGCATCATCTCCCCCTCACTTGAACTGGCCCTCGGGGTCGAACGCCAACCGACATTCAAAGCGAACCGTTCCACCGGCGGCAGGTGCCTGAATCGCGCCAGGCGTCAAGCGCCAGCCGCTCTTCGGCGGCTTGAGCTCCTCCGTCAGGCGCACAAACGTGCGTGTCGCCGCCTCAGGCGAGAGGGCCAGACCGGTCAGCTCGGCCGAATACGCGCCGGTCGCCGTCATCGTCTTCAGCACGCTCTCGTCGCGACACGCCTTCGGCACCGCCTCCAGCAGCACACGCCACGCCGCCCGTAGGACATCTGCATTCTGCTGCGCCCGGGCGGACTCCATCCGCGCCGTCCGAATCGCATCGGCTTCACGCTGAAGCGCCGTCAATTTCGCCGTCAGCTGATTCCTCTCCGCCTGCAGCACGCGCTGTGCCGCGACCTCGCGCGAGAGGTCCCGCACGTTCCGCGAAAGATGCCAATACTCGCCGCCAAGCGCCAGCACGACGAGCGCACCCGCAATCCCCGCCAACCAAACCAGGCGCGACGCACCCGTGCCTGCCGCCTTGAGCGGAATCCACGGCAGCATCTCGACGGTCTCGCCCGTCGCCGCATCCGGTACGGCCGTGACCGCGCGCACGGACCGCTTCGCGGCCCGCTGCTTCGCGACTTCGTCCTGCAGGTCGCGCGTACGGATCTGCACGACGTCGAACACGGCCCGCGTCACATCGCCCCCCTCCGCACGCTTCCACGCCATCTGTCCGTCCACCCGCGCAATGCCGCTGAACGGTTCGATCTCAAAGCACAAAGCGGACGCGAGCTCCTCGTCCGTCAGACCCACGACCTGCGCCGCCGGCAGATTGACCCGCTGACGAAAACACGCTGCGGTCGTAAACACTTCTGTGGACCGGATCGGCTTCATCAGGGCACCCACACTTTCAAATCAACGCTGCGGCCGCCCGGCGGCAACAGCACGCGCGTACGCGCACAGGCCTTGCCACCGACATCGACGACGAGCGTACACACCCCCGGCGGCACACCGGTGAACGAAAAGGTCGTAAACGATCCGCCGGCGAGCGATGTCTTTTCGACCGCCCCCGTAATCGCACCGCCGCACGGCAGATACCACCGGCACCGCACCTCGCCCGAAACGCCCACGGGGCCGTTCCCGTTCACGAAATTCGCATTCACCGCCAGCGCATTCGTCCCGCCGCCGGCCGGCAGGAAATCAATGCGCCCATCGCGCTCCCGCGCCGTTGCGGGCGCCTGCCGGTCGTCCGGACGCGCATCGGCGCCGAGATGGCGAATCGCCCCGACGGGATGTCCCGCCACCGCCGCCACCTCGTTTGTGAGGAAGAGGCGGACAAATCCCGCATCATCGGGCGTTTCAAACGGATTCCCCCACGGATCGATCAAGCGGTCGCGTCCCGTGGGCAGCCGCAGGTAGGGTCCGCGCCAACCGCACGGCACGATCACGGACGCATCCGCGAGCTCGCTCTTCACAGCGGCCGGTACGACGAGATTCGTCGTGGATGCCGCCCGCAGCGCGAACGGCGCCACATCGTCAGGCCGCCGCCAGAGTTCGCTCAGCGTCAGGACGGTGCGTCCCGTCTCGTTCGTCATCGCCTGCGCACGCGGCAAACGGCCCATGTCGACGAGGAACCCCGTCGACTCCTCCCCGCGATCCGTCTGCCACACGGCCGCACGAATCTCCTCCAGCTGGCGTTCGGCCTGACGGGCCAGACGTCCATCCTGCACCTTCCCCATCTCGCGCACGGCCAGGTGGGTGAGCAGGGACAGGATGACCAGCACCACGACCAACTCGATCAAGGTGAAGCCACGACTCGTATCCGTTCTAGCAGGAAGTTTGAACATCAACGAGGTTAAACGCACCAGAACGACCGAAGGTTCATTCCGCCGTTTCCTTTTCAAGCCGAACGGGGCCCATCAGTCCGGACGGTTCGAGGGCCGAATTCGCCTTGTAAGGTCTCCGCGTGGTAAAGGTCGTCCGTTGCGCAGGCGGCACGCGTTCGTCGCCGACGAGACGATTCGTCCAGAGATTGGCGACTTCGATCTCGAGGCGGTTGCCCGTCGGCTTCAAAAGTCCCGTCACCTCCACGCGCCACGGCTCGGTCCACTGGACGCCGAGGTCGTGTCCGTTGAGCCGGATGCGCGCCATGTTCTTCACCGTACCGAGCGAGAGGAAGATGCGTTCCGGCGAAGGCGCCGCGCAATCGAACGTCTTCGTGTAGGTCGCGATTCCGGAGAAGTAGCGCAGACGCAGATCCGCCTCTTTCGACCAGTCGACGAGCGTCGGCAAGGTCACCGTGAACGCAGCGCCCACCGGCGGCTGGAACGCGACTTTCCACGCACCCTCAAGGGACTGGAACGCCGCCGTCTTCGCAACGGACGCACCGGCGGCCGGCAGGTCGTCATTGAAGAAGACGACGAAGAACGACTGGTTCGGGGCGAACGAAAGCTCGACCTTCGTCCGCGCGCCGTCCGGCTTGGCCTTCGCAACCGTACGTGCGCCCGTGAGCGCGTCCCACACCTCCACACGCTTCGCCTGCGCACGGAACGTGCAAGTGGAACGGAGCGGACGATCCGCACGGCTCGACACGAAATAGAGATCCCAGCCGGCCGCCGTGCGGTGGGCGTTGCGCAGCTCGCCCGAGGTCTCTTCGAAATCGGGCGCGACACCCGCCTCGGCAAGCAGCTGCGCCGTCTCGTTGTAATTCTGATAGAGCTTGTCCGACGCCGCTTTCGGACGCACCAAACGGCCCTTTCCGATGTGCCGTTCAGGTTCGTCCGCCGTTCCCCAGAGTTCCTCCACCAGCGCACGCACCGTGTCGTCGCACGCCGGATAGTCCGTGAGGCCCGGTGCCGCACGAGGCGGCAGACCGACGACCGTCGCACCCGCCAGCAGCAGTTCACGGACCTTGCGGAGACGCTGCGGCGTCATGGTTCCGTAGTCCGGCAGCACTGCCACGCGATAGGTGGCGCCGCTCGGGAACACAAGGCGTCCGTCTTTCACGACAATCTGATCAAAGAGGCTCGGCGGACACGCATCGAACCCATAGCCGCGCTTATCCGGCAGGAAGCCGTCGGCCCCCACCAGCGCCGAGGCAGGTGCCCGGAAGACGTGCGGATTCCCTTCCGGATTCACATAGAGGATATCCGACACAACGCGTCCCTGCTGCAGCAGATGCTGGCAGCGCATCATGTAAGAATGATAGCCGCGCGCCATCGGCCACCACGTCTGGTTGCGGTCCCAATGCACACCATACGGTCCCATCGTCATGCCGGGACGCTTCGACTCGTCAAGCGGCTGATGCTGGAAAGTGTGGAAGATGAAGCGGGTGATACCGGCGCTCAGCGCCCAGTCGGTCTGGCTCTTCATCGTCGCGGGATGCGGACGCCACCCGTCGTTCGCCGCCGTGAAAGATTCCGCCGGCACGACCCCCTGGCCGATCAAATGCGCGACGGACGACGCTTCGAACGGCGTCCACGACGTATTGTAGCCAAAGCCCTGGCACCAGAACTCCGCCATCGGCAGATCGGATGCCGCCGCAAGTTCAAGGTCCTGAATCGGATTCATGTCATAGGGTTCGCACGAGACCTGGCAACCGTGCTGGCGCGCATAGCGCTTGACAGCCTTCACGTGTTTCTCGATGATGAGTTCCTGCGAAGTCTGGCGCAGATCCCAGAGGAAGCGTTCGGTCATCGTCGCATCCCCCACCACATAGCCTGCGTAGGCGGGATAGAACGGAAGCGGATCATAGCCGCGCCGCCGCGTGAACTCGGCGCGGAAGTCGTCCGTCCAGTTCTGCGCCCCCATCTCCCAGCTGTCGAGATGCAGATACTTGATGCCGCCGAAGGCCTTCGGATTCGGGCGTCCTCCGACCGCCGCGAAGAGACGGTCCGTAAAGTGCGCCAGATGGTCCCGAAGCGCCGTCTCGCTGAACTTGTCGCATTCAAAGCCCACGCCCGGCAACGGCGCGGGACGCGTGATGGCGCCGTTGTTACGGGCGCCGAAACGCAGGATGGTCCAGCGTCCCGCCGGAGCCTTCCATGTGAGCGTACCGTCGGGTGCCATGTTCTTCGTGAGGTCGACGACCCACTTCCGGTCGATTCCCGGTGTCGCAGGAAGCGCCGATCCGGACGGCACGGAACACGGCAGATACTGTTTCACGCCGGGACGGGACGAATAGGGCGCGCGATAGACGTGCGCTTTTTCGTCCACATCCTTCACCTGCGCGGGCTCGGTGCGCGAGGCCGGAAACGCGAGCACGGCGACATCTTCGTAGTAGGCGTCGCGTGCGGCCCGCACAGCCGGCGGGAACTGATGGATGCCAAAAAACGGATCGCGCGGCGCCGGCGTTGCGAGCTGTACCTTGACGGACCGCCCGCCTTCGACCGTCGTCTCCGACGAGACGAGATGGCGCATCGACTTCTCGCCCTTGACCCAGGGTCCGCCGCTGCCGCACCACCCGGGGCCGATGCCGAGGATGATCTGCACATCGCAGCGTTCGGCCTCTTTGACGAGGTGCTTGAAGAAGTCGATCCACTGCGGACTCATGAAGTTGACTTTCCCGCGCGGCACGCCCACGTTCACCTCAAGGAACACGGCGTAGCCGATGCCGGCTGCGCGCATCGCTTCGAGGTCGCGCGTCGCGCCGACCTTCGAGAGGTTGCCGTCCATAAAATACCAGTAGACGCCCGGACGCGAGGTCAGAGGCGGCGTCGCGAAATCGTACGCCAGCTGCTGGATGGAAGGATTCGTCGTCGCGGCAAGCGAGAATGCCGCCGCGGCACAGACGAGCGCGGGAAGAAACTTCATGGCAGAAACATCCTTTCGTTCACCTGGACGGATCAGAGTTTGTCCGTATAGGTTCCGGCACCCTTTTCCGTACGCGTGCCATTCGGCAGCACAACCGTCGCCGTGGTACCGGTGGGAATCGTATACGTCCATGTGCAGGTTCCGTCGCCCGCATAGTTCCACGCCGACTTCACGACGCCGTACGGCGTACGATAGGCGGCATCGATCTTACCGAGACGCTTGTCCGGAATCGGCGCCAGTACGAAGTGGCGGAAGCCCGGCAGCTTCGGATCGACCTGAATGCCGGCCGCCGTGCCGTAGATCCACGCCAGCACCGCGCCGTACGCGTAGTGGTTGAACGAGTTCATGCCCACGGGCCCGAATCCGTCCTTCTTCGTGTAGCTGTTCCAACGTTCCCAGATCGTGGTTGCGCCCTGGTCGACAGAGTAGAGCCAGCTCGGGTTCTTATGCTGCAGCAACAGCGTGTACGCGACATCCGGACGTCCCACCTCGTAAGTGAGCGTGTCCATCAGGATGGAGGTGCCGAGGAATCCCGTCTGCAGGCAGTTGCCATGGTCGGCGATGTTCTTGAGCAGGGCCGCCTTCGTCGCCTCGACCTCCTTCGGGTCGGCCAGCAGCTTGCAGCGCAGGGCGAAGAGCGCCGGCGTCTGCATGCCGCGCAGACATGCGGGGATGCGCCCGTTCTCAAGGAGTTCCGTACGGATGTACTGGCGCGCCTCCTCGACCATCTTCGCGTAGCGTGCGGCTTCATCGGTCTTGCCGAGCGCCGCGGCCATCTGGCTCATCATTTCGGCGTCCATCAGCCAATAGCAGCCGCCGAGGTACTTCCAGTAGAGCGAGGTTTCGGGACGCAGAAGCCGCTTGCCGTCCGGCCCCTTCGTCCAGCCGCGACCGCTGTTGCTTTCATAGTCCTCGTAGCTCAGCCAGTCGGCCCACTGGTAGTTGAGCGCCGAATCCTTGGCGTAGCGGTTCTCCTTGAGGAAGTTCATGAACGTCGTCATCGATCCCCAGTACTTCGCAAGGATGTCCGTACGGCCCGTCTGCTGCCACGTCACGAACGGCACCACGATGCCGCAGTCGCTCCAGCCGAGACGCTTGTCGCCGGCATTTCCGTATTCGCCCACCGGTGCCACGCCCGTGTAGCTGCCGCACTCCGTCTGCGTGTCGGCCATGTCGCGCATGAACTTCACGAAGAAGTCGTAGGTGTCGGCATTGTAGATGCCCGCCTTGACGAACACCTGCGTATCGGCCGTCCAGCCCTGACGCTCGTTGCGCTGCGGACAGTCCGTCGGCACGGAGAGGTAGTTCGAGTACTGGCCCCACCACACATTCTTGATGAGACGGTTGACATCCGCCACGCCCGTTGTCACGGAACCCCGCTCGAGGTCCTTGCGGATCGAGGTGATCGGCACCGAACGCAACGCCTTGAAGGTGACCTTGTCCGTCGCCGTCACCGAAATGTAGCGATAGCCGCAGAAGGTGTATTCGGGACGGTACTTCTCAAGCCCCTTGCCCGCGAACGTGTATTCGACGCGCGAGCCCTGCGTGTGGATCGACCGCAGATTCACACGGTAGACGGCGCCTTCCGGACCATCGTTGCCGCGCTTCTTCGCGCCGTTCTGGTCGTTCAGCATTTCAGCCGTGAGAATCGTCACCTTCGTGCCCGCCGCCGCTGTGGCTTCGAGCTCCGGCACCGCTGCGGCGTTCTGTCCGAAATCGATGACCAGCGTTTCACCCGGCACGAGCGTCATCGCCTCGCCCGCCTTGAACAGGCGCGTCTTGACGACCGTACCGTGGCAGTTGGCATCGGCGCCCGTCACGCCCTTCCACGTGTAGGCTTCGACGGGGGACAGCGTCAGATCGTCGCGCGCCACGATCGACGCGCCGTTCGCGGGCAGGATCTCGCCGGCGAATTCCGTATTGACGACCGCCGGCTTCATCGCGGCCGAAGTCTTGCAGATGCGTGCATCGTAGATTTCGCCGTCGAAGATGCCCGCACGCACCACCGGACCGCCCACGCCCGCCAGCCAGGTTGTATCCGTCTCGATCATCTGCGTCGTACCGTCGGCATACGTCAGAACAAGACTCGCCCAGAAGGCGCTCTTCTGTCCGAGATAGCCGCTCACCTTGTCGTTCCACCAGCCGGTGGAGACTTCCGCCGTGAAGGCGTTCGTCGCACCGGCCGCCGTCTTGAGCTGCGCCGTCACGTCGTAGGTGTACGTGTATTTCGTCTTGCGGGCGTGCGTAAAGCCGGGCTTGAGCACCTCCTGGCCGATCTTCGCGCCGTTGACGAAGATGTTGAATACGCCGAGTCCCGACGCCGTCCAGACGGCCTTCACCACCCGCTGGGCGTTGACGACCTCCTTGGCGAAAAGGCTCGTCCCCACAGGGGCCAGCTCGGCGCGCTTTTCCTCTTTCGTCGCACTCCGCGCATCGGCAGCGGAAATCCACACCGGCGCAGCTGCGACCTTCAGGGCAAACACACTGGCCAGAAAGGCCAGTCCGACAATTTCAAGATTTTTCATAGATAAGATTATACCCGAATCACACCCCAACTGTCAATCCACCCATTTTGCCTTCACTTAACGGTTTCCAATTCAAGCGGTTCGTCCGAATAGACGATACCAGAAAGAACGGGATACGTCACGAGAATGCGTTTGGCCGTGTTCTGTTGACAGGCAAGCGTCAAGAAGACGATTGCACACAAGAGAAACAGCCTTTTGCCCATCAAGATCATGAACACCTCAATCAATAAAACAGTGACTTTTTGAAGAGTGACTTTTTGAAGCAATGACACGTTGCCCGACATAGACCACTTGATGCAGACCTTTAGGATCCAAACCAAACAGTATTTCAAAGACTACTCCATCACACTCGTATTCGTATCGTATGTATCGTAATTGATGAACTTCCGAAGTCGGCTCACCCAATATCTTCACAATATCATTGCTGTCAAACTTCCACCGTTTGGTTTCATGTTCGAGTTTCGAGAGAAAATCTGCAACCTTTTGACCGACAACCTCATTTT
>JAZUGW010000091.1:0-9929 GCA_045641465.1 Kiritimatiellia bacterium | reverse complement strand
GCGGATGAGCGATGAGGCGATTCCCAGACCGCCCATCTTCAGCACCGAGTCGACGCGCTTCAGACTTCCCCGTCTCTTCGTTGTTGTTCCTCCGCGCGCAGGAGATAGCAGTTTTTTTTCATTCATTGAGTTGACCATCGGACTAAGCTTTGATACAATTTAGCAAGTCTACTTGTTAAAATCGACAAAAAATCAAAACTGGAGTTGCTAAAATGTCCGAAAGACTGACAACTGAAAACGTGGAAGATCTTTTTGAAAATTCAAATCGGCAGATTCATGATGAGACATCGACATACTATCGTTATTTGGCTGACATAATTGATTGGTCGGATAGATTGATCTGTATTAAAGGGGCCAGAGGAATTGGTAAGACGACATTGATGCGTCAGCGACTCCGTGATGCTTTTGGAGAGGATTCGCATTTGGCACTCTATGTCAGTCTTGACGACCTCTGGTTCGTTCGGCATCGGCTAAAAGATCTTGTTGCATATCTGTACAATCATGGATTTACTCATTTATTTATTGATGAAGTTCACTGTCTTGGCCCTGATTGGTCATTGGAACTGAAAAACATCGTCGACCAGTACCGTAAGATGAGCATCGTCTACAACGGTTCCTCGCTCTTACAGATGGAGAAGGCAAGAGGGGATCTTTCCCGACGTCAATCGGTGTATAATCTTGCGGGACTAAGCTTTCGGGAATATTTGAAACTTGAAGGCATTTTGGATGCCAAGGCGATCCCTCTCGAGAAAATTCTGGGACAACACGTAAAGATCGCGAATGAAATCAATGATCAGGTCAAGATTCTCAATCACTTCGAGAACTATCTTCACTATGGATACTATCCGTTTTATCGTGAGGGTCTGTCCAAATATCGAGAGCGGTTGGTGGAAACGGTGAACAAGGTACTCGAGGTCGACTATCCTGCGATCACGGAGATTTCGCAGGACACCATTCGCAAGACACGAAAAATGTTGATGGTATTGGCCGAGAGCTGTCCTCAGACACCCAATATGAGCAAGTTATACAAGGAGTTGGAGACAGGGAGAGACCAAGGTCTCAAGATGTTGGGGGCACTGGAACGGGCTGGACTGTTGGGGCTTCTAGACGCAAAGGGATTGAAATTGAACAACTTGTCTAAGCCCGAGAAAATATATTGTGACAACACCACCCTGATGCATGCCTTGGTTTCACATGTCGACAGTGGTGTCGAACGGGAAACGTTCTTTTTTAACCAGTTGAGGTCCAGTCATGCCATCAAGTATACGGGTGTGGGCGACTTTGTCGTAGACGACAAATGGACTTTCGAGGTCGGTGGAAGGAAGAAAGGATTTAGCCAAATCGCCGATCTTCCTAACAGTTTCGTGGTAAACGATGGTATCGCTGTTGGACATGGTAGCAAAATCCCGCTTTGGCTCTTTGGGTTCTTGTATTGATTGTTCGATTGTTCGGATTGTTCGATTGGTCGAATGTGCGAATGTTCGAATGTTCGAATGTTTGAATGTGCGATTGGTCGAATGTTCGAATGTTCGAATGTGCGAATGTTCGAATGTTTGAATGTGCGAATGTTCGATTGGTCGAATGTTCGAATGTTTGAATGTGCGAATGTTCGATTGGTCGAATGTTCGAATGTTCGAATGTTTCAAGAGCCTTGCCGACAAAGGCGATGCAAGGGCCTGCTACGAGCTTCACTGGCTCTATGGCGGCGTCTATCTCGCTCCCGGATTGCCGGCGTCGTCTCAGACGCGCGAGGACCTTGCCGAGGCACAGCGCTACCTCGACAAGGCGCTCGCAAAAAAGGCCCCCTACGCGCTTGGTCTTGTCAAGCGTGCTTATGAGGGCATCACAAAACAGTACGACGAGAAACCGACCTACGAACTCGCAATGTCCATTGCTGAATTCCATTTCAACGGTCGTCATGTGCCGCGCAATTATGCTGTTGGTCAACAATGGCTTATGAAGGCACGTGCGCTTGATCCCGTTCGGTTTGACCATTGGGTGGCTTCGCAGAAGGGCAAGGGGCATCGGAAGAACGGTCGTGGCCGATAGACCGGCTGTTCACAGTAGGTCGACGATGCGGAGGCCGACGGTGGCGACGGCGGCGGGATCGGCATAGTAGCGTGTGACGGTTCGTATGTCGTCGCCGCTGATGGCGGAGGCCATTTCGGCACCAAAGCGCTGGTAGACGTGGTCGATGCAGATCTTGCGCAGTTCATACAGGCCTTTGTGGGTGCGCGTGAAGAAATGGTTGGCGCGGATTTCGGCATTGAGGCGTGTAAAGACAAGGCGCGCGGCCGGTACGACGAGCCCTTGAAAGTGCGTGCCGGTGACATCCGGCATCTGTGCGCGTATTTGACAGAGTTCGTTCCAGAGGATCGGATGCACGGGCCAGGCGACGATGCGTCCGCTGGAGAGTTCCGTCTTGTGCGGCGTATAGCAGAGAACCATGTGGTCGTCTTTCGGACGAAAGTCGCTCCAGTGCAGTCGCTTGATGTCGCTGTTGCGCATGGCGAATTCGAGCATCAGCGTGGCGACGAGCCAATCGCGTTTGTCAGTACGCAAGCGCAGGGTGTTGTACCAGTCGCGTACCTGCAGCAGGACGGTGCGCTCGGGGCGGATGTAGCGAATGCCGGGCCGGCGGCAGACGGGAATCGGGAAGGGGGGCACATGCCAGCCGCGGTCTTCGTAGTAGGGGCGTGTCCAACGCGCGGTGAGCGCCCGCATGTGGGCGAGGTAGGTCTGTGCGCTGGTGGGGTTGATGCCAACAGTGCCGGCTGTCACGAGAAAGGTTTCGATGCGTTGGCGCGTGAGTTCGGTGATCGGCTGTTCGCACAGCGGGAGGCGTCCGTCGGACGGCTGGAGGATCTCCAGCATGCGGCGTACGCCGCTGATGACGTTCCCGACGGTACTGGACGATGGACGTTGATTTTTGATTCGTTCGCGTGCGGCGGATTCGGAATAGGCGGCGAAGAGTTCTCCAAATGTAGGGACGTGTTTCATATAGAATTCCTTTTGTTGTTGAAAGGGGAAGATTCTAAACGATTTTCAGGGTTGAAAAAAGGGGTTGCGTTTGGGCGGGAGAATGTGCTATACTTTTGCCCGTGCTTTGAAAGGCACAGAAGAATAAACATGAACAAGCTGGCTCTCAATACCTTCAACTGGTGGCGCCGCGGGTGTGAATCCGCCGGCGTGCTGGCTGTTTAGGCAAAAGCGACAGCACACTGAATCACCCCACAGACGCGGATCGTTCGAGATGAACGGTCCGCGTTTTGCATTATCCGAAAACAGAAAGGAACATCCAAATGAACACGATCCCCTACAAGACCTACCTCGCCGAAAATGAATTGCCCACCGCCTGGTACAACGTGCGTGCGGACATGAAGAAGAAACCCGCGCCGCTGCTGATGCCCGCGACCGGCAAGCCGTGCACGCCGGCCGATCTCGAACCGGTCTTCTGCAAGGAACTCGTCCGGCAGGAACTCGACGACACGACGCCGTATTTCGAGATTCCCAAGCCGATTCAGGACTTCTACCGAATGTTCCGACCTTCGCCACTGATCCGCGCCTACTTCCTCGAGAAGACCCTGGGTACGCCGGCGAAGATCTACTACAAGTTCGAGGGCAACAACACGTCCGGTTCGCACAAGCTCAATTCCGCCGTGGCGCAGGCCTACTACGCGAAGGCGCAGGGACTCTCCGCCGTGACCACCGAGACGGGTGCGGGCCAGTGGGGTACGGCGCTTTCGATGGCGAGCGCCTTCTTCGGACTCGACTGCCACGTGTTCATGGTGAAGTGCTCCTATGAGCAGAAGCCGTTCCGGCGCGAGGTCATGCGCACCTACGGCGCCACGGTCACGCCGTCGCCGTCGATGACGACCGAGGTGGGACGCCTCATCAACGCGGAACATCCCGGCACGACGGGTTCGCTGGGATGCGCCATCTCGGAGGCCGTCGAGACCGCCTCGCGCACGCCCAACTGCCGCTATGTGCTGGGTTCCGTCTTGAACCAGGTGCTGCTGCATCAGTCCATCATCGGCCTCGAAGCGCAGACGGCGTTCCGCAAGCTCGGCGAGAAGCCCGACGTGATCATCGGCTGCGCCGGCGGCGGGTCGAATCTGGGCGGACTCATCTCGCCGTTCATGGGCGAGAAGCTGCGCGGCGAGAACGACTACCGCTTCATCGCCGTCGAACCGGCGAGCTGCCCGTCCCTCACGCGCGGCAAGTACGCGTACGACTACTGCGATACGGGGCGGATCTGTCCGCTCGCCAAGATGTACACGATCGGCGCGGACTACATCCCGTCCCCGGGCCATTCGGGCGGGTTGCGTTTCCACGGCATGAGCTCGGTCGTGAGCGAGCTCTACGACCAGAAGTTGATGGAGGCCGTCAGCGTGAAGCAGACGGACGTCTTTTCCGCCGCCGAGCTCTTCGCGCGCGTCGAGGGCATCCTGCCTGCGCCGGAGTCGAGCCACGCGATTCGTGCGACGATCGACGAGGCCTTGCGCTGCAAGGAAGAAGGGCGCGCGGAGACGATTCTCTTCGGCCTCACGGGGACGGGCTACTTCGACATGACGGCCTACAAGGCCTTCAATGACGGCGTGATGGGCGATACGCTTCCGGCGGACGAAGATCTTGCACGCAGCCTCGCCAAGCTTCCCAGGATCGATGCCTAGGGGACAACGGGGGATGTTCAGCGGAATTAATTGGGGGCATCGATCCTGAGTATTCAATCTTCAGTCTTCAATCTTCAATTTTCAGTTTCAGTTTTCAGTTTTCAGAAGAACGTATGAGCGCTTTGCACTGAAGACTGAAGATTGAAAACTGAACACTGAACACTCAGGTTCGACGCCCTCAGTCGTTCATTGGAAATCCTCCGAGAATCCCGTGCGTCGAACCTGTCTCTGTGGTATAATAGGCGGCACATGCGTGCCGTAAGCGAGAGGCTGGGGCTTTTTGAAAAGGCCTTCCGACCGGTGATGGATCATCCGTCACCGGCTCTTGCGCTTTCCTCTTTCACCGGATCGTCCGCCGCTTTTGCGGCAGCGGTGCTGGCGGTTCATCCGACGGAGGACCGTCCGCCGTTCGTTCTCGTGGTGACGCCCGGTCTTCCCGAGGCGGATTCCCTGCGCGCGGATCTCGAGTGTCTCGCCCAGCAGGATTGCGCGATGCGGGTGCTGGAGTTTCCGCCGCCGCTCGACGGCGACCGCGCGAGTCTGGCGGCGCGGCTGAAGGTGGCGGCGGCGCTGGGAAGCGGGCTGGAGGGTCCGCTGGTGGTCGTGGCACCGTCGGCGGCGTTGCCGACGCCCGTCCCACCGGCCGCGGCTGTGGCGGCGGCGACGGTGCATCTGGCGCCGGGCGGCACGTCGCTTCCTTTTGCCGAGGTGCAGCGGTGTCTTCTTGCGGGCGGCTACGAACGCGTCTCGGAGGTGACGACGCCCGGACAGTTCGCCGTGCGCGGGGATGTGCTCGACGCCTGGTCGCCCGACGAGGCGAAACCGACGCGCGCCGAATTCTTCGGCGACGAACTCGAGTCGCTGCGCACATTCGATCCGGCGCTGCAGACCAGTACGGGCACGTGCGGAGAAGCCCGTTTCGCACCGGTGGAACTGCCGGCCTGCGAAGACGACACGACGCGTCCGACGATTGCCGATGTGCTGCCCGAAGGCGCGACGACGCTCTTCCTCGAACACAACGACTATCCGTCGCTTCTGCCGCCGGTTGCCACGTTGTCCAAGCGGCGCTACCGCCGTCTCTACTCGGGCGATCCGGCGCCGCGGGGTGTGCCGCTCAGCGCGTTTCAGGCCTCGCCCCTGCCGGGATTCGCGGAGCTCGGCATCGAGTCCGCCCGCTCGCCGGAGCTGCTGGATTCGGCGCGGGCGCGTCTGCAGGCCTACTTGATCGCGGCGGACCGGAAGGGCTCGCGCGTGCTGGAGGAAAGCGACCTCGGCGGCGGCTTCGAAGTGCCGGGACTCGTCGTCGTCGCGAAGAGCGACCGCGTCTTCGCCCACCGCCGGCGCGTGGCGACGACGGCATTCAAGTCGACTGTCGTGGGCGAGCGCTTCACGGACACGCTGGATCTCGACGTGGGCGACTATGTGGTGCATCTGGACTACGGCATCGGCATCTTCCAGGGGTCGGTCGAAATCGAGGTCGCGGGCCAGCGCAGCGAAGTGTTCACGATCGAGTATGCGGATGGCGCACGTCTGCACGTGCCGACTTCGCACGCGCATCTGCTGTCGCGCTATGTGGGCGTGAAGGGCGAGACGGTGAAGCTGCATCGGCTCGACGGCAAGCGCTGGGTGAAGGACAAGGCCGATGCCCAGCGCGCGGTGCAGGATCTGGCGTCGTCCCTGCTGGAAACGCAGGCGCGCCGCGCCGTGGTGCCGGGTTTCGCCTACGATGTGGCGAACGAGGATGTGGCGCAGTTCGAGGCGGCCTTCCCGTATGAGGCGACGGCCGACCAGGCGCGGGCGATCGAAGACGTCAAGCAGGATATGTCCGCGGCGAAGCCGATGGACCGTCTCATCTGCGGCGATGCGGGCTACGGCAAGACGGAAGTCGCGATGCGCGCGGCGTTCATCGCGGCGATGAACGGCAAGCAGACCGCCGTACTGGCACCGACGACGGTCCACGCCGAACAGCATTTCGAAACCTTCCTGGCCCGATTCGACGGCACGCCGATTCGCATCGAGGCGATGAGCCGCTTCCAGGGCGACGAGGCGAAGAAGGGGACGCGCGCGCGGTTGCTGTCCGGCGCGACGGACATCGTCATCGGCACGCATGCGCTGCTGTCGGCGAAGGTCGCGTTCCATGATCTCGGACTCATCATCATCGACGAAGAGCAGCGCTTTGGCGTCAAGGACA
This sequence comes from Kiritimatiellia bacterium, assembly GCA_045641465.1. Taxonomy (GTDB): domain Bacteria; phylum Verrucomicrobiota; class Kiritimatiellia; order RFP12; family UBA1067; genus RUG572. The sequence goes on along the minus strand of JAZUGW010000091.1, from coordinate 3,065 downwards.
AGGAGCATCTCAAGCGTCTGCGCGCCACGGCGGATGTGCTCACGATGAGTGCGACGCCGATTCCGCGTACGCTCTATCTGTCGATGACCGGGGCGCGCGATCTGTCCCTGCTGCGAACGCCGCCGCGCGAGCGCGTGGCGACCGAAACGAAGATCGTGCGCGATACGGATGCGACGATCCGCACGGCCATCGAAAAGGAATTGGCGCGTGGCGGGCAGGTCTACTTCCTGCACAACCGCGTGCTGACGATCGAGAAGATCGCGTCGCGGCTGAAGGCGCTTGTGCCGGAGGCGAAAATCGATGTCGCGCACGGACAGATGCCGTCCGCCCTGCTGGCGCAAAAGATGCAGCGCTTCGCCCGAGGCGAGACGAACGTCCTGCTGTCGACGACGATCGTCGAGAGCGGACTCGACATCCCGCGGGCGAATACGATTCTCGTCGACCGCGCGGACCATTTCGGTCTTGCCGAACTCTATCAGCTGCGCGGGCGCGTGGGGCGGTCCTCGCGTCAGGGATATGCGTATTTCCTGCTGCCGAGCGAAGGGGCGATCGATTCGGAAGCGCGCGAGCGTCTCGACGCACTGCGCAAGCATGCGGGACTCGGCGCGGGCTTCAACATCGCCATGCGCGATCTTGAGACCCGCGGCGCCGGCAATCTGCTGGGACGCGCGCAGAGCGGCCACATCGCCGCCGTGGGATTCCAGCTCTACTGTCAGCTGCTGCAGCGGACGATTGCGCGGCTGAAGGGCGACAAGGTGCCGGAGCTCGTGGATGTGACGCTGAACCTCGACTTCCTGGATTTCTCGCCCGGCTCGGCGGATGTCGATGCGGTGGGGGCGTGTCTGCCCTACGACTATGTGGAAGAGGAGACGCAGCGCATGGAGTTCCATCGGCGGCTGGCCTCGACGTCCACGCTGCCGGCGGTGAAGAAGCTGCGCCTGGAACTGGCGGACCGGTTCGGCAAGCTGCCGAAGGCGGCGAATCGGCTTGTGAAGCTCGCGGAGTTCCGCGTGCTGTGCGCGCAGGCGGGCATTTCGCGGCTGGATGTGCGCAACGGACGCGCGTTCTTCTACCGGACGACGTCGCGCGACATCGCGTTCGTGGGCCATCCCGAGGGGAACACGCCCGAGAAGAAACTGGCGTCGCTCGTCAAAATCCTGCTCGCGCACGCGACCGAATAATTGGTATAATAACGGTGTTAATCAAAATCAAAGGAGATTCAAGATGAAGAAGTTGATGGTTCTGTTGGCGTTGGCGGGTGCGGCCGTTTCGGCGGAGGCGACGACGCGCGTGGAGATGAAGACGTCGCTCGGTTCGATCGAGCTCGCGCTGGATGAGGCGAAGGCGCCGATCACGGTGAAGAATTTCGTCTCGTATGCGAAGAAGGGTTTCTACGAGGGCACGATTTTCCATCGCGTGATCGACGGGTTCATGGTGCAGGGCGGCGGCTTCACGAAGGACATGGTGCAGAAGAAGACGGAGGCGCCGATCAAGAACGAGGCGGGGAACGGCCTGAAGAACGACAAGTACACGATTGCCATGGCGCGTACGATGGTCGTCGATTCGGCGACGGCGCAGTTCTTCATCAATGTGAAGGACAACGGATTCCTCAATCACCGGTCCGAAGATCCGTATGGCTTCGGCTATGCCGTCTTTGGCAAGGTGACGAAGGGCCAGGACGTCGTCGACAAGATCGCCAAGGTCGCGACGGGCAACCACGGGTTCCACCAGAATGTGCCGACGACGCCGGTGGTGATCGAGAAGGTGACGGTGCTGGATGCGGCGAAGCCGACGACGACCGAGGCGAAGCCGGCGGCGGCGAAGGACGCGGCGAAGCCGGCGAAGTGACGGCGCGTTGGACCGTTCGAGTCCACGGATTCCGCACGACGCAACCGACTGCGTACAGAACCTCCCCAGCCCGAAAACCATTGACGGGCGGGGGAGGATTTTGGTAGAATTTTCACCGTTCTTAGTTGTTTGAGCAAGGTTGGAACCAGAAGGGGGAGTATCGATGAAAAAGATGTTGCTGGCAGTTTGCGGCTTGATCGGCGCCTGGACGTTGGACGCGGATACAGTCATTAACTTGAACGGCGGTTCGCAGAGCGGGAGCTTCAATGGGAAGGGCCCGATTACCGAATCGTATACGATCCACGGCCCGGGTACGTTCACATCGTCGGGGCGTGTCTACCCGAACAACCTGTCCCATATTGTCACCTTCGACCAGGGCGCGGTCGTGTGGCTCACGACGCACAATTCCGCGACGGACGGTTTCATCGTCTCGGGCAACAAGAATTGCGAAGCGCGCCTCGGCAATTGTACGGTGGGGAGTTGTCGAGTTGAATCCGAGGTGTCTCTCGCGCGCTGTGTGACGCTCGTCCTGACGGATACAGAGGTGGGCGCGTCGATCACGACGGTGAACAACGTCGGCACGAAGATCACGATGCAGACGAAGAACAATGACACGACCGTGACCGGCGCGGGCAATCTCAACTTGATCGGCGGCGGCACGTTCTCGTTCAATCCGAATACGACGTTCAGCTACACGGGTACGACCACGGTGAAGGAGGGGACGCTCGTGCAGGTTCTGACGGCCGTTCCGAATAGCGACTTCTTCGTGACGGGGGCGGGTACGCTGCAGCCGTCCACGGCGGGGTCCATGAAGTCGATTACCGTGCAGAACGGCGGCATCCTCGATGCCGGCGCCGCCACGCGCACGTTCACGACGAGGACGACGTTCGAGGCGGGCGGCCAGCTCTCCCTCGGCTGGACGAGCGGCAACACGCCGCCAGTGATGACGTTTGAAGACGTGGTGTGGCCCGAGGACGGACGGGTGCTGATCTCCCCGTCTTTTGCAACCGAGCCGAAGGATGGCGTCTATCCAATCGTTTCGGGTCTTGGCGATCAGACCGCGCGTCGTTTTGTACTGACAATTGGGCGCGCCGGCTCAAAATATCTCGGTCTCAAGGCCGATACGGGCGTGCTCTTGCTTGTCGTTTCCGCCACGCCCGTGCCGGAGGACAACATCTGGACGGGCGGGGCGGCGGGTCCGTGGGACGGCCTCAACT
>JAZUGW010000090.1:0-5759 GCA_045641465.1 Kiritimatiellia bacterium | reverse complement strand
AAGACGGCGGTCGGGGCGCGACCGCCCTACCGAGGGTGATTGCACGATTCAAACATTTGCTTGCGGGGCGATATGGCTTGCCCTTTCAACGGGGTTTCTGGGATACGCGTCTGAGGAACGAAGCGCACTACAACGATAAGTTCCGTTACATTTGCAACAATCCCGTACGCAAGGGAATGTGTGCTTTAGCGCGTGATTGGCCCTATAGCATTGCATTTGAACAAGAAACAGGGTTGGAACGGCGACATCGTGGCACAATTCCGAGACAAGATATCTCAGAGCCAATGATGCCGTTCGTGGGTGATGAATTGCCTCTTCATTCACTCATTCTTGACTATCTTGAAAAGTTTGGGTCCGCATCTCGTGAAAAAATCAATGAACTCTTGACAGATGAGATTCGTGGTGATTATTCAAGAGAACAAAAGCTGACAAAAATTGGCAATATTTTGTCTTATATGAGAAGAAAGGGGTTGGTTGTCAACCTCTCAAGTGATCATTCTCCTATCTGGGTTCTCTTTAAAACATATGAAAAGTTAAGAGAAATTCAAGAGAAGGACCACGCCCCTAAGACGGAGGATGTATGCCCGTAAATGTTAAAGAAGGGGGTCTTGAGACGATCATCGTCTCCTATCTGCGCGATGTGGGCGGGTACGTCGAGGGGGCGTCCTCGATGTATGACAAGTCCCTGGCGCTCGTGAAGGAGTGGCTGGAGGCGTTTCTGCTTGAGACGCAGGCGAAGGAAGTTGAGGCGTCCGCCATCTTCAAGGTGCCGTCCGAGACTGCGAAGTTCTACAACCGGCTGAGCGCGGCGCTTTCGACGCGCGGCGTGGTGGACGTGCTGCGCAAGGGGTTCAAGTACAACGGGCAGACGTTCAAGCTCTACTACGAGCTGCCGTCCCCGCTGAACGAGACCGCCAAGGCGAACTACCGGAAGAACCGTTTCGGCGTGATCCGCCAGCTGCACTATTCGAAGGTGGAGACGAAGGACGCGATCGACTTCGTCGTCTTCATCAACGGACTGCCGCTCGCGACGTTCGAGCTCAAGAACCATTTCACCGGACAGACCGTCGACAACGCGATCCAGCAGTACAAGGCTGACCGTGATCCGAAGGAGATCCTCCTCCAGAAAAAGCGTTGCGCCGTCCACTTCGCGGTGGACGACACGGACGTCTTCATGTGCACGGAGCTGAAGGGCGCCGAATCCTGGTTCCTGCCGTTCAACCGGGGCGTCAACGGCGGGAAGGGGAATCCCGTCATCCCCGGCAAGACGATGACCTCGTATCTGTGGGAGGAGGTGTTCGAGAAGCGTTCGCTCTCCAACATCATCGAGAACTTCGCCCAGGTGGTCACCGAACGGGACAAGAAGACGGGCAAGGAGAAGGAAAAGGTCGTCTGGCCGCGGTACCACCAGCTGGACGCCGTCCGCAGGCTGCTCGCCGTCACCGCGCGGGAGCCGGTCGGCCGCCGCTTCCTCGTGCAGCATTCCGCGGGCAGCGGGAAGTCGAACACCATCACCTGGCTCGCCTATCAGCTCGTGCTGCTGCTGGACGAGACGCAGCAGGCGAAGTTCGACTCGATCATCGTCGTCACCGACCGCGTCAACCTCGACACGCAGATCCGGGACAACATCCACGCCTTCGCCCGGCTGCAGAACCTCGTCGGGTGGGCGGACCATGCGGCGACGCTGAAGGATCTGCTGACGGGCGGCAAGAAGATCGTCGTTTCGACCATCCACAAGTTCCAGTTCATTCTGGACGAAATCGGCGGCGCCCTGAAGGACAAGCGTTTCGCCATCATCATCGACGAGGCGCATTCGAGCCAGAACGGCGAGATGGCGAGCAGCCTCGCGATGAGCGTCTCGGGAAATGGAGAATGTAAAATTGAAAATGGAAAATGCGGGGGCGATGGAGAGGAGGATGTCGAGGATCGCATCTGCCGCATCATCAAGGGGCGCAAGCTCGCGCGGAACGCGAACTACTACGCCTTCACGGCGACGCCCAAGAACAAGACGCTCGAGATGTTCGGCGAGCGGGTGGAGCTGCCGGACGCGCAAGCGGGATTCCGTCCGTTCCACGAGTACACGATGCGCCAAGCGATCGAGGAGGGGTTCATCCTCGACGTCATCCGCTACTACACGCCGTACCGGTCATTCTACCAGGTGGTGACGGCCCAGGACGCCGACAAGGACGCGGAGTTCGACAAGGCGCGCGCCCCGGCGAAAATCCGCGCGTTCGTCGAGAAGCAGCCCGAGACGATCGGACAGAAGACCGCCGTCATCGTCGAGCACTTCTGCACGAAGGTCTACAAGAAGATCGGCGGGAAGGCGCGGGCGATGGTGGTGACCTCGTCCATCGAACGGGCGATCGAGTTCTACAAGGCGATCTCCGCCCAGCTGGAGGAGCGGGGCGGAAAGTACAAGGCCATCGTCGCGTTCACGGACAAGGAGATCGACGGCAAGGTCCACACCGAGGCGATGTACAACGGCTTCCCGTCCTCGCAGATCGAGGACCGGATCGAAGAGGAGCCCTACCGTATCCTCATCGTCGCGGACAAGTTCCAGACTGGCTACGACCAGCCGCTCCTCCACACGATGTACGTTGACAAGGTGCTCTCGGGCGTCAAGGCGGTCCAGACGCTCTCGCGCCTCAACCGCGCCGCGCCGAAGAAGGCGGACACCTTCGTCCTGGACTTCGCGAACGATCCCGAGGCGATCCGCCTTGCGTTCCAGCAGTACTACAAGACGACGGTCCTTGCCGGGGAATCGGACGTCAACAAACTCAATGACCTGATCGAGGTGATCGAGAAGAAGCCGTTCTACACGGCGGCGGATGCCGAGGCGGTCGTGCGGCTGCGGCTGACGGGAACCGACGCGGACCGTCCGCAGATCGACGCCGTGCTGGATGCCTGCGTGGCACGGTTCAAGGGCGAACTTGCCGAAGAGGGGCAGATCAAGGTCAAGCACGCGATGCGGACCTACTGCCACGTCTATCCGTTCTTCGCGAGCATCATGCCGTACGAAAGCCCCGACTGGGAGCGGATGTACGTCTTCTATTCGCTTCTGGTGAAGAAGCTGCCCGTCCTGAAGCGGGAGGACTTCACGGAGGGGCTGCTCGAGAGCATCGACTTCGACAAGTACCGCCTCCTCAAGGAGGAGGAGCGGGCGATCGAGATGCAGAACGAGGACGCCGAAGTCAAGCCGATTCCGACCGGATCGATGAACGGCGCCATTCCAGGCGTCGAGTTCGACAGTCTCTCCAACATCGTCGACGACTTCAACAAGGAGTTCGGCGGCATCGACTGGAAGGACGCCGATGAGGTGCGGCGGCAGATCAAGTCCCTGCCGCGGCGGATCCTGTCGTCCAACGCGAACTTCGTGAACACGATCCGGCAAGGCGACACGCAGCTGGCCCAGATCAACTTCTACGACGGCATGCGCAAGATCGTCGCCGCGCTGGGCGAGGAGAAGATCGAGTTCATGAAGACTTACTTCATGAATGAGCAGTTTCGAAACATGGTCAATGACCGGGTCTTCGCGACCTGCCTGGATGAGATCCGCCACGATGACGGCGGTTACGCGATGGCGGCGGAATCGAGCGAGTTGCATTACCGGCCTTGAAGGTCCCGAACAGCAGGCGCGGATGATGGGGGTGCCGGATTTTGATGTTTGCGCTTAATGGCAAATATGCTATAATAGAAAGGCTTTATGAAGATTGTTCTGTTGAGTAATGATGTCAAATGCGTGGTAGAAAATTGACATGATTGATTTATCTCCTTCTCAAAAAAAGACGGTTGCAGCTGGCGTGACGGTCCTGTCGTTTGCGCTGGTGTTGGCTTTCGTGCTGTTCCTCGGCTGGGTGGCGCTCAAGTTTCTGGGCTTTGCTTCGCCCGCGTTGACGCCGGTGATCGTCGGCGTCTTCCTCTCGATGCTGTTCAAACCGTACTATGAGTGGATTCGCGGGAAGATTCACAATCCCTCGTTGTCGCTGATCCTGATGCTGTTCAGCGTGCTGGTGCCGCTGGGGGCGCTGTGCTGGTTTGGCGGGGCGCTCGTCGTGGACCAGATCAGCCACCTGCTGAAGACGGCGCCAACCATCGTCGGACGCTTGAGCGAATGGGTGAATGTGCATTATCCGAATGCGCAGACGTTCCTCACAGACCTTGGTGCGAAGCCGGAGGATCTCGTGCTGATGTTCCTTGTGGACCCTGTCAAGTTCTCCCAGGAATGCCTTTCTACGCTGGGAAGCGAATATGGAGCCAATGCCATGAAGGCGGGCTTCGGGTTCCTCAAGTATCTGACGGGCCTAGGTTCTTGGCTTGTCGCGCTCATCTTCTTCGCGTTCTTCCTGACGCGTCCGGCGATGCGCGGGGAAGACTATGTGCGCGAGATGCCGTTCTTGAAGGACGAGACCAAAGGATTCGTCGCGCGGCAGATCGATGCATTCTTTGATATCCTCGTGAACTTCTTCCAGCGCCAGGTCGTCATCTGCCTGATCGAAGGTCTGTACTACGGCCTTGGTTTCATGCTGGTGGGATTGCCCTATGGCTTTGTCATCGGATTCGCGCTCGGCGTGCTCAACCTCGTGCCGTTGTTCGGTACGGTGACCTGCTTGCCGCTCGCGTTGCCGATCGCCTACTTCGGCGACGACGGAAGTCTGCTGCGTCTCATTCTTGTTGTGGCTGTCTGGTTGACGGGTCAGGTTCTGGACGGCTATCTCATCACGCCGCGCATCCAGGGCGAGAAGACCGGTCTCGGCTATGCGGGCGTCATCTTCAGCTTCTTCTTCTGGGGAATCGTCTTCCATTCACTCTTGGGCTTGCTGCTCGCCATTCCGCTTTCCGCTTTCTGCGTCGTGTTCTGGCGGGCGCTCAAGGGAACTTACATCAAAGGTGTGATCTGATATGCGTAACTTGATTCTTTCGTTCGTGTGCGTGTCGGCAGTCGCGGCTTGGGGTGTGGACGTTGCGGATTTGGCCGTGCCGCCCGTTGAAAAGAAGGGACCGCAGGTGGCCACGATTCGCGAGACGCTTCTCTCGCTCCCGACGTATCCGTTCTCCGACCCGGATCCGGTGCCGCGTACGGATCAAAAGCGCTATCCGTATTTCCGCTACGACGGGTCGTCCGCGACGAGCGTGGCGAAGAACTGGAAGGCCGTGATCCTTGAAAACGAGAAGATCAAGGTGACGATGCTGCCGGAAATCGGCGGCAAGGTCTGGGGGGCGGAAGACAAGTCCACGGGACACGAATTCCTCTACTACAATCACGCCGTCAAGTTCCGCGACATCTCCATGCGCGGTCCGTGGTGTTCGGGCGGCATCGAGTTCAACTTCGGCATTGTCGGACACGCGCCCACTTCGCCGACGCCGGTGGAGTGGTGCGTCAAGACGAATTCTGACGACAGCGTGAGCTGCTTTGTTTCGGCGACGGAATACATCAACCGTACGACCTGGCAGATCGAAGTGCGGTTGGGGGCGAAGGATGATTACTTTGAAACGCGCACGCGGTGGTTCAACGGATCCAATCTGCCGCAGCCCTACTATCAGTGGATGAATGCGGCCTATTCGGCGCGGGGTAATCCGAAGTTCTACTTCCCGGGGTCCACGTATGTGGGGCATCCGGGCGATGCGCACGACTGGCCGTTCGATGCCAAAGGACGCGACCTCTCGCAGTATGGCAACAACGCGTTCGGTTCTCACAAGTCGTATCATGTCGTCAACGGCGACAATTCGTTCTATGCCGTGTGGTGGCCGGAGTTGGGATT
>JAZUGW010000089.1:0-5763 GCA_045641465.1 Kiritimatiellia bacterium | reverse complement strand
GAGATGGCCACTACCTTGCGGGATCCGTCGCAGAGACGCGATTCGTGGATGATGATATCCACGGCCGAGCCGATCTGTTCGCGGATGGCGCGCGAGCGCAGTTCCATGCCGCTCATCAGCACCATCGTTTCAAGACGCGAGATCACATCGCGCGGCGAGTTCGCGTGCACGGTCGTGAGCGAACCGTCGTGGCCCGTGTTCATCGCCTGCAGCATGTCGAGCGCTTCGCCGCTACGGCATTCGCCCACGATGATGCGGTCCGGACGCATACGCAGACAGTTCTTCACGAGGTCGCGAATCGTCACGGCGCCGCGGCCTTCGATGTTCGGCGGACGCGCCTCGAGCCGCACCACATGCGGCTGGACGAGGCGCAGTTCGGCCGCGTCTTCCACCGTCACGATACGTTCGGTCTTCGGGATGAAGCCCGAGAGCAGATTCAGAAGAGTCGTCTTACCGGATCCCGTACCACCGGCTACGATGATGTTCTTGCGCATCACCACACAGGCCTTCATGAATTCGGCGGCATTGTAGGTCCAGGTGCCGAAGTTGACGAAGTCCGTCACGGTCAGCGTCTTCTTCGCGAACTTACGAATCGTGATCGTTGGACCCGACAGCGCGAGCGGCGGGATGATCGCGTTCACACGCGAACCGTCCGCCAGACGCGCATCCACATACGGCTGCGATTCGTCGATGCGGCGGCCGATCGGCGACACGATGCGCTCGATGACGGCCATGACGCTGGCGTCGTCGAGGAACTGGAGTTTGGAAAGCTGCAACTTGCCGTGGCGTTCCACATAGACGCGATGCGGACCGTTCACCATGATTTCGGTCACGGATTCATCGGCCAGCAGCTCCTCCAGCGGTCCGAGTCGAAGCGCTTCGTTGAACACTTCGCGCTCGATGCTTTCCGCGTCGATGCCTTCCGGCAGTTTGCCGTTCGAACGAACCTGTTCGACGATTTCGTGGATCTTGGCTGTTGCCTGCTTTTCAAGTCCTTCGCGGTCGACACCGGCGACCGTCAGACGCTTGAGGTCGAGGCGTGTGATGAGCTCTTGCTGGATCTGCTCCTTGACCTGACGGCGGATTTCGGCCATCGGGTCCGGCTGTTCCTCAGGTTCCTCCTCTTCGGCGGCCGGGGCTTCGGGGGCAGGTTCTTCCGGTGCGGACGGCTGCTGCATGTCGGCGATTTCTTCTGCCGACACGGGGAACACGCGCAGGGCGGTGTCGCCCACCTGCACGACGGCTTCGGGCGACAAGAGGACCTCGTCGTTGATCGGTGTGCCGTTGACAAACGTGCCGTTGGCGCTGTTCATGTCCTTGAGCGTGGCGGTTTCGCCGTTCAGCATCAGAAGGGCGTGGCGTTCGGAAACACTGCCGTCGTTCAGGTTGATGTGGCAGGCAGGACCGCGCCCGAGGATGTAGGCACCGTCTTCAAAGAGATACCGGTTGGCCGAACCTTCGCCCGGCAGAACAATGTCGATTGCAAAGGCCATTAGCGGTTCCCTCCCATGTCATTCTGACGCTTGAGGTTGAGGTCTTCGATCTCGGACCGGATCTTCTCGAAGTTGACCTGCGGCAGTTCCTTCTCGTACGAGGTGTCATTCCGATTACGCAGGGTGAGCGCGAGGCGGCCCTTGATCTGCTCGCAGAAGACGAGCATCTCGGCTTCGCGCGGCGTGACTTCCAATGTGACGGTCGAATAGTTGGATCCGCCGAAGTTAAAGGCGTTCGCGGTTTTGGCAGTATCCTTGCCCGTGGCGAGTACGAGCACGTTCTGAAGCATCGTGCAGGTGACGAGTTCTTCGAGCATTTTCCCGTCGGGGCCGGCTTTCGGGAAGCTGAAGGTGCCGATGACATCTACATGGTCGTTCGGTTTGACCATGCCACTGACAGCGGCAGCACCAGACGCATTGATCGACACGGCACGTTTGAGCCTGTGAACATCGTCGGCGAGACCGCCGCTGCTCGGATTGCCCCCCTCGATGTCGCTCCAGAACACGAGTTCGCCTTGACGACGGCCATTGGTGATTTTGCGGCCGATGACTTCGTTAGCCTGATCCTCCAAAAGGGCCTGCCCGCGCAAACCCCTTTCTGGAACTTTGATCGATCCGAGATCCTCGCGTGTAAGTATTGTTCCACTCGGAAGGTCCTTACAGTAGCAGAGGGCTTCAATCACACGATGTTGTCGTAGGAAGTCGAGTTTCAAATTGAGGATTTCGGCGTCTTTCGACGAAAGGTAGGTGCGCGTGAGAATCGCGGCCAAGAGCCCCGCGAGAATGGCGACGATCAGAACGATTTTCTGTTTCATGGTGTCCTTTGTTTAAATCATTTGCGTTTCAATTCCGTGACGCGAACGCCGGTCGGAAGATCTTCGGCGAGAAGGGCGGCACTGCGCTGCCCTTTGGCGAAGACCTTGAAGGTGTCGGTCGAGACGGGAAGTTCCTGCCAGCCGGCCTGACGATAGTCTTCGGCGGCCTTGGTGGCGGCATCGACGGCGGTGCCGTGTTCGAACCAGACGGCGACCTCGTGCGGACCGTTGAAGGTGCCCTTGTAGTCTGCGTCGGCCGGCACGGTACGCGTGTGGAAAATCCATCCGCCGGCCAAAAGAACGACGCCAAGAAGGGCGGCGAGTATCAAACGGCGCTTCATAGCAATCCCTCCTCCTGGGTGATGCCCGTGGCGGGCGTGAAGTCCGGCAGTCCCATCGCGGGCAACGAGGATTCCTCGCGGATCTTGAGTTCGCTCTTGCCGTCTTCACCGAACATGTAGGTGGCGGCAAGTTCGTCCAAGTCGACCGTGAAGTCGAGCGTTTCGTGGACGAGGTCGATGGCCGGTACGGACCTCAGCGCGAGCGGCAGATTGTCGAGCGTGCGCTCGGGCAGGTTGCCTTCCGCCAACCCCGTGCCCGACTGCGCGTTGCGTCCCGCCATGGCGCGCACCATGCTCTGGATGCGCGTCGATTCGGGAATGATGCTGGCAAAGGTGAAGATCGCACTCAGCAGCAGTGCGAAAGCGAACACGCACACGGCGAATTCGATGGCGGCCTGTCCGCGTTTAGCGTGCATGGCGTGTACCTCCCGAGGGACCACCCCCACCGCCTGTATGGACGATGCATTGGTCGCTGTTGCGTTCGAGCCAGATGACGCCTTTCTGCCGGAATGACGCCTTGTCCCACTTGTCGAGAATCGTGCAATAGCGGCAACCTCCGATGGTCTTGCCCTCGGCGCAGGAGGCGACATGGTCGCGCGTGTGGACGACCCAGTCGTCTTCGGCCATGTTCTGGCGCGCTTCCGAGGCGCCTGCGAGCATGATGAGGCGTACGGCGGTGAAGGCGGGCGTGACGAGCGGCAGTTCGCCGTCGAGCGTGACGGTGCGTCCGTCGATTTCGCCGAAGGGCTTGGCTGCGGCTGTCCACAGATTCTCGCGTTCGGACGTGCCAGGTGTGAGCGGCTTGATCGTACTCACCACACGCGTTACGGACGAACAGCCGAAGACGTCGTACTTGGGCTGCACGTCGCTTCGCAACGGCAGCTGGTCGGGTCCCCCGCGGTGCATTTCCGTCCACGCGCGCCAGTCGCCGTTGTAGACATACCAGGAAAAGGCATAGTCGTTCGTGAGCACGCCGCACTGGTCGAACGTCGCTTCGTTCACGTTTTCGCAGCCGGCCCGGCGCGCGAGGTCGATTACATTGCGGCGGATACGGTTGCCATTGCGGTCCGGATCGACATCGCGTAGCGCGCCGAAGAAACGGCTGACCGCAACGGGGTAGAACTCGGGATTGGTCGGCGAGACGGTGGACCCTGCCGGCACATCGCCCCAGCCGTTGAAATTCTTGAGCAGATTGAACATGTCGTCGCGCAGGAAGAACCAGCACCAGTCTTCGCTGTCGACGGCCTGATAGAAGGCGCGGTTGTAAAGGGGATGCGAGCCGCCGGCGGAATAGTTGAAGAACTGCGCATTGTCGCAGCCCGCGTAGACGCCGTCCGCCACGGCCCCGCGCAGCATCATCGCATAGTCCTCGCTCTTGGTCGGCCACGAGGGCGTACCGGGCACATACTTGGCTGCACCCGAGATGGAGTCGTTCACAAGGCGTGTCATGCCGGGATCGACATTCATGCCGTTTTTCGCGGCGATGCACTGCGAGGCGTAAAGTCCCGCGCAGGGTCCCGCGAAGACGAGACGCTCCTGCAGATGCTGCACGCCGGCGACCAGGTTCGTGAATTGAGAGGGCGACGCGGCGTATTTGCACGCGATGTCCACTTGCGCCAGATTGAGTGCGCCAATGCCGTTCAGCGTGATGCCCTGCCAGCGCGCAGCGGCCAGTGCGGCGGCGTCGCCCGCATTCTGCAGACGCCCCTTGCCGCGAATGGCGAGAAAGACGTCCGCGTTCACGAGCATCAGGAACAACAGCCCGAGCATCATGAACGCCATCACCAGAATGATCTGGCCCTGTCTCTTTCTTTCTCTCTTCACTAATTAACTCTCGCAATCCACAACCATGTACTACAACCCAAAACCTAAAACCTAAAACCTAAGACCTAAAACCTGTCCCATCCCGTTCCATCCCAATCACTGCAGATAGAAAGGATAATGTCCCTCGATATGGGCCTCGCCCTGCAGCTTGTACAGGCGGCCGTCGATCTTGGAATCCAGTTCTTCTTCGCCGTTGCCGTAGAGCGGACGGCTCTGCCAGACGCGCATCGTGAGTTCGTTCACGTCGCCACCGGGCTCCGAGCAGTCCCAGCCGAGCTTCGATCCTTCCCAGAAGGGGAAGTCGAGAATGCCGCGTGTTTCCGCGTCGTTCTCCGCCTGCAGGTAGGACCCCATGCGATTGATGAGCGCGCTTGTCGAAAGGGAGTTGCCCTCGTCGTCCTGCGTGCGGCATCGGCCGGCGGTCGCCATCGTGGCGATCCGCACGGTCTTCGTGATCATGAAGTCGTTGAACCCCACCGTGCGGGCACGCGCGGCGCGTGCGGCGGCGTAGTCGAGGATCGTGTGGTTCGTGAGAACGGTCGTGTACTCGTAAACCCAGAAGAAGACCATGCACAGGAAAAACAGGACGACGATCGTTTCGATCATCGCCTGTCCGGCAGGGGCTCTTCTTCTGGGCGTCAAGGACAGAACCCTCTCCAAGCGGGGGATTAGTTTTCGCCGAGACGCTTGATCGTGTTCTCGTCGAGCGATTCCACGGACTGCTTGGCCTTGTTGCCTTCTTCCTCGGAGATTGCCGCCGTCGCACCAGCGACCTTCTTGCCGACGCCACGGCCGAAATACGTGAACACGGCGATCAGGGAAATCGCGATGAGCGCCACGATGATGATGTATTCGACCATCGTCTGGCCCTTTTTGGTTTTGAGGCTCTTCATGTCAGTGTGTCCTTTCTTGTTGATGAAACCGTTAGGGATACTCGCACGTGACGAGTTGCGTCGTTCGCTCGGCCGATGAATGGGCGGCAGAGACGAACAGTCGGATCGCGCCCAATACACCCAGCAATGCCACGAACACGATGATGTATTCGAGCATTGTCTGTCCGGACTTGACCTTTGACCGCAATGATTTCATGACATTATTATAACAAAAAATGCGACTTGTGTGGTGAAAATTACGCGGGCTTTTCACGGGGGGTGAAAAGACAAAGTGAATGCAACCCCTCCGCGGAGCGGAGGTTGCATTCACTTTGTCGTTCGGGTTTGTTGCATTGAATCTGCCGCGGACTAGGGGGAGTTGCATTCTCTCCGCCTAGACGAAGCGACGGGGAGAACT
>JAZUGW010000088.1:0-36657 GCA_045641465.1 Kiritimatiellia bacterium | reverse complement strand
CTCGCGCCAGAAGGCGCGGCGGTACTCCTCCGAGTCGAGGCCGAGCACGTCCTCCGCGAACCAGTCGAAGAAGGGTTTCGCGGGCGGTTCGTCCGGGGCGAGGGCGTGGCCGGCGGCGAGGAGGCGATTTCTGATTTTTTGGTTCATCGGGTACTCGTCTAGCAAAGCGGGCGGGGAGGTTCAAGGAGAAAGTTTGATTTTGTTGTGGAACGGTTGAGGTGCGGCGAAAGGTTCTATAAATAAACTACCTCTTGACCCTCATTTGAGAGTTGTGATATACTGCCGTCAGTTATCTGGTTGTCAGTTCGTGTATCTCTTTTAGGAGAAGGAGTGCACTTGGGACAATCCGATATTCACATATCAAATTGGAGTCTAGAATGAAAGTCGGACAGAAGAAAATGGGGGCAGGAACCTTTGGGTCCGATTTGATGTTCTGGGTGAAAGCCATCTTGCCATTGCTGCTGATCGAATATGTGATCTTGTTTTCTTGCCTAGAGGCCAAATTCGGTCGAGGATTCCAACATGCCCGGTATGTGGTCGATAATAATCGACGAATTCCGTTATGGTATCCATACGAGGTCCATGAAAATTACGGTACCATTGAACTGGCGCATTGGGGTGGCAGGGGAAATGACGATGTGCTGCTGCGAGAGTCGCGTCCGGCAGAGGGTGGTCCGATTCAGCCCTTGCTGAAACTGGCGGATGGCATTGTCGATTTTCAGATTGGAACGAATGTCGTCTGCGGAACTCGTGACGTGAGGTCGCAGAAGGGGCGAGAACGCTCAGAAGACAATCCTGTAGTCGGGATTCAGTATTTCCTTTTTGCAACCAACATGAATGCGGTTGCCTGTTTCGAGGATGAAATGGAGTATCTAAGACGATGCTCGTCCTATGGCATCGACGGGAAGATGCGGAAGTGTTTCGAGGCGAACTTCACGGACTTCAGCAATCGGCCGGAAGAGCGTCGCACGCTTGGCAATTTCCTGTATTTCCTCTTGAAGAATCCCCTGAGCCGTGAAGGTAAGGAATTGTTGCTCTTCCTGATGGGCGTCCCGTTTATTGTTTGGCTGCTGATCGTCTGGGCATGCTGGTCTCGCCATGCGTCAAAGGAAGAAAAAGACTGAAGTCAGCTGATGTGCCTGGCAGGATGGACAGGACAAGCAGGACGAGCAGGATCGGCAGGACGGGCAGGACGCGTAGGACTGGGCAGAACACGCGAATCGTCCTGCGCGTCTTGCCCGTCTTGCGCGTCCTTGGGGGGCGGCGCGGCTCAGCGACCGACTCTACCCAATCGAACAATCCACCCAATCGAACAATCGAACAATCCGAACAATCCGAACAATCGAACACTCCACCCAATCGAACAATCGAACAATCCGAACAATCGAACAATTTTATGGTATAATAGTCCGTGAAAGGAAAATGAGAATGGAACGGAAAGAAAATCGGAAGGCGCGCATTGGTGTTTACACGACAGGATTGAAGGCCTATTGGCCACAGTTCGCGGGACTCAAGGAGCGTCTGGAAGGCTATGGACGTTTCATCGCGGAGAAGATTGCGGCGTTCGGCGATGTGGAGGTGTTCAACTTCGGACTCGTCGACTGTTCCGACCGCGGACTTGAAGCGGGCGAATATTTTCAGGCGCACAATGTCGATCTCGTCTTTCAGCACATCGGCACCTATGTGACAAGCGATGCCGTGCTGCCGGTGCATCAGCTCTGCAAGGCGCCGACGGTGATCCTCAACCTCCAGCCGGCTGTGCAGATCAACTACGCGAAGACCGCCACGGGTGAATGGCTCGCCCAATGCTGTGCGTGTCCCGCGCCGGAAATCTCCAATGCGTTCAATCGCGCCGGCATTCCGTTCCGAATCGTCTCCGGTCTGCTGGGTCTCGAAAAGGCTCCGGCGATCGCCATCGCAGACGAAGTGACGGCGCAGCGTCCGGAAGCCATTCGCGCCTGGAAGGAAATCGGCGAATGGACGCGTGCCGCCGTCGTGAAGGCGAATCTCGCGAAGGCCCGCTTCGGCTTCCTCGGCAACAACTACTCGGGCATGCTTGACATGTACTCCGATTTCACGATGGCACAGGCCCAGACGGGCATCCATGTGGAGCTGCTCGAGATGTGCGACCTCAACGCGCGGCTTGAGCAGGTGACGGACGCCGACGTGCAGGCGAAGCTGCAGGAGATTCGCGACATGTTCGAGATCTCGGGCGATTCGCCGTCGGATCCGCTCGCGCGCAAGCCGACGGACGAGCAGCTGGCCTGGTCCGCCAAGGTCGCGTGCGCGCAGGAGCGTCTCGTGAAGGACTTCAACCTCGACGCGCTCGTCTACTACTACCATGGTGCGGACGGCAATGCGTACGAACAGCTTCAGAGCGGTTTCATCGTGGGCCATTCGCTTTTGACGGCGCAAGGTGTGCCGTGCAGCGGCGAGGGCGACCTGAAGACCGCCATCGCGATGAAAGTGTGCGACATCCTCGGCCTGGGTGGCAGCTTCTGTGAAATCGTCACAACGGACTACCTGACGGGGACGATCCTTCTGGGCCACGACGGTCCGTTCCATCTCAAGATCGCCGAAGGGCGTCCGATTCTGCGCGGACTCGGCGTCTACCACGGCAAGCGCGGTTCGGGCGTGTCGGTGGAGGCGAAGGTGCGGGCCGGACAGGTGACGACGCTCGGTCTCACCCAGACGGGCGACGGCAAGTTCAAGTTCATCGTGACGGAGGCGGAGGCGACGAAGGATCCGATCATGACAATCGGCAATACGCAGACGCATGTCAAGTTCGATGTCGACCCTGATACGTTTATGGAGAAGTGGTTCGCGGAAGCGCCCATCCACCACTTTGCGATGTCCGTCGGCAAGAACGCCGGCCTCTTCAAGAAGATCGGCGATCTGCTCTCCATCAAGACGGTGCGGGTGTGAGTTTGAAAGAAAGGACGGTTCCCATGTTGAAGTCGTTGTTGAGTGCGTGTTCGGTCGTGCTGGTGACGGGGCTTGCGTGTGCGGCGCAAGTCGACTACGCGAAACTTCTGGAAGCACCCTTGCTTCAGAAGACGGAGGGCACGCTCGGTTATGAGGCGATTCTGAAGGAAGTCGATGCGGCCGACAAGGCGGCGGACGCCAAATGGTGCGCGTTGAAGTCGCGTGCCGAATACGAGGCCTACCGCAAGGACCTGCATGCGAAGTACGTGGCGGCCGTCGGCGGACTCACGTTCGCGCGCACGCCGCTCAACGCGAAAGTCGTCGCGACGATTCCGCGCGAGGGCTACAAGATCGAGAAGGTGATATTCGAGAGCCGTCCGGGCGTGTATGTGACGGGACTCCTCTACCTGCCCGACAACGCGAAGTTCAAGGCGCCCTATAAGGCGATCATCCTCACCTGCGGCCACTCGGCCGACGGCAAGGGGTCGATCGACTATCAGCGCGGCTGCGTACAGGGCGTGCAGCAGGGATTCGCCGTCTTGATCTACGACCCGATTTCCCAGGGTGAACGCGTGCAGGTACCGGGCGGCATTTGCTGCGGTCCGCACAACCAGTACGGCGCACTCGCCGCGCTGCTGGGCCAGAGTACGGCGCAAATGCGTCTTTGGGACGGCATGCGCGTGATTGACTACCTCTACACGCGTGACGACATCCGCAAGGACGGTGTCGGCTGCATGGGCAACTCGGGCGGCGGTACGATGACGTCGTTGCTTGAGTCGATGGATCCACGGATCACCACGGCCTGTCCGTCGTGCTACATTACAACGTTGCGCGATGTGTGCCGGCGGATCGGTCCGCAGGATGCCGAGCAGAACATCTTCGGCCAGCTCGCGTTCGGCCTCAACCACGCGGGTTATGTGCTGATGGGCGGCAACGCCGTTCGCATCCACTGCTGTTTCAAGGACTTCTTCTGGATTGAAGGTACGCGCGCTTCGTACGACGTCGTGAAAAAGACCGTGGCGAACTGCGGCCTCGATGCAACGCGCTATGGCCTGACGGACGTACCGGGACCGCACGGGTGGAAGGAGTCCACACGCACCTCGTCGATTCAGTGGATGCGCCGTTGGCTCGCGGGCGACACCTCCACGCCGCCGGTCGATGTCGAGGCCTGCCGCAAGCTCGATGTCGGATTCGACGTCAAGAAGGTCGATCACGGTCTTGACGGCAAGGCCGTCTGGGTGACGTCGGAAGGAAAGGTCGCAAAGGTGCCGGGCTTCCGCAGCATCTATGCGCTTTTGAAGGACGATCTTGCGTCCGCCGAGAAGGCGCGTCCGGTACGCGATGCGGCGGCACGCGCACAGGTCGCGGCGGCGCGCGCGGGGATTCGTCCGCTGGAGCAGCTGGGCGTGCGCGTGACGAAGGTCGGCGAGGAAAAGCTGGCGGATGGCGCCACGCTTGTGCGTGAGATCTTCTCGTTCGCCGACGGACAGAAAGTGCCCGCGCTCACATTCCTGCCGAAGGGCGACGTGAAGGGCGCGGTGCTCGTGGTCGACGATCGTCCGCAGCGGTCGATTCATCGGGCGCGTGTGCCGGACGTGCTGAAGCGGGGCGAAGCCATCATGGTGGCGGACCTCGCGTGCGTCGGCGAAACGGGCAAGGTGAAGTTTCCGTTCTATGGTATCAAGAACGCGGATGAAGGTCCGGCCGTGATGCTCTACCTGCTGGGCAAGTCGATGGTGGGTCTGCGTGCGGAAGAGCTGATCGCGCTAGGCGATGCGCTCAAGGCGCGCACGGGCAAGAAGGTGGAGATGATCCCGCATGGACGTCCCTGCATTTCGGCGGCGCATGCGTTTGCCGTGCGTCCGGACCTCTTCAAGAGTGTCCAGTGCCTTCGTTCGCCGAAGAGCTGGGGCGAATCGGTGCGCACGAGCGCGATGGTGCCGTTCGCCGATGTCGTCAACGGCGCGTTGCTCGACTACGACTGGACGGACCTGCTGAAGTAATTCAGATGCGCGCGAGGATGTCTTGCCAGGATTGGACGCGCGTCATGTTCGGGGCGAGCGTAAACGACTGGTTCCAGGGGCGGTTGAAGACGAAGATGCGCGTCGCCTGCCAGGCGGCGAGATGTGTGAGCACGTTCGGCGAGTCGTCGATGGCGAGGTCGTAGGAACGGGCGAGAAGTTCGCGGAGCGTGACCGTGGGCGGATCGCCCGGATTGTGGGCGTAGCAGGCGTCGCGTCCATACTTGTCGACATAGGTGACCGGGAAGTCGCCGAGTCCGTAACGCGTGAGCCACGCTTCCGTCGGCGCGTGCGCGGAGGCGGGGCGTCCCGTGATGATCTGCACGTCGTGGCCCTGTTCGCGCAAGGTGCGCAGGGCCTCGGGGGCTCCAGGCGTGACGGGGTGGGTCAGCAGCGAATCGAAGTCGTGCGAGAGCACCATAAAGCGCTTCATCTCGTCGTCCGTGAGGCCGAAGACCTCCTGCAGGTCGAATTGGAACACCTTTTCGTAGGGCACGTGCTTGCCGAAGGCGCGTTCAGCAAGACGGCAGAGATTGGCCGCCGTTTCGCAGAGAACGTCGTCCATGTCCACATAGATCTTCATTGGATACCAACCGTTCCTTCGCCGGCGGTCATATTCTCCCCGACGAGATCGGAGGACGCGTCGCGACTGCCAAAACCCTGGATCCATCCGTTTTCAAAACCGAAATCGGCCGCGGCTTCAGTTACGCTCTCGTATTCCTCTTCAGCCACCACGCGATCGAACGGCGGTGTTTTCAGCGCCTCGAACGCGGGCGCGTACTGACTCATGACGGAAATGTGGACCGCGGGCGAACATTCGGTTGCGAGCCATGCGAGATTCTCGATGGCCTCCTCGGCGTGTCCGGGCAGCACGAGCAGGCGCACGATGACACCACGGGTGGCGGCGCCGGGCGCCTCGGCGTCGAGCGGTCCCAGGGTTTCCCACAGATGTTTGACGGCGGCACGTGCGGCCGCCACATAGCCGGGTGCGGAAGAGGCGGCGCGCGCGGTCGCTTCGCTGGCATAGCGCAAGTCGATGAGGGCGATGTCGCACAGGTCGCGGTATTCCTTCAATGTCTCCACGCGTTCGTAGCCGCTCACATTGTAGACGAACGGCAGATGAATGCCCTCGGCGCGCAGGGGTGCAACGGCCGCGCGAATCGCGGGCAGATAGGGCGTGGGCGAAACGAGATTCCAGTTTCCGCAGCGATGCTTGACGGCGAGGGCGCGGAAGATGTCCGTCAGTTCGGGAAGCGAAAGGTCCTTGCCCTCGCCCCGCCAGCTCCAGGGGGAGTTCTGGCAGTAGAGACAGCGCATCGTACAGCGCGAGAAGAAAACGGCGCCAGAACCGGTTTCGCCGCAGATGGGCGGCTCTTCGCCGAAGTGGGGACCCCAGCGAAAGACGCGGGGAAGGGGTCCGGCCTGGCAGAAACCAAGCCGACCGTTTTCACGGTCGGCTCGGCAGCGTCGCGGACAAAGTTCGCAGAGATTCGACATGATTCGGAACGAGGCTTAGGCGGCGGGTGTTTGCGGTGCGGGCTCGGGGGCGGCGCCACCCTGTTCACGCAGATACTTGGCGCGTACGCGCAGGAAGATGAGTCCGACGAACGGCACCGTGAGGATGTAGCCGACGCCGATGATGCCGAGCGTCAGCCAGAACTGGGAGACGAGGAAGGCGATGATCAACAGAAGGCCCGCCATCGTCGGCAGCATGTAGGAGCGCGAGATGTGGATCGACTTCAACGAGATCGTGGGCAGGCGGCTCGCCATCAGGCAGCCGATGAAGAGCAGCATGAACATGCCGAAGTAGACGTTCTGCATTGCGCCGGCGACTAGCGGCGCCGTCTCCTTGGCCTCGAGCGCGAGCGAAAGAATCGCGGGCGTGAGCACCATCCAGCAGCCGCCCGGCGCGGGCACCCCGAGGAAGAAATGCTTCCAGTAGGGGATCGTCGGCTGTTCGAGCATCGTGTTGAAGCGGGCGAGACGGAAGGCGTCGCACATGGCGTAGAAAAGCGCCGTGCACAAGAGCAGATTCCGGACGAACGGCGTCATCTGGGGCTGCGAGCAGAGGCACCAGAAGTACATGAACATGGCCGGTGCGACGCCGAAGTTCACGAAGTCCGCCAGCGAGTCGAGTTCGGCCCCCAGCTTCGAACTGCACTTGAGAAGGCGCGCGACGCGTCCGTCCATCGCATCGCAGATGCAGGCGACAAGCAGCGCGAGCAGGGCCTTGAACCAGTCCCGCGGGGTCGCCGGCGTGCCGGCGAGCGTGTGGGCGTAGTTGGTGGCGACGATCGTGATGCTGGTGATTCCGCCGCAGGCGGCGAGAGACGTGATGAGATTCGGGGCCATCGCGCGCAGCGGAATGCTGCCTTCGCGCGGCGTCTTGTTTTTGCGGCGCTTGCCGCGGAGACGGAATTTGCTCATTTTTTTAAACCTTTCAACTTTTACTTGAGGTGGCCGAGTACGGTTTCACCGGCGACCATGATCTGACCCTCGCGGACTTCGGCGGGCACGCCGGCGGGGAGGTAGACGTCGAGGCGGGAACCGAAACGGATGAGTCCGAAACGCTCGACGCGCGCGAGGGATGCGCCCGTCTGGACGAAGGGCACGATGCGCTTGGCGACGAGACCGGCGATCTGCACGACGCCGTAAAGGGCCTTGTCGGGCGTTTCGAGCAGGTAGCAGCAGCGTTCGTTGTCCGTCGAAGCCTTGTCGAGCGAGGCGTTGAAGAACTTGCCGGGCACATGGACCATCTTGAGGATCTTCGCGGCGGTGGGCATGCGGTTCACATGGACGTTGAAGACGCTCATGAAGACGCTCACGCGCGTGTAGGTGGCCTCGGGCGAGACGCCCGACGGCAGTGCGTCATGGAGCTCTTTCGGCAAAGGCACGTCGCGGATCATGCAGACGCGTCCGTCGGCCGGCGAAAGGATCGTCTTTTCGTCCGCAGGCGGATAGCGCTCGGGGTCGCGGAAGAACAGGAACACGCCGTAGGCGAGCAGCAGGAACGGCGCCGACAGAAACGCGAGGCCGATCGCGAGAACCCCGAAGATGAGACGATGCTCGGTCCCGGGTCCGACCGAAAACGCAAAGACGCCGCTGGCGATCGTCGCCGCAAGCAGCAGCACCGCCGCGATCAGCGTGGGAATGCCAAAACGCTTCCCTTCCGGATTGATGTGCGGAAGGAGATACGACTTGTTCGAGAAATCTGGCTTTTGTTCGTTCATGGGTATTATTATCTCATTTTCTCGCCGACTCTGCAACCTCAAGATTGCATTGAAATCGGTGGGGAAATTTTGCTAAAATAGCGGCGCTATGAAAAAACAGATGATCGATTGGATGGCAAGCGGCGTTTTCGGATGGGCGTTGCTGATGGGATGCGTCGTTCAGGCGGTGCCGGGACGGGTGACGATTCTGCACACGAACGATACGCATGCGCACATCGACGACGGACACGTGGCGTTCTCCGCCATTGCCGTGGAGAAGGCCCGGGCGAAGGCGAGCGGTGACAATGTGCTGCTGGTGGACGCGGGTGACTACGTACAGGGTACGGCGCTCGGCGGGTTCGACGAGGGCCGCACGGTGATCGACATCATGAATGCGGCCGGCTATGATGTGGCGACCTTGGGCAACCACGAGTTCGACTACGGCATCCCGGCCTTGTTCCGCAATGTGGAACGGTCGAAGTTCAAAGTCACGAGCTGCAACCTCTTGAAACGCGAGACGCGCGAGGCGCCGGGACGGCTTGTCCTGCCGCCGTATGTGGTGACGACGGCGGGGACGGTCCGTGTGGCGTTCGTCGGCGTGACGACGCCTTCTGCCCTTGTGTCGGCCAAGCCCTCGACGTTCCTGGATCCGACGGGAACCTTCCGCCAGTACGATTTCATTGCGGGCGAAAAGGGCAAGGACCTTTATGCGGCGCTGCAGAAGAACGTCAACGACGCGGCCAAGGAGGCGGACTACGTGGTGGTGCTGGGGCATCTCGGTGTTTCGCCGGAATGCGCGGGCTACATGTCGACGGATGTCATCGCGCACACGACGAATTTCGTGGCGTTCATTGACGGCCATTCGCATTCCGAGTACACGGGGTCGCGCGTGAAGAACGCGGCGGGTCAGGATGTGGTGCTCACGCAGAGCGGCAGCTATCTGGGCGTGCTGGGATTCGTGACGCTTGAAGGCGGACACTGCGTGGCGGCGGGCACGATCTATCCGCGGGGCGAGAAGAGCGCCGAAGTCGAAGCGCTTGAGAAGCGGCTCTCGACGGCGGTCGAACGCCAGCTGGGCGTGCGCATCGCGCGGGCGGAGAAGACGCTGTGCGCCTATACGCCGGATGGCCATCAGCGTCTGGCACGCAGTTCGGATTGCGGGGCGGGCGATTTCGCGGCCGATGCGGCGTGGTGGTATGCCGAGACGAAGGCGGGGCTCGTGTGCGACGTGGCGATGATGAATGGCGGCAATGTGCGTGCGGATATTCCGGCCGGCGACGTGACGTTGAAGAGCATGCGCACGGTGCAGCCCTTTGCGGGAGACATCGGCATCGTCGAGGCGAGCGGACAGGTCATTCTCGATGCGCTCGAATTTGGCGCGCAGGTGGTGGGGTCCGGCGAAAGCGGCGGCTTCCTGCAGGTGGCGGGACTTCGGTACGCGATCGACAAGAACATGGAAAGCAGCGTACAGGTGGACGGTACGGGCGCGTGGGTGAGCGGTCCCGTGAACGGAGCCTATCGTGTGTACGATGTCGAGGTGTACGATCGTCGGGCGGGTGCGTGGCGGCCGCTCGACCTGAAGGCGACCTATCGGGTGGTGGGCAATGCGTTCACGCTCGTGGAAGGCGGCGACGGGTTCGCGATGTTCCGTCGGGCGCGCATCGTCAACAACGCGGTGACGACGGACTACCTGGTGCTGGCCGAGTATGCGAAGGCGTTCGCGGCGGGCGAAGACGGCGTGCCGCGTTTGGGGTCCGCGCAGTCGCCGCTTCGCGGACGGTCCAACTATCCGCTCACCTACGAGAATCCGACCGGGTCGGGACGCATCCGCATCGGCGAGCGAAAAGTCGCGCGCTAAGTTCGTTCGGCCTTGACTTGCGAGGCGGTTTTCGCTACAATATAAGTTCAATTTTTTACGTTTCAACAGGTTTAGAAAAGGG
The DNA here is from genome assembly GCA_045641465.1 of Kiritimatiellia bacterium. Taxonomy (GTDB): domain Bacteria; phylum Verrucomicrobiota; class Kiritimatiellia; order RFP12; family UBA1067; genus RUG572. The sequence goes on along the minus strand of JAZUGW010000088.1, from coordinate 26,562 downwards.
AGAGTATCGGTGAACGTCATACAACCGCTGATTGATCTTCAGGATGTCGATGGGCAGATTCGCGAGCTTGAGCAGCTGGAGAAGGATATTCCGCAGCGCAAGTCCCGTGAGAATGCGCGTCTGGCGGGCGTGAATGCTGCGCTGGAGATTGCGAAGAGCCAGCTCGAGGCCATGCAGAAGCGCATCGCCAATGAGGAGGCGGATGCCGAGGCAATTCGCGCCAAGGCGAAGCAGGTGGAAGATTCGCTCGGCGGCAAGACGGGCAAGGAGCTCGAGCAGACGACGATTCAGCTGGAATCGCTCAAGCACGAGGCGGAGTCTTCCGAGAACCGTGTTCTGGCCTTGCAGCAGGACGAGCTGCCCGACCTCGAGCGGCGCGTTCAGGAAGCCCAGAAGAAGGTGTTGGATGCGCAGGGCGGCATGGGCGACGAAGTTGCGGAACTCGATCAGCGTCTGGCGGATGTGAAGGCGCGCCTGGCCGAACTGCGTGAAGAACGCAAGGCGAAGGCGGAAGCCGTCAAGGGCATTGATCCGCAGTTCCTGCTCTACTATGAGCGTCTGCGTACGAAGCGTTGGCCGGTGGTGGTGCCGTTGAGCGGCGAAGGCGTGTGCGATGGCTGCCACATGAAGCAGCCGCCGTTCATCGCGCAGCTCGTGCAGCACAATGCCGCGGCCGCGGTGCAGGGGCAGAAGCAGCAGCGTGCGGCGTGCACGATGTGCGGCCGTCTGCTGTATAACGATCTTTGAGATTTCGATTTCTTCGACGATTCCTGTGAGTGACCGGTCGCGCCCATTGGGTGAGGAAAGTCCGGACTCCACAGGGTAGAGGACCCGGTTGTCAAGGCTGGGACTGCGGTGGCAAGCGCCGCAGATGGAAAGCGTCACAGAGAACAGACCGCCCCTGCCGTTGATTCCGCAAGGAACCGGCGCGGGGGTCAGGGTGAAAGGGCGGTGTAAGAGACCACCGGGGTTGCGCGAGAGCGCGCCCGCACGAGAAGCCCTCCTCGGAGCAAGATCAAATAGGGGACTGACGGGCGACCCGTTCGGTTCGCGTATGACCATTCGTCCTGTTGGACAACACCACGGGACCCGGTATCGCGCGATAAGGTCCCGGGTTGATTGCTTAGATGAATGATCGGACCCGCAAGGGGAACAGAATCTGGCTTATTCGCCGCAGGGGTTGTCGAAGATTCTTTTTGGAAGGAACGGAAGATGTCGAAAGTCATTGCCATTGACGGTCCGAGCGGTTCGGGCAAGAGTTCTACGTCCAAGCGCGTGGGAGCGGCTTTAGGTTTTCTGCATGTGGATTCGGGTGCGCTCTACCGCATCATGACCTGGCAGTGCCTTGTTCAAGGCGTGGACACCTCGGATCCCGAGGCCGTGGCCGCGTTTGCGGACCGGGTGGTGATCGACTGTCGTGCGGAAGGCGATTCGATCGTCTACTATGTGGACGGGGAATTGCCGGGAGACCGCATCCGTACGCCTGAGATCAATGCGCACGCTTCGCAGGTGGCCACGGTGAAGGCCGTACGCGACCGCATCACGGCGATTCTGCGCGGACTCGTCTCGTTCGGCGACCTTGTGGTTGAAGGCCGCGACATCACGACGGCGGTCTTTCCCGACACGCCGGCGCGTTTCTATCTGACGGCGTCGGCTGAAGCGCGGGCGATGCGGCGGCAGAAAGAGGAAGTGGACAAAGGCATTGCGAATCAGAGCGCCGAAGCCGTGAAGGCCTCGCTGCTGGCGCGTGATGCGATCGATTCCACGCGCAAGTATGCGCCGCTCAAGAAGGCGGACGGCGTTTTTGAAATCGACTCCACGACGCTGACGCTCGACCAGGTGGTGGAGACGGTGATCGCGGCCTTGCCGGCGGACTGGCGGTAATCGATGGACGCGGCACAGGAAGAGGCGTTTGTCGACACCTGGATTGCGCGCACGGCCGAAGCTCGGGGCGTCGTGTTCGACTTTGGCGGCGTGATCTCCGTTTCGATGCTGGAGTGTCCCGACCTGTTCGCGTATTGCGCGCGGCTTGGACTCGATCGGGCGGGATTCGACGCCGGATGGAAGAACTATCGGCATCTTTGGGACGGCGGTTTCATCACCTTCGAGGAGATGTACCGGCGGATTTTCGCCGATGTGGGGGTGAGCCTGACCGCCGAACAGTACGCGACGCTGTGGGAGCTCGATGCCGTCGGCTGGATTCGCACGTTGCGTCCGGAGACGCTGAAGTTGATGCGGCGTTTGAAGGCCAATGGCAAGAAAATCGGCATTCTCACGAATATGTCGCCCGATTTTCACGAAAAGCTCTTCGTGCCGCGATGTGCGGCCTATCGGGCCGAAGCGGACGCCGAGGTCGTGTCGGGTCTTGTTCACCTCTACAAACCCCAGCGTGAGATCTATACGCTGATGGAGGAACGCCTCGGCTTGCCGGGCCCTGCGCTCTTCTTTGTCGACGACATGGAGCCCAACATTGCTGCCGCTCGAGCCTTTGGCTGGCAGGCAGAAGTCTATCCCGCACGCTGAAAACCAGCGTGCTATTTTATTCGTTTTTTACTTCTTCGCGCACGCGCGTTATGGTATAATAAACACAAACGGGAGAAAACTGTTTATATCGCTAGACATTATGCCGCAAGATCAAGAACGAATCCAGTCTCTCTACAAGGAGATCGCCCCTCGTCTGACGAACCATCTGGTCGCCAGCGGGCAGGGTTATGCTGCGGCGTGCGATGTGGTGCAGGAGACGTTCCTGCGAATCTGGAAAATGCGTGACCAGTTGAGGAATGACGATTCGCAGGTTTCAGGGTTGGCGTTTACGATTGCCAAAAATCTTGTGCGCGAGCATTTCCGCAAAGATTCGCGGATGACGCTTCAGGCGGAGATCACGGATGGCGAGGCGGGTGTCGTCGAGCCCGTGGTGGAGCGGCAAAGCGATACGGGAGAATTGCGTCGGCGGTTGCAGGAGGCGTTTGCCGCCTTGCCGCCGTTGCTGCGTGAAGCGTACTCGATGTTTCAGATCATGGGTTTGCCCATCGCGGAGATCGCTCGGCGGACGAATGTGTCCGAGAGCAATGTGAAGGTTCGCATCTTCCGGGCGAAGGAGAAGCTGCGACCGCTTTTGAAAGACCTTTTGTAAACGCGAAGGGGATTTATACGACGGTATGAGCGCGCTTGACAGATTGGCAGAGGCGATTTCCTATCCGGCCGAAGAACATCGGCTGGGCGGGACGCAGGCCGTCTTCGCGGCGGACGGTCTCTCGGTGTCCGTTACGGAAGGTGCGGGGCGTCTGCGTTTCTGCTATGCGCTTGGACCGACCACGGAGGCGGGCTTTTCTGCGCTTGCGCGGTATGCGACGGGACGCCTCCTCAGGGAAGAGGCCGTCTTGGCGTGGGATCCGCGGAACAAGCAGCTGCTGTTGTGGCAAGAGGTCTCTTCGGGTGTGTCGAACGAGGACCTGGCGCGGAATTTCGAATTGTTTCTCGCTTCCTGCGATTGGTGGGTGGCGCGGATGGACGAGTTGGCGAAGGCAGACGGCAAGCCGCCTGCGGAATTGGTGATTCTTCCCTAACGGGTTAACGGTGGAGCGAAGCGAAATGATGAAAAGGCTCTTCATAATGCTGGCGGCGGTTTTGTCCAGCCTCGTGGCGTGCGCGGTGTCGTGGCGCGTGCCGACCTATACGCTGACGGCGCGGCTCATGGGCGTGCGCGAGGCGTTGGAGACGTTCGGCGTGGCGCAGGGGCTGCCGGTGATCATGAGCGAAGGCGTGAAGGGTACGTTCTCGGGATCCTTCAAGGATGTTCCGGCCGCCGAATTCCTCGACAAGGTGGCGACGTTGCACAATCTCGTGTGGTACTGCGACGGTGCGACGATTTACATCTACAGTGCGGCGGAGACGACCTCCGAACTGTTTGACCTCACCAACACAACGCTCGAAGACGTGCAGCGCACGTTGCACGAACTCGGTCTTGACGACGCGCGGTATCCGATCAAGGCGACGAAGTCGTCGAATCTCATCCTGGTGAGCGGACCGCCCCGCTATGTGCAGCTTGTCGGCCAGACCGTTTCCCGGGCCGAACTGGTGAAGGCGACGCGTTCTCGTACGGAAGTGGTGACGCGCGTGTTTCGTCTGCGCAATGCCTGGGCGGACAACATGTCCTTCAGTACCTCGAGTTCTGAAAGCACGCTGTCGCTCAAGGGTGTGGCGACCTTGCTCGAAGAGATCGTGACCAATATGGAAGGTTCGCGATTCTCGTCGCCGACATCCGTGACGAACGCACCGGCGAATGGCACTCGGCCGTCGGCGCAGGAGAAATCCGAGCCGGAGGAGATTCTGGTGCCGCAGCCGATCATCCGTGCCGAGAACCGTTTGAACGCAGTCGTGATTCGCGATGTCGCCTCGCGCATGCCGATGTACGAGAGCCTCATCAAGGAACTCGATGTGGCGCAGCCGCTGGTAGAGATCGGCGTGACGGTGATCGAGCTGTCGAAAGACGATGCGCTCGACTGGGGACTTTCGGTGCGTGCCGGTGGTAGCAGCCGTCACCTGAACGGAGCGGCGGGTCAGAACGTGGATAGCCTGATGAGTCCGGACGGACTTGAAGGAAAGGGCATCTCGGGCGCGCTCACGTTCCTGCGCAAGGACTGGGATCTTGAAGCGTCGCTGACGGCGTTGCGGACGAAGGGCAAGGCGCGCAACATCACGCGGACTTCGCTGTTGACGGCGAACAATCTCGCGGCGGAAATGAGCGACAAGCAAACCTACCACGTACGCGTGGTGGGGGAGCGGACGGCGTCGCTTCAGGATGTGTCCGCCGGCATGGATCTGCGTTTGAAGCCCCGCATCGTGGACTCGCCGCGTGCCGACCAGAAGGACCAGATCTGGCTGTCGATCGATCTGACGGATGGTGGCATGGTGGACGAGCAGGATGTGGATGCGATGCCGCTGACGCGTCAGTCGAAGGTGGTGACGCAGGCGGGCATCTACGAAGGCGAGAGCCTTTTGCTCGCGGGCAATCTGCGCGATGTGAGTTCGAAGGCCGGGTGGGGAATCCCGTGGCTGCGCGATCTGCCGTGGGTCGGCTGGCTCTTCGGCGGCGTGTCGGTGACGAAGGAAACGGTGCAGCGCATGTTCGTGATTACGCCGCGCAAGATTTCGATGGACCAGGACAACGTGGCGCGTATCCAGGCCACGCGTCAGCGCGACATTTCCGATGCGGAGGCGTTTGAAAAGGACGCTGAAGAAACGGACAATCTGCGTGAAATCCGCGAGCAGGAGAACAAGGCGCAGAGCGAACGCCGTCGCGAGGAGACCGAAGACCGTCTGAAACGGCGGAAGGCCGAGATCCAGCGCGAGACGGATCAGCGCCATCTTGACCGTGTGCGTGAACGGCGCCGTCTGGACGAGGATTGCGCCGAGTGGAAGGCGGATCTTGAGGCGGCCAAAAAGCAGCTAAAGGAAGAACAGGCGGCGCGTGAGGCGGCGAAGAATCCGCCGGTGAAAATGTCAGAAAAGGTCCTGCCGGCACCCGAACCTGTGCCCGGAGATCCAAAGGTGGTTCCGGAAAAGAAATGACCGATGTGACGATCGAGAGTGGCTTTGCACAAGTCACGGCGGGCGAATGGCTCGCAGGTCGGGCGCAGCCAACGGCTGCGCACGGGGTCTTTCATGTGGCCGGACTGAAGGGGTTCATCGTGCCGGATCGTGCGCTGGTGCGGGTGGTTTCGACGCGTGAGGGGCTCTTGTGCTCGGCAGCGGACGCGCCGTTTCTGACGCGTCTTGATGCGCTGCCGGATGAAAAATTGGCGCTTGTTTCCTCCAAGCTGCTTATCGCTCCGCAGGCGGCGCGTACGGGGGGGCGCCGCGTGAAGCTGGTGCCGTTCAGTTTGCGTTTTGCCGTGGTGGTGACCGAGTTCTCGTCGGGCTGGGCCGTGGTGGCGACGCGGAGCCGTACGCGCCGTGTGGCGTTGGCGGAAGGCGAGGTGCTCACCGTACGCAAGGAGAGCGCCGTCGCCTGGACGGGTCCCGATCCTGTGGGATTTTGTCCGAAGCTGGGCCTCTGGGACTTCCTGCTGCCGCGGGGGCCGCGCAACCTTTCGCTCACGTTTCGCGGTCCGGCCGTCTTGTGGATCGAGGGGTCGGCAGAAGAACCGCAGCGACTGAAATTTCAACGGGCCGTTTAACCTTTTATGTTTTCAACCGTAGACAGAGTATGATCAATACAACACAGATTATGCGCCAGACGATGCAGACGGGTCTCTACGATCCGTTGCCGGGTGGTGTCTATTCTGCGCAGAAGGCGAATGCGCCGTCGGTTGAACGGAGCCAGGCGATGGGCTATGCGGTGGAGGTCATGGCCGATCCGCTGCAGGAACTGGAAGACGCGATGGAAGAGCTCTCGTTCCAGTTCGAGGAGAAGGCGATGAAGAAGCTCGGCGATCGCAAGCTAGGCGAGCAGTCCGTGCGGTCGTTGCGGATGATCGAGGCGATTCAGAAATGGCAGCAGGTGATGCCGGATCTGCCTGGCAGCGCATTTCTTGAACGGCTGTTGACTCAGTTGCGCGCGCAGCTCAAAGGCGGCGCGATGCCGACGCCGCAGGATTTGCGGAATGCCCTGGAAGAGGGTTCAAAAGACCCCTCGCATCTCTTTGCGATGCTTGAGGCGCTGGAGACCGCGCTGGGACCGAACGAGACGGAGCTGAAGTCTCTGGTCGTGCAGGCGAAGCAGGCCTTGCAGGACCAGCAGGGGGCGGAACTGCGTGCCGGCGTCAATATCGCCGACCAAGTCCGCGCGCGGGCGGAGAGCAACGAGCAGATGCAGGAGCTGCGCGACCTCTACCGGGGCGAAGTGCTGGGCTTCAAGAATCCGCAGGCGTGTTTCCGTTCGCTTTTGGCGGCCCGCGGGGCGGACAAGCTTGCGGAGTCGATCGACTTTCTGGTGAAGAGCTGCGGCGTGGACTTGAATAGTCCCGCACCGTCGCAGAGTTCGGTGGCGCTGGCGCGCGTGTTGGGCGATCTTCAGTGCGTAAACGTGCTCATGGCGGTGATGGACAAGTTCAATTCGCTTTCGCTGCATCTGACGCGGGCATTTGGTGCGCCCTGTGCGCTCACGGCGGAGATGCTGACGGGCAAGCTGCTCGATTTCACCGAGATGCCGTTTGTCACGTCGAGTCATATCCGCACGTTCGTGGGATCCTGTGATTTGATGTCGCTGCTTGCGCAAGTCTATTTCTGTACAGATCTTGCGACCATCGTCCGGTCGTTGTCGTCGCGTCTGTTTGAAACGGAGGACCAGCGGCGTCAGCTGGTGGAGGCCGTGCAGGACCATCTGGACGAACTCGTGATGCGTCAGTCGGATGTGGACCAGGCCGAGGCCGAGAAGCGTGCGCGTGACGAGGAAGAGGAGGAGCGGACATGAGATCGCCGGACTGGATGAACGAGGCCGTACAGGCTTTCGGACGACAGCTGAATTTGTCCACCTTCGTCCTGAACGAACATGGCGTGGCGGGGCTTTCCTTCGAGAACGGCGCCTCGTTGCGGCTTGAATACACGGGGGAGACCCTCGTGATGGTCGTTGGACTGAAGGCGGAGGCGACTTCCGACGCGCTGGCGCGTCTTCTGACGGATGTCAATCCGGAGGCGCCGCGCGGCGAGTTCGTCGTGCGGGCGGCCCACCTGGCGCGTACGGGTGAACTCGTGTACATGGTGCGTCTCTCGGAGCGCGATGTGAATGTGAGCACGCTGCAGGCGGCGTTCTCGGATCTGTGGGACCGTATCGAACGGTTGAGGAGGGCGCTCTGATGCAGATCAATCGAACGACATACGGTGTGAGTTTCAATACCGGCATCTCGACGGCGGAATACAATGAGGCGCCGGCGGGTCAGACGCAGGGACAGACACAGGGATCGATCCTGCCCGGATCGACGACGGTCACGGAAGCGTTGGCGGCGCTCTTCCCGAAAGAGCCCACGGTTGCGGGCCAGATTCTCGGTCAGCTGGCGATGGCGGGCAGTTCGCTTAGTCTGCGTACGGCGCCTGGATTCCAGGCGGCCGCGCGCAAGGCCATCGACAATCTGCGGGCTTCGGGCGGTGAGGCCGCAGGCCGTGCGGCTGCCGAACTGGAGAGCCTCCTTGCCGATACGGAACTGCTTGACCACTACAAGGCCTCTCTGTTGGAGACATAAATGTTCAGCAAACTTTCCACAATTACATCCGGCTTCGCGAAATACGGTGACCTTGTGCTCGCCGTGTTGCTCGTGTGCATCATTGGCCTTCTGATCATTCCGCTGCCGTCGCCGATCGTGGACCTGCTCATTTCCACGAACATCATGATCTCGACGGTGCTGTTGATGCTGTCGCTCTATCTGCCGCGCGCGCTGGCGTTTTCGACCTTCCCGTCGATGCTGCTTTTCACGACGCTGTTCCGATTGGCGTTGAACGTGACGACGACGCGCTGCATCCTGCTGCATGGCGCGCAGGATCCCAATGCGGCCGGTACGATCATCAATACCTTCGGCAATTTCGTCGTCGGCGGCAACTTCGTCGTAGGTGCAGTGATCTTCTTGATCATCACGATCGTGCAGTTCATTGTGATTGCGAAGGGTGCGGAACGTGTGTCGGAAGTCGGCGCCCGCTTCACGCTCGATGCGATGCCGGGCAAGCAGATGTCGATTGACGCGGATATGCGGGCGGGTGCGATCGACCTGGAGACGGCGCGTGCGCGGCGTGCGGAACTCGGACAGGAATCTCAGTTGTACGGCGCGATGGACGGTGCCATGAAGTTCGTCAAGGGCGATGCCGTGGCGGGGCTCATCATCACGTCCATCAACATTGTCGGCGGCATTCTCATCGGCATGCTGATGTTCAACAAGGAAGTTGCTTGGAGCGTGAAGCGCTTTGGCGTGTTGACGATCGGCGACGGTCTCGTCTCGCAGATTCCGGCGCTGCTGATCTCCATCACGGCCGGTGTAATCGTGACGCGTGTGGGGTCCGAGAAGGCGAAGCCGCTCGGCGTCGACATTATCTCGCAGGTGTTCGCGCAGCCGAAGGCCGTGTTGCTCGGTGCGGGCATGATTGCGCTCATCGGCCTCATCCCCGGCTTCCCCAAGCTGCAGCTCTGGGGGTTGGCCGTGGCGACGGTGCTGGTGGGCTATTCGCTTTACGCGAAGCAGAAAGCCGCCGTTGAGGCCGAGAAGAAGGCGGAAGATCCGCTTGCGGCCGCTGCCCCCAGTACTGAACCCGGTGCCAAGCCGAAGAAGAAAAAGAACGGAGACGACTTCTCCATGGTCACGCCGCTGATGGTCGACATCGATGCCGACATCCGCACGGCGCTGACCTATGAAGAACTGAACGAGAAGATCATGGACATCCGTCGGGCGCTCTATCACGACTTGGGTGTGCCGTTCCCGGGAATCAACCTGTCACTCAATTCGAGTTTGCATGATGGACGCTATCGCCTGCTGGTGAACGAAGTGCCGGTTTCGGAGGGTGCGTTGCGTGCCGGCTATCTGTTCCCGCTTGAGAGCGCGGAGAACCTCGAGGCGACCGGTATTGCGATCGAGCGCGGGAAACCCTTCATTTCCGGTTATGAGACGAGTTGGGTGAAAGCGGAAGACCAGGGTAGGCTCGATGAAAGCGGCATCCGCTGGCTTGATTTGAACGGTGTGCTCTCGTATCACCTTTCAAGCGTCCTGCGGCGTTATGCGAACGAGTTTCTGTCCATCCAGGAAACGCGTCTGCTGCTCGACCATATGGAAAAGGAAGCGCCCGAGCTCGTGCGCGAAGTGCAGCGCGTGCTGCCGATTCAGAAGATCACCGACGTGCTGCAGCGTCTCGTGCAGGAGGGCATCTGCATCCGCGACCTCAAGCGCATCACGCAATGCCTCATCGAGTGGGGCCAGAAGGAAAAGGATACGGTGTTGCTCGTCGAGTATGTGCGTAGTGCGTTGAGCCGTTATATTTCCTATAAGTTCTCGGGTGGGCAGAACATGATTGCGGCCTATCTGCTCGACCCGTCGCTGGAAGAGAATATCCGCAAGAGCGTGCGCCAGACTTCGGGCGGCAGCTACCTCGCGATGGATCCGCAGACGGTGCGCGGAATTCTCGCGGTCGTCAAGCGCACGGTCGGCGATCTGACGAAGATCCCGCAGAAGCCGGTGATCGTCGTTTCGGTTGACATCCGCCGCTACTTCCGCAAGATGATCGAAAAAGACTATTATGAACTGCCGGTGCTCTCGTTCCAGGAGCTGTCTCCCGAAATCAACATCCAGCCTCTGGGCCGGTTGAAACTTTAACTGTGTGATTAACCCAACGGGCAAAAGATGCTACAATGAATTTGCTGCTGAAAATAGTTGAAGGTCCGATGAAAGGCGCGGAAATCGCGCTTGTGGCGGGCACGCGCCTGAAAGTCGGTCGCGGCGATGATTGCGACATCGTGTTGGCCGATGCGTCCTTGCCTGAATTCGCGTTTGAGCTGGATGTCTCGGAGACGGGCGTAACGCTCGTGCGGGCGACTGGCGAAATGGTGACGATGCGTCCGTTTGAAATCCAGGATTTCGGAACGACCGCCGTGGCAATCGGCCCCGCCGAAGGGGCGTGGGAGCCGCTTGTGCGGCCCGAGCCGGTATCGGAGGCGGAAGAAATACCCGCTGTACCGACCGAGACCGTTCCCGAAACGAAGTCATCCGTTGAATCCGAAGAGCCCGTCGAGGAGCCGAAGAAGCGGCGGGGTTGTCTGCTCGTCCTCGTGGGGGCGTTTGTGCTCCTGTTGGGCCTTCTTGCGGCGGTGTGGTTCCTCTGGGGACGGAACGTCGACTGGCGGCACTTCAACCTTGCCGAGGAGCAGGCGCGGATCAAGGCGCGTGTCTTTGGCGATACGGCGAACGCCTCGTCGAAAACGAATGTGAAGACGCGTCCCGAGGCCCCTGCGGTGAATTTGACGCTGTTGGTGAAACAGCACGGACTCGCGCTGACTGAGACCAACGGGGTGAAGACCCTTTCGGGCAATCTGCAGCATCGTGCGGAACGATTGGCGTTGCGGGCGCTTGTTCTGGCCGACAATCCGCAGGTGCGTCTCAATTTGACGGACGACGAGACGATGAATGCCGCGGCGAACGAGACGCTGCTGGCGTGTTCGGATGGCGCGATCAAGGCCGTTTCGTCGTCGAACTGCGTGGTGAAGCTTGAAGGGTTTGCGCCATCGCCGGATGCACTTGAACGCGTGTTGCGGGCTTTGGATGCGGATGTGCGCGGTGTGAAGAAGATTGATACCACACAAGTGGCGGTTGGCGGAACGGCGCCGGCGCCTGTGGCTGAAACGCCGTTCGTCAAGGAGATCGAGCCGTCCGTTGCGGTTCCGTTGCCGGTGCGGACGACGCGTACGAACCGCCGGCCGACGAAACACGACTACCCGATTGCCGGCATTCTCACCGTACCGTTCCCGTGCGTGATCATGCGAGACGGTTCGCGCCTCACGGAGGGGGCGCAGATCGGCGGGGCCACGTTGGAGAAGATCGAGGCGGACCATCTCGTCTTGCGTGAAGGCGGTCGGACAATCGAGTGGAGGCCGTGAGGGGACGTTATGGAACTGCTGGAGATCGAAAAGGAACTCGCGGGTGCCGACCGTCAGGCGGCACTGGTCCGGTACGATGAGCGCCTCATCGCCCTGGGCGCGCGTCTGCGTGCGGCGATGGATGCCGGGCTTACCCCCGACGACTTCGCCAAGTGCGAACCGCTCGCGGAGGTGGTGACGATCGCCCGCAAGTTGCTGAGACTTCAGGTCAAAGAGTGAATTTCAAACGCCGATCATCAAGGTCGGACATCTAAAAACAGAAACAGAAAACAGGAGAAAATAAAAATGGCAGTTACCGGTGGCGGACTTTCCATTTCGAATCAGGCGGCGAAGGTCGATCTCGTCGAATGGGTTGGAACCGAGCTCGCGCGCAATGCTGAGAGCGCGCCGAATCAGATTCATACCGATGCGGTCTATACGGCGTTGCTGAATGCGGCCCAGACGATGGAAAACCGTCTGAAAGAATCGCTCAAGACGTATCAGGAACATCCGGATGTGCAGGCGAACCTTCAGCAGCTGCAGTATGACCTGCAGAGCTGGAACCTCGCGCTCACGACGATGACGAACATCCAGAAGAACATGGGCGACGCGCTCAACTCGATTGCGTCGAACTTCCGTTAATCGACGGTTTTGATAGATGTTCGACCTGACGGCAGAAGAAGCCAGGCTTCTCCTGAATGTCGCCCTCATGGCGATCGGGCGAAACCGTTTCAAGTCCGCAGCAAAGATTCTTGCTGCGTTGGAGCGGTTTCGTCCCGACCAGGCCTCGCTGGCGGTTGCAAAGGCCATCGCGCTCATCAGTGCGCTTGACTTCGCCGCCGCGGTGTCGTTCATCGATGAGGAAGGTCTGGTCCGGTTTCCGGACTCCGCCATGCTTCAGGCGTTCAAGGGCATGGCGCTGATGCGCATGGGGCGCAGTGAGGACGCACGCGAACCGCTTGAAGCGGCTGTTCGCGGAACGGATCCCGCGGCTGCGCGGCTCGCGGCCGATCTTCTCGGCGACGGGAATACTGGAGGGAATTGATGACAGAACAGATGATTATCGAGGCGGTCAAGGCCGCTGGTACGAACGTCACGCAGACGGCACAGACCGCACAGGCTGTCGCCGATCCGAATGCCGTGGCGAAGTTCCAGGCAGCCATGGCACCGCAAGGCGTGGCCGGTGCGCAGGCGGTTACGGATATTCCGTTTGCCGCGCAGGTGTCGGCGACTTGGAAGGTGGCGCAGACGAACTACCAGGGATTGGTACATCGCATTAAAGCGCTCACGGAGCTGCGCCAGATGCACGGACCCTCGGCGGCGGAGCTTTCCGAGCTCCAGTACGAGGTGCAGAATTTGAGCTTCCAGCAGGAGGTTGTCACCAACATCGCCAAGAAGGCGAGTGACGCCATTTCCACGCTGGTTAAAAACGGATAAAGGAGAGAGCGGATGAAGTTCCTCGTGGTGATGTCTTTGGCCACCTTGTTGTTGGCCGGATGTGAAAAGCAGACAACGCTCTTTTCCGGATTGGTGGAACGGCAGGCGAATGTCGTGATGGCGGCGCTGCTGGATAATGGTATTGCCTGTACGAAGACACCAGGCGATGAAGGTACATGGAATGTGATGATCGGCGAAGGCGATTTCGCCGCAGCCGCGAATCTCTGCGAGCAGCGCGGTTTGCCGCAGCGTACATTCCAGGGCGTGGGTGAAGTGTTCAAGAAGTCGGGCATGGTGTCGTCGCCGTCGGAAGAGCGCATTCGCTTTATGGATGCCGTGGCGCAGGACCTGTCGCGCACGATTTCGATGATCGAAGGTGTGGTGGATGCGCGCGTACACGTGGTCCTGCCGGAGAACGACCCGTTCGCGAAGAACGCGTTGCCGTCCAGTGCGTCCGTGGCGATCCGGTCCCGCTGGGATGTGGATATGACCGATGCGATTCCGCAGATCAAGGGACTCGTCAAGAATTCGATCGAAGGGTTGGCCTTCGAAAAGATCACGGTGACGATTTTCCAGGACAATCCTCCGAAGAAGTGACGATGGAACGCGACGACCGACAGCTCCTTCTGACGACGGCCTGGCTCTTTGCCCGTCACGGACAGCGTATGCGTGCGCGTACGCTCTGCGAGGCATTGGTGGAAGACAATCCGCAGGACGGGGTCTCGGCTGCCGTTCTCGCGGAGCTGCTGTTGGATGGCGGCGAGGCCGCGCGGGCGCTGGAGATCCTCTCGGCGGCGAAGTTCCCGTCGGCCTTGCGTCGGGCGGAGGCGATGCTGGAGACGCGGGCCCTGCAGATGCTGGGACGCAAAAACGATGCGGCCCTGCGGTGGACGCGGTATGTGGCGAGTTCGAAGGGACGCAACCGGACATGGGTGGCGTCGTAAGTGGATTGAAGAATGAACATCGAAGAAGCGAGAGAGTTGATTCAGAGTCCGATCTGGACGCATGTGAGGGACCATTTCCTCGCGTCGGGGGCCTTTGAGGTTTTCCCCGCCGGCGACTTGCGTCGTCTCGCCTACCTCGACGCCGAGACGCAGGCCTCGATTGCCGCCTGGCGAACAGCCCTTGAGCATGTGGATGAATGGCGCAAGGTCGTGGACGGAGAGACGGTGCGGAAATTGAAGGCGACCTATCCTGGCGCCTATCCGGAGGTTTTTCGGTATCAGGCGTATTTCACCAAGTTCGGCGGGCAGATCGGCGATGAAGCGGTGAAACTTCTTCTTAAACTCAAATTCCCGGAGGCGTATCGGATATGCTTCTCTTGAAACGAAAAACATTTGAAGTCGAAAGCGACGCGGCGCTCGTAAAGGCTGCAGACGCGGTCGTGGTGGCACGGGCCGAAGACATCGTTTCCGCTGCGGAGAACGAGGCGGCGCGCATTGCCGAAGAGGCGAAAGCCGCCTACGAAGCGGAAAAGCGGCGTGGTTATGAAGATGGTCTTGCGGCAGGCCGTGAAGCGATGATGATGCAGAAGCTCGACCAGCTGAAGGCGTCTATCGATTTTATGGAAGGCGTTGAAAAGAAGATGGGCGAGCTGGTGGTCAAGGCCCTTCAGAAGTGCGTGGCGGAAATCGACGATCGCGATCTCGTGTGCCAGATCGTGCGGAAGTCGATGCAGGCCATTGTGCGTGCGCAACGTCAGATTACGATCAAGGTGGCACCGTCGATGGTGCCGGTGGTGAAGGCGCGAATGGAGACGATCCTCGCGCAGTTCCCGTCCGTGGTGTTTGCAGAAGTCGTGGAAGAGGCGCGCCTTGAAGAGACGGCGTGCATCGTCGAGACGGAGGCGGGCACGGTGGAGGCTTCCATCAGCAACCAGCTTGCGGCGATCGAGAAGTCGATTCGCAGGGCGTTCGACAAGGATGAGGCGAAAGCGTGAAGAGCGACTTCGACTATATTCCGCAGGTCTTGGACCGGGCGATCGAAGACGCGCAGCCGATTGAAGTCAAAGGCCGCGTGGTGCAGGTCGTGGGAACGATTATCAAGGCCGTCGTTCCCGGTGTGAAGGTCGGTGAAATCTGCCTGCTGCGCAATGCCTGGGAAAATTTCGAGGTCCAGGCCGAGGTCGTCGGTTTCACGAAGGAGGCGGCGTTGCTGACGGCGTTAGGCCAGATGACCGGCATTTCGGCGCAGACGGAAGTCATTCCCACGCGGCGCGTGCACATGGTGCCGGTGGGCGATACGTTGTTGGGGCGTGTCGTGGACGGGTTGGGGCGCCCGCTCGATGCGGACAAGAAAGGACCGTTGCGTCCCGAGTCCTATTATCCGGTATTCGCGGATCCGCCCTCGCCGTTGGATCGGCGCATCATTTCAAAGCCCATCTCTCTTGGTGTTCGCTGCATCGACGGCATGCTCACCTGTGGAGAGGGGCAGCGTATGGGCATCTTCGCGGCGGCGGGCGGCGGCAAGTCGACGCTGCTGGCGTCCATCATCCGCAACACCGAGGCCGAAGTGTCGGTATTGGCTCTCATCGGCGAACGTGGCCGCGAAGTCCGCGAATTCATCGAGAAGGATTTGGGTGAAGAAGGGTTGAAGCGCGCGGTCGTCGTGTGTGCCACGTCGGACCGCAGTTCGATGGAGCGTTTGAAGGCTGCGTATGTGGCGACCTCGATTGCCGAGTTCTTCCGCGACAAAGGCAAGAAGGTGCTCCTGATGATGGACAGCGTGACGCGTTTCGGGCGTGCCCAGCGTGAAATCGGCCTTGCGGCCGGTGAACCGCCCACGCGTCGCGGGTTCCCGCCGAGCGTGTTCTCCGAACTGCCGAAGTTGATGGAACGCGCCGGGAATTCGTCGAAGGGTTCTATCACCGCGCTTTATACGGTGCTGGTGGAAGGCGACGATATGACGGAGCCGATTGCGGATGAAACGCGGTCCATTCTGGATGGACACATCATCCTCTCGCGCAAGCTGGCGGCCATCAACCACTATCCGGCGATTGACGTGCTGGCGTCCATCTCGCGTTGTCAGACGGCGATCATTCCGGACGACCACAAGCGGGCGGCGGCGAAATTGCGCGAACTGCTGGCGAAATACCAGGAGGTCGAACTTCTGCTGAAGATCGGTGAATATCAGAAGGGGGCCGACAAGGCGACGGACGAGGCGATTGCCAAGAACGACGCGGTCAATGCCTTCCTTTGCCAGGGGTTGACGGAACGTCCGCAATACGCGGATACGATCGACGCGCTCAAAAAGGCGGTTTCGTAATCAAGGGACGCACCTATGGCCTATACGCTTCAACCCATGATCAAGATTCGCGACATGCGCGAGGACCGTGCCCAAACGGCCCTTGCGCGTGCGCGTCGGGCGCGTGTGCTGGCGGAGCAGGTTCTGGTGGCGAAGGCCGAGAAGCGCGAGAAGTTTGAAGCGACGAAGGAAGAGCGGCGCGACGAGATCTTCGGCACCGTCATGGGGAAGGTTGTTTCGCTCGATTCGCTCAATGACGTGCGGTGTGCAGTTACGCGTATCGACGAGGAGGCGGTGCTGCTGGAGCAGGACGAACGCAAGGCCGCCGACGAACTCGAAGTGAAGACGCAGGCGGCCGACGAGGCCCACGGGGTCTATGCGGCGGCGGCAAAGGATCTGGCGAAAATCCAGGAGCATCGCAAGGCCTGGGAAGAAGAAGACCGCAAGATGCAGGAAATGCGGGCCGATGCGGAAATGGAAGAGTTTACGGGAAGAAAGCTGGTAAGTGATGATGACGACACCTTCGATTGAAATTCCCCAGACCGTTGAAACGTCCGGGATTGCCGCGGCCTCCGTTCGACCGGAGACCGAATCGGCCCGTACGAGTGTGGACTTCGTGTCGCAACCGTCGCCCGTGGCCGTGGCGCGCTTTCAGGCGGCAATGGCGGAACCTTTGTCCGAAAACGCGCGCGCGGGCCGTCTGCTGGCAGATGCGGTCGCGTTGACGCAGACGTCATTTGCGACCGATCAGGTGATCCCGCAGTCTGAATCTCCCGCTGATGAACCGATTGAGGAACAGCCGCGAACGGCGGTTGAGTCCCCGTCGGTTGCTGCGGGCAAGCCCGCGCGGGAGGTCCCGGTCGCAGGCGTGCCGGAGGTTTGTGAGAAACCCGTTGCCGATGTTTCGTTGCCGCCGTCGGTCGCGCGGATTTCCGTTGTCGTCTCCGGTGAAGTCGTGCGCGAAGTCGTCGCGACGGATCAGGTCCTTGAAACACCGGTGGTTGCCGAGGGTGAACGGGTGCAAGACGCAGGGGCGCGAGGAGCCGCGATTCAGGAACGCTCCGAGTCGGTCGCGGAGAATCCTTCGACGATGGCGGAGGTTCAGGTTAGGACGGGAACGACGGGTACGACGAGCAGGACGAGCACGACGGAGGAGTTGGTTCGAGTTGAAGCGGAGCGTAAGACAGTCGATTCGCCGGATGCCGAACGCCTTGTCGCGGCAGGGATGAATCCGACGGCCGCAGGCGTGCAGGCGATGCCTGACGGCACATCGGTCAAGAATGTCGAGGCGGTGGCGCCGATTGCCGCGTTGTCGGTCAAGGACCGTGTGGTTCGTACGGATGTGCTTGTGGAGGCTGCGACGGCGGTTGCCGACACGTTGCTTGTGTCGCCGGGGTTGATGCGGGGTGAAGGTGAGATTCTCGTCCAGCTCAAGCCCGATGTGCTCGAAGGTTCGCAGATCCGCATTTCAGTTCAGGGCAAGACACTGGATGTGGCGTTCCAGACGCCGACGGAACAATTGACGCAGATGCTCACGACGCGTCTGCCGGAATTGCAGCAGCACCTTGTGGCGGCCTTGCCGGCGTTTAGTTTCAAAGTCAGCGCGGGTCTGAAAACGGGTTTGGCACGTGGGGCCGGACGAAAGGAATCCGTCTAAGGCGGGAAGGATCTTCAACCGATGGATGCGCGAGAACTCCTGAAAAAATGGCCGAACGGACAGCTGACAAGTGCCGAGGGGATTTTTCAATCGCCCGCCTGGCGTTTGTCCGTCGTCTACGAGGATGCACCGAGCGTACTGGTGAGGGGCGAGAAAAAACCGACGGATGTCTTGCCGCTCGTGCTGACTTTAGATGGCGAGGCGAGTGTGTTGGGCCTTGCCGATTCGCAGTCGTATCCCGATCTGCATCTGCTCTGGGGGCGTCGTCACGAACTGCCGTCCGAAGTGCTGCTGGCGCTTGTGGAGAAGGAATGCGGGCCGCTGTTCCAGATGCTCGAAGACGCAACGAAGAAGCTTGTCGCCGTGAAGGGATTGGCCGATGCCGCGAAGCGGGTGGACGGTACGGCGTTCACGCTGTTGCGTCCGGATGGACAGCAGATGCCGTTTACGCTTGAAATCACGCCATCCATCCTCGCGCGTTTTGGGGTGCTTGACAATCTGGATGTCACTCATGCGTCGATTCGGTCGATGGCGCGTTCGGCGCGTGCCGTGTATGCGGAGCTGACAGTGTCGGCAAGCGAGGTTGCGGCATTTGCGGCCGATGACCGGCTCGTGCTGCCGCCGCTTGATGTCGCTCGCTGGCAATCCGATTTGCCGGAAGACGCAGCCGTACGGATTTGTTCGACCGAGGAAGGCTCGTTGCTGTTTGCCCAGGTGGTGGACGAAGCCTTGCCGCCTGTACCGTTCCCGCAAGAGGTGACGGTGTTTCAAGGTACGCGTGCGGTGGCGACGGGGCGTGTTGAAGCGCTCGGACTACAGCAGGTGGTCCGGCTGCTCCACGTGTCACGTGTCGACTTCTAGCGCCCATATGAGAGGAGGGAACGGAAACAATGTTCACAACAGACCCATTTGCTTTAATCGCTCTTCTGATCGGCATGTCGCTCTTGCCGTTCGTGGCGATGATTGCGACGAGTTACCTGAAGATCGTCGTCGTGATGTCTTTGATTCGCAATGCGCTCGGCGTGCAGTCCATTCCGCCGAACATGGTGATCAATGCCTTGGCGATGATTCTGACATTCTACATTATGGCGCCCACGGTGGGGAAGAGCTGGGATATTCTCAATCAGGGATTGAAGGACAACAAGCCTGAAGTCCAGACGCGCCTTGAAGTCGCCGAGAAGGCGGCCGAGCCTTTTCGGGACTTCCTTGAGAAACACACGGAAGAGAAGCAGGTGGCGTATTTCGTCACGACGGCTGAAAAGTTGTGGTCGACGAAAGACGAGCAGGGCGAGGTGAAGCCGGCTGTCGTGGACAAGCGAAGCTTTTTCGTGTTGTTGCCGGCGTTCTGCGTATCGGAACTGACGAAGGCCTTTCAGATCGGATTCCTCGTCTATTTGCCGTTCATCGCAATCGACATCATCATCTCGAACATCCTTCTGGCGATGGGCATGATGATGGTCTCGCCGGTGACCATCTCGTTGCCGTTCAAGTTGCTTTTGTTTGTGATGGTCAATGGCTGGACGTTGCTCGTCCAGGGCCTTGTTCAGTCGTATTTCCTGTGAGGCAGCTAAAATGGATCAAGCACAGATTCTCAACTACGCACAGAAGTGCCTCATCATCATTCTGCAGTTGTCGCTCGTGCCGATCATCGTGGCGACGGTGATCGGTGTGCTCGTGTCGTTGCTGCAGGCGCTGACGCAGATTCAGGAGCAGACGCTGGGGTTCGCGGTGAAGCTCATCGCCATTTCGATTACGTTGCTGGCGTGTGCGTCATGGATGGGCGGGTCGATTCTCTCCTATACGCAGGATATTTTCACGCATTTTGCGTTCATTCATTAAGCGGTCCATGAGCTATCTCGAGTACCATCGAATCATCATTGCTTTCGCGTTGGTGGCGGCGCGGATCGGGACGGCGTTTCTGGTCTGTCCTGCGCTGTCTGATAATATGGTGATGGGAACGGCGCGGCGGGTGGCGATCATTGCGTTCTCGGCTTTGGCGGTGCCGATGGCGCTGAACGGTCTTCCGCCGGGTGAACTGAACTTGTGGCCGTTGGTACTCGTGGCGGTCAAGGAAGTTTTCATCGGGTTTATTGTCGGTTTCTTTGCGGCTATTCCGTTCTGGGTGGCGGAGAAC
Source organism: Kiritimatiellia bacterium (assembly GCA_045641465.1). Lineage (GTDB taxonomy): Bacteria > Verrucomicrobiota > Kiritimatiellia > RFP12 > UBA1067 > RUG572. The sequence goes on along the minus strand of JAZUGW010000088.1, from coordinate 6,546 downwards.
GTGGGCAACTTCATCGACAATCAGCGAGGTGCGACGATGGGCGAAGTCTACTCGCCTCTGTCGGGGACGCAAGTGTCGACGATGGGGATCTTTTTTACACAGCTCGTTTCGACCGTCTTCTTTGTTTCGGGCGCGTTCCTCTTGTTTTTGGGTGCGCTTTACACAAGTTACGAAGTGTGGCCGCTTTTCAGCTCGTCTGTCGGCTTGGCGTCGAATGCGCCGGCGCAGATTCTGGGCACAGTGGATGACATGCTGAAGGCGACGGTCGTGATTTCTGCGCCCCCGGTGATTCTGATGTTCCTTGCGACGCTGGGGCTGGGGTTTGTCAATCGCACGGCGCCGCAGCTCAATGTGTTCTTTCTGTCGATGCCGGTGAAGAGCGCGTTGGGCATTGGCATTCTCATCGTCTATTTGCCGTTCATCATGGATATGCTGATGTACACGAAAGAGGGCGCCGTTCTGGGACCGGCAATCAAACTTTTGCAGACGAACTGATTTGTCGAACATGATAAAGAAGAGGAGTAGAAGATGGAATTCAATGAATTGATCAAGGGGTTGGGTGAAAAGTTGGGACTTGACCTGCCGCTTCAGGAAAATACGTGTGCATTGAGTGTGGATGACATGCAGATTGCCTTACAGGCCTTGGATGAAGTTGGCATGTTGAGCATCTATGGTGAAATCGGTGAACCGCCGCCGCAGGGACTCGAGCAGCTGCTGACGGCGATGCTCAATGCGAATCATCTGTTCCAAGGAACGGCAGGCGCGACGATTTCGCGCGATCCTGAGTCCGGCAGGTTCTTCCTCTGCCGCTGCGAACCGTTGTCGGTTCTGACGATCGAACGACTGATGGAAGACCTCGAGAAATTTGCGAACGTGCTTGAAACCTGGCGCAAGCTGCTGGCGGACTACCGTCCGAGCGAGCCTGCGGCGGATGCATCGCTTACGGCGGAACCGTTGCCGTTTGGCGGTAGCGGTTTTATGACGGTCTAATCTGTCTGATCGACTATGGCAGACGAGGGTGGCGAGAAAACCGAGATGCCGACTCCCAAGAAGCTGCGCGATGCGCGGCAGAAGGGACAGGTCTGCTCGAGCAAGGACGTGGTTTCCACGGCCATTCTCGTCGTCCTCTTGACGCTTTTAGGCTTGACGGGCGTTTGGCTGACCGACGATTTCGGCCAGTTGCTGCGATTCATTGGTTCGCGCCTAGGGGAGAGCGATCCGCCCCAGATGATCGGCTCGGCCAAGCTGGCGGTGATTCTGATCCTCAAACACTCGCTTCTTTTCGCCTGTGTCGCGGCATTTACGGGCGTGGTAGCCAATCTCGTCCAGGTGGGTTTCCTGTTCACCTTTGAGCCCCTCAAGCCGGATCTGAAGAAGCTCAATCCAGCTGAAGGCGCGAAGAAGATATTCTGTCTTAAAAATATCTTCGAGTTTGGCAAGAACATCCTCAAGGTGACGTTCCTCAGCTACCTGATCTACAAGATCATTCTTGCGTCCTATCCCGCGCTTATCAAGCTCTGCTATGGAACGATCGACGACATCTTCCCGGTCACGAAGGTGATTCTCAAGAACCTGGCCGGCTATACGATCTTCGGCTATGTGGTGATTGCCGTCGTGGACCGTCTCTTCCAGCAGCGCAACTTCACCAAGCAGATGATGATGACGAAGGACGAGGTGAAGCGCGAGTACAAGGAAATGGAAGGGTCGCAGGAAGTGAAGCAGGCCCAACGCCAGTTCCGCGACGAGATTCTGAACGGTCCGCCTCCGCAGCAGGCGACGAAGCAGGCGGATGTTGTCGTGACGAACCCGACGCACTATGCCGTGGGCATTCGGTTCCGTCCCGACGAGGCGCCGCTGCCGAAGGTCGTGGTGTCGGGGGCCGACTTGGTCGCGAAGATCATCCGCGATACGGCGCTTGCCGAGGGCATTCCAATTATGGAGAATGTGCCGCTCGCCCGTGCGCTCTACGCGAAGGTCAAAGCCGAGGAGTTCATTCCGGTCGATCTCGCGGAACCGGTCGCCGAGGTGCTGAAATGGGTCAAGGCCCTCAACGACGCCCGCAAGGAAGAAGAAGAACTCGATTCGGTTTCGCTGTAGGGCAGGTTCGACGCCGAGAGAACTAGACGGGCGTTCTTTGATACTGCACACGTGCGTCGAACCTGAATCTCCAGTTTTCAATCTTCAATCTTCAATCTTCAATCTTCAATTTTCAGTCTTCAGTTGGGTGAACTCCAGGGAACTGTGTTGACAGTCTGAATGGTGATTGTGTATAATACTCGCAACGTTGTTTGTTTATGAAAACGAGGAGGTTGATATCATGTTGCGAATTTCGGTTGCTCGGCAAATCGTTCTTGCCGTTTTTGCATTGTCGTTTCTCCCTTTGTTGGGCGTGACGAATTCGTACATAACCCGTGTGGCCGGTCCTCGCTTGAAACGGTGGGGCATCCTGCTGGGGCTGCTGTTGGGCGGTGTGGTGCAGGCCGCCTGGTTGTTCACGGAGCCGGATTTCGATAACGCGTGGGCGAGAGAATTTGCTGAAGAGACGTATCAGACGAACAAGCGGACCGAACCGTTGGATCCGGCGGATGCGGCTCTCTTCGATCCCATCAAGTTCGGCGTACTGATTCCCGGAACCGAAACCGTTACGACCAATGCGGCGGGACAGGTCGTGAAGCGGAAAACCCCGACGCGCTATTCGCTGGCGCCGGTCACGAATTTCCTGGCCAAGGTCAAAAGCGAGAAAGGTGTTCGCATCTCCCTCGGGAAAGGCGAGTATTGTTTCGGCTGCATGATGTCGAAAGTGGACCTCGAAGAGCCGAGTCTTCCCGAAGGGTCGGTTATCGCCTATGTCCATCTCGGCGGAGTCGTTGTCTGGTATCCGCCCGAGGAGATCGCCAGTTTCATCGAGGCCGGGTTTGCTGAAGCGCTCTTGCGTACGCATCAGCGCGGTTCGGGTGGTGCGGCGGGTCCCGGATGGATCCGCTATGGATTCTATTCGTATTCCGCGAAGGAAGGCGGCCAATCGTTTCCCGTTTTGCCGAAGGCAAATAAGTAATTCCCGATTTCCCCCTCTTTCTAGTTGACAGTCGCCCTAAAAAACGATATTATACACACCAATCAACGGTGGTTCAGCGAGTCACCGCGGTGGTTTGTTGTTTTTTGACAAGAGAGGAACGAGCATTATGGCCATGAATACTGATTTGCTGACGATTGTGAGCTATATTGAGCGCGAGCGCGGTGTCGACCGTGAAATCGTGCTGGTCGCAATCGAACAGGCGATCCAACAGGCGGCACGCCGGAACCCTGGCGTGACGAATGATTTGCGTGTGGTCATTGATCGCAAGAACCTCAACATCCACGTCTACGACACCATGGTGGTGTCGAATGAAGAGACGGGTACGGGCTTCATCTCGCTCAAGCGGGCCCAGCGCCTTCAGCCGGACATCCAGGAAGGCGACACGATCGAAGTCGAGATGCCGGCGGCGAATCTCGGGCGTATCGCCGCGCAGACCTCCCGCCAGATGATCATGCAGAAGATCCGCGAGGCGGAGCGTTCCAACACCTTCAATGATTTCCGTGGCCGCAAGGGCGAAATCGTGAGCGGCGTTGTGACGGCAGTGGTTCGTCGCGATCTCTATGTGCAAGTGGGCAAGACGGAAATGTTCCTCCCCGGCAAGGAGCGCATCCCGACGGAAGAGTACAATGTGGGCGATTCGGTCCGTGCGGTCGTGAAGGACGTCAAGGACGAGGCGACGGGTCCGTCGGTGATCCTGAGCCGTTCGTCGCCGGAATTTGTGCGGACGCTGTTCCGTTTGGAAGTTTCTGAAATCGCCGACGGCGTGGTGGAAATCATGGGGCTTTCGCGTGACGCGGGTTACCGTTCGAAACTCGCCGTGCGGACGCTTGACGAGAAGGTCGATCCGGTGGGCGCGTGCGTGGGTCTGAAGGGCGCGCGCGTGCGCAACATCGTGCGTGAACTCAACGGCGAGAAGATTGACATCGTGCGGTGGAGCGACGACCCGAAGGTCTATGTGACACAGGCGTTGGCGCCGGCCAAGTTGGAGACCATCGAGGTGGATCCCAACGAGAACACGGTGAATGTCACGGTGGCGCCGGACCAGTATTCGCTGGCGATCGGCAAGCGTGGTCAGAATGTGCGTTTGACGACGAAGCTGACGGGCTGGCGCGTGAACGTGACGAAGGCGATGGCGCTCGCGAGCTTCGAAGACCAGAAGAACGAGGCGATCAAGAACCTCGCCGAGACGTTCAGCATCTCGACGGCGATCGCGACGCAGCTGGCCGATTCGGGCTTCCTGACGGTGGAAGGCATCGTGGAGAGCGACGAAGACGGCTTCATCGCCGCCACGGGTCTCGACGAGGTGACGGCGAAAGGCATCTATGCGGCGGCTCAGGCGGTGGCCGAGCTGACGGCGCAGGGTGAGGAAGTCTAAGTCCGGTCGTCGACACGCGGGTCGAGTAAACTAGTTGATAGGTCACGAGAATATGAGAGTTTATCAGTTTGCGAAAAAGGTCGGCGCTACGAGCGCGATGGTGATGCAGTGGGCAGAAGAGTCGGAACTCGACGTCTACTCGCCGTTGTCCGAAATCGAGAGCGAGGATGAGGCCGTACTCCTTGAATGCTTCCGCAAGGTGGGACCGAAGGAAGTGAAGGCAGCCGCCGAGAAGATGGCGACCAAGCGCAAGAACAAGGCGGCGAAGGCCGTGGCGGCCTGTGTGGAAAAGAACAAGACGCAAGCGGACGAACTTGAGGCGGCGCGTCAGCGCGCCATTGCGTATTCGAAGGGTGACAAGGTCGAGCTGCCGAAGCTGGTCCTTGCATCAGCCGAGGCAAAGCCGGCGGAAGCCCCTGCACCTGTTCCGAGCGAAGAGCCTGTCTCCGCGCCGGAGCCTGAAGTCGTTGAAAAGCCGGCGCCGAAGGCCGAGGAGCCGAAGGTGGAAATCGGCGTGTCGTTGCCCGAATTGCCGAAGGTGAGCATCCAGGTTTCGGAAGAAGAGGATGATCTGCGGGGCGATGATTTCGAAGACGTCGAAGATGTCGATGCGCGCGACTATCTGCACGGAAAGGATCTCGGCAAATCCTCCGCCAAGAAGGATGCGAAGAAAGAGAAGGACAAGGACAAAGAGAAGGAACCGACCGCGAAGCGCGAGAAGGAGACACCCGCGAAGAAGGAACGCGAGGCGGGACGGCGCGTGGTGGTCGAACCTGTGGCCAAGAAGCCGGCTGCACCGGCCAAGCCGACGGTTCCTGCGGCGAAGAAGCCGGCCGTTGCGGCGGCTCCTGCGGCTCCGGCCAAGCCGGTCTCCACGCGCGTGGGCGGATTGCGCGCGGGCTTTTCGTCGGTGTCGATGAAGGTTTCGCGTCCGACGGTCCAGATCGGGGCGACGGTGGGCAAGCCTACCATCGTGACGACGAAGGTCGCGGCCCCCACGGTGACCGTGGCGCCGCCGAAGCCGACCATTTCGCTGTCCGTTTCGACGCGCGAGATCTCGATCCGCGGTGCGACCGTCGTCAAGGAACTGGCGCTGAAGCTCGGTATTCGTCCGAATCGCCTCATCGCCGACTTGATGGGCCTCAAGATTCTGGCGTCCATCAACCAGCGCGTGGAGCCCGAGGTTGCGATCAAGGTCGCGCAGAAGTATGGTTTCAAGGTCAATATCGAACATGCCCGTGATGCGGCGAACAAGAAGCCGGTGTTGAAGGCGATCGATGCGGACGACGAGATTCCGGAGGATAAGCCCGAGGATATGTCGCCGCGTGCGCCGGTCGTGACCTTCCTCGGCCACGTCGACCACGGTAAGACGACGCTGATGGACTACATTCGCCATGCGCATGTGGCCGCCGGCGAAGCGGGTGGCATCACCCAGCAGATTTCCGCCTACCAGGTGGATGTGCAGGGACGCAAGATCACGTTCCTCGACACACCGGGACACGCCGCGTTCAACGCGATGCGTCAGCGCGGTGCGCAGTTGACCGATATCGCGGTGATCATCATCGCGGCGGACGACGGTATCATGCCGCAGACCGAAGAGGCGATCAAGTTCGCCCGTCAGGCCGGCGTGCAGATCATGGTCGCCATCACCAAGTGCGACAAGCCCACGGCCAATACGCAGCGTGTCAAGCAGCAGCTCCAGAAGGCGGGTCTGACGCCGGAAGAGTGGGGCGGCGACATCGTGTGCTGCGAAGTGTCGGGTGCGACGGGACAGGGCGTGGAAAACCTGCTCGAAATGATGTTGCTTCAGGCCGATGTGTTGGAACTCACGGCCAATCCGAAGCGCCGTGCGAACGGTATCGTGATCGAAGCCGAGCTCGAACAGGGATTCGGCCCGTCGGCGACGCTGCTCGTGACGGGCGGTACGCTCAAGGTGGGCGATGCGATTCTCATCGGCGAGCATTTCGGCAAGGTGCGTTCGTTGATCGACGACCGCGGTCGTCGGATCAAGGAGGCGGCGCCTTCGACGCCGGTCAAGTGCACGGGCCTTTCGGGCGTGCCGGAAGCGGGTGCGGAATTCCGCGTGATGCTTGAC
>JAZUGW010000087.1:0-26702 GCA_045641465.1 Kiritimatiellia bacterium | reverse complement strand
TCACGTCGTCCATCGCGATGTCGTTCATGTCATAGCCAAGCCCACACGGCTGCGTCTCGATTTCGGTGTAGCTCTGCAACGGCGCCCGTTCGTCGGAATCGGCGATGAGTCCGTCGCGCCAACGATATTCGCCCGCGAAGTTGCCGCCCGGCCAGCGGATCACCGAAGCGCCGATGTCGCGCAGATTGTCGATCACGTCCGCCCGCATTCCGCGGAAGTTGTCCACCGGCATCAACGAGACCACGCCCACGGCAACCGCATGTTTCCCCTTCACGCCCACGGAAATCTCGCCGTACGTGTTGACCGGCGGCGTGAAGTCAAACGCGAGGCGCTTCCAATCGCGCTTCGACTTCGAGCGGAGCGGGAACGCCTTCTCGGCGATCGTCTTCCCTTCCGCCGTCACGCGGAGAACGAGCGTGACATCTTCATTGTTCATCGTGCTCGCAATCACGCGGAACGTATGGCCGATGCCACCCCGCAGACCGATCTTCTGCTGGCAGATGCCCGCTTCGCCCGCCTCGTCGAGGCCCACGATCATCTGCGCGGCGCATTCATTTATGCGCCACATCGGGCTTCGCGCCGCATGGCGCGTGAACGAGAGATTCTGCGTCTGGGAATAGAACGCCTTCGTGCCGTAGGCCTCCCAGAGCATCGCCACGCCCTTCCGGTTGGGCTTGCCGGCGAACTTGCGGTTGCGGACGAGCTGCGCGGAAAGGCCGCCCTGGATGGCGGCGCGCGTATGCTCGAGGTTCTGTCCGAAGAGGAACGACGGAATGGGTTTGACCGACCCGGCGAACGCCGCCGCCGGTTCCACCGTGGCGGGCAAGCGGTCCGGCCCCGCCTTCACATTCGCCGTAAGCTGTTCATCGCTCAGCGCCGTGTTCCAAAGGCGCACTTCATCGTATGTCACAAGTGCATCCGTATCGGCGCTCCAGCGCGAATGGCCGAGGAAGAAGTCGTCCTTTCCACCCATCAAGGCGATGAAATTCGCGAGTGACCAGTCCGAGATATCAATCGACCCCGCCTTCTCGACCGCACCCGTCGCGACGTCGCGACGCGACCATTTGACGCGCGAAGAACCGTCCTTCGCCGATTGCACGGTGATCGCGAAATGGCAGGGTTTGCCGGGAACCGTCGGCGTCAGTGAACGGTCGTCGCTGAAGAGAATACGGTCCTGCGTAATCTGCACGCGCGCCTCGGCATTGCCCGAGTTGTTCGCCCAGCAGACGGCGAGGGAATGCATCTTGTCACTGCACCAGTCGAAAATCCGCGGCCAGTTGTCCTTCGGCTTCACCTGAGGCGTGGCCCACATTTCGAATGTAAGTGCATCGCCCTTCACGAGCCCGCGCCCGAGATTGAACGCGCGTTCGCCGACCTTCTGCGCCGTTGCGCCGCCAACCGAGTCCTCGAGATTTCCATTGAAACTCCACCGATGCGTCAGCACCGCGCTCGTTTCGCACGCCACCGCAAACGCCGAAGCGCAAAACGCGGCAACCAGCACTCCTACAGCTGCTCTTTTATTCATTTCTTTGACCTTTCGGATCTAGATTTGTACCGTCTACCGGAAGGACCAAGTCAAACAGGAATCACTCGATCAGGTCAAGTTCGAGTACGCCGCCCGCGTTCACTTCCGCCGAGGTGACGTACGGGCGATCCAGGACCTTGCCGTTGAGCGTCGCCCTGACGATGCGCCAGTGCTTCGCGTCGGCCTTCGGCGCGCGGATCGTGAAGGTGCCGCCCTTGAAATACTTCGGATCGAGACGGATTGTCGTCTCCGTGAAAAGCGGCGCGCAATAATACCACCGGCCATCGCCCGGACAGAGCGGATGAAGTCCGATCGCCGCGAGCACATACCACGCGCCCATCTGGCCTTCGTCGTCGTTGCCGCAGCACCCCCACGGACCGAGTCCGTAGGCGCCCTTGAGGATCTTGCGCGTCCACCACGAAACCATCTCGGGCTTCTCGGAGAGCGGCCACAGGAACGGCAGCGCATGGCAGACTTCATTCGGATGGTTATAGGTGTCGCACCAGCCGAAATCGGCGGGCGTGCGGTCGAAGAACAGCTGCAGTTCCTCGGTGAAACGCTTCTTGCCGCCCATGAGCTTCATCAACCCCTCGACATCGTGCGGCACGAACCAGCCTTGCTGCCAGGGATTGGATTCCGCCGTACCGGCATCCTGCTGCTGGCGTCCATGCCACGCGCGCCACACACCCGGCTTGCCATGTACGTGCGCCCGCATCCAACCGACCTCATGGCACCAGCTGTTGGTGTAGCTCTTCGCGTAGTCATAGTACTCGGCCGCCACATCCTTGCGGCCGATCATATCGGCCAACTTGGCCACGCACCAGTCGTGGTGGCAATTCTCCAATGTCGCCGAAAGCGGCGAATACGTCTTCACGTCATAGCCGGTCTTGCGGTCGTTGCCCTTGAGGTCCATCGTGATGCGGCAGAGGTCCACCGCCAAGTTGGCGTCGAACGTGTGGATGCCCTTTTCCCACGCATCCGCCATCAGCGACATCACGGGATGGCCGATCATGCAGTCGGAGTAGCAGCCGAAGACGTCGAAGTTCGAAAGCCACTTGCGTTTGCCCTGCACCATCGTGTCCATGATGGAATTGATCATGTCGGACGTCACATCGGGACGAAGCAGCGTCAGCATCGGATACTCGCTGTGGTAGCAGTCCCAACCCGAGAAGATCGTGCGCCGCACGAATTCGTGCCCGCCGACCTTCCCGCGCCCGATTTCACGCGGGTCGATGAAGGCGTGGTAGAGCGAGGTCGCAAAGATGTGGCGCTCGAGATCGGTACCGCCCTTCACGCGGATGCCGTCCAGCGCATTCGCCCAAAGTCCTTCGGCCGCGGCGTGCATTCCGTCGAAGTCGAAGCCGACAGGTGCAGACGGGTAGTCGTCATACGCCACGGCCACGTGCATCAGCACCTGCTCGCCGGCCGCCACGGGGAAGTCCATCCGCACGACGCGATTGGAGGTGCCGCCCGTTTCACCGACCTTCGTGGGCGCCTTGGAAAGAATGCCGCGGAAGAAGACCGTGTAGTTGACGTGTCCATGGCCGCGGCCCCAGCCGCCGTCGCGTTCGTCGCAGACGATGCGCCCTTCGAAGGACGCCGGACCCGTCATGCGGAAGTCCTGTCCGCCGAACTTCTTCGCCCGCCGCAGTTCGCCGATACGGCGCGCAAGGTCGATCTTGAGCGAACCTTCGCCGGCCTCTTCGTAGGTGAAGCGGATCATGCCCGTCGTACGCGAGCAAGTGAGCTCGGTGTCGACCTTCGCATCCGAGAGACGCACACGGTAGTAGCCGGCGGTGGCCACTTCCTCGTCATGCGAGTAGCGGCTCGTATTCGCCCGCCCCGGCATCACCTGGATGTTGCCGAGATCGCCATACCAGCCGATGCCGGACATGTGCAGGAAACTGAAGCCCTCGATTGTCCGGTGGGTGTAGGAATACCCCGGACCGTTGTCGCCGCCCGTGCGGGTATCGGGCGAGAGCTGGATCATCCCGAACGGCGTCGTGGCCCCCGGGAAGGTCTTGCCGAAACCGTGGACGGTTGCATGGCCGTGTCCGCCTGGTTTCTGTCCCTTCTCAGGATATGTCACCGTACCCGTCGTCGGATCGATGTCAAGGACGTCGATCGCCCCTTCAACCGGACCTCCGGAGAAGCGGCGGCGATAGGCGAGCGCCTTGTTCTCCACCGGCGGCTTCGCCCCACGCACGGCATCCAGCACCGTCCAGGCCGCATTGTCGTTCGATCCTTCAAGCCGCCAGGACGTGGGGTTGCGCCGCGGATAGCGTGTCGCATCGTCGCCCGTATACCATTCGTAGCGCGAAAGTTCCAACGGTTCGCCATAGTCAAGCGTGAACCAGGTGCGGGCACGCACCTCTGCATCGGCCGCCACCATCCGGTCGTCGTACCACTTGGTTCCGAGGTTGGCGTCGACCGCCCGTTGCGGCTTGTAGGTCGGGAAAACGGGATTGAATCCCTGGTCGTTCCAAAGGACCTGCTTTGCACGACGCGTCACATCCGCGGCCCCGCTGAAAAGCTTCACTTCGGACAGCTGCAGCGGCTCTCCGCCCGTGGCCTCCACCGTGAACCGATAATAGCGATAGGGTTGCGCCGAAGCGAGACACGCCACACATCCCACCAGTCCTACGCCCACGATTTTATTCTTCAGAACCATATCGACAACTCCCGTTTTCATCCGATCCAAACGTTGAGAAAAATCAATTTGCGAAAAGCCACGTCGAAAGATAGCGTTCGCCCGTATCCGGCAACAGCACCACAATCGTCTTGCCCGCATACACCGGACGTTTCGACAATTCCAGCGCCGCCCACAAGGCCGCACCGGAGGAAATGCCGACGAGCAGGCCGTCTTTCGCCGCGGCGGCCCGTGCCGTTTCACCGGCTGCGGCGGCGGACACGGGAACGACTTCATCGATCAGCGCGCGATCAAGCACCTTCGGCACGAAATTCGCGCCGATGCCCTGCAGCTGGTGCGGTCCCGCCCACCCCTGCGACAGCAGCGGACTCTCGTCCGGCTCCACCGCAACCACCTGCACGGCGGGATTCATCTTCTTGAGATAGCGTCCCATGCCCGTCAGCGTGCCGCCCGTACCGACACCGGCGACAATCGCATCGACCTGGCCGTCGGCATCCGCCCAGATCTCCGGCCCCGTCGTCAACTCATGCGCCGGCGCATTGGCGGGATTTTCGAACTGCTGCGGGATGAACGATCCCGGGATCGACGCCTTCAGCTCTTCGGCCTTCGCGATCGAAGCCTTCATTCCTTCGGCACCGGGCGTCAACACCACTTCCGCGCCAAATGCGCGCGCCAGACGCTGACGTTCGACGCTCATCGTGTCGGGCATGACGAGAATGAGGTGGTAGCCTTTCACGGCGCTCACCAGGGCGAGTCCCACGCCCGTGTTGCCACTGGTGGGTTCGATGATCGTCGCACCCGGCTTGAGCGTACCGTCCCGCTCGGCCGCCTCGACCATCGTGATCGCGATGCGGTCCTTTGCGCTGCCCCCCGGGTTGAAGCTCTCCAGCTTCGCCAAGACGCGTGCCCTTCCCTTGTTCAGCTTCGTCGAAATCTCCACCAGGGGCGTATGCCCCACGCATTCCAGCACCGTCTTCGCAATCTTCATTTTCTACTGCTTCTTTCCGCCGGCCAGCGTCTCGGCGATGTTCGTATAATAGGCGCGCACACGTTCGTACGCGTTGATGATATCAAGCTCCACCAATACGCGCAGCGGCGAATCGGGATCGTCCGGACCCACCCGACCGAGCTGCACGCGACGGCAGTCGCGAACCATCTCGTGGATCGACGACGACTCCGCCTGCACCGCCTCGATGTCGATCTTCGGACGCGGACTCACCAGCCACGGCGAGATTTTCTCGGCGAAGGCGAACACCCGGTCGTGGACCTGCAACATCACCCCGCGTGACGCGTCGGACATCTTCTGCCCCGCCGTATGCAGACGCTTGGTCACCTTGAGGACCTTCGCCGCTTCGTCGGACACCGATTCCAGCTCGTCCGTGAGTCGCAGCAATCGACGCGAGCGTTCGGCCACATCCGCCGGCAGACGCTTCACCATCAGCTGTCCAAGGTATTCGGTGACTTCGCGCTGCACGTTGTCGAGAATGTCTTCGCGATGTGTGATGTGGGTCTCGTCTTCGCTCGTCGCCACGCCTTCCAGCACCTTGCGCACGCAGGCGAGGATTTCCAGGTTGCTGTCGCGCATGAACTGCACTTCCACGAGCGCCTGGTCGCAGGCGATGACAGGCGACACGCGTACAACCGTCGTCAACGTGGAAAGATGCGGCTTTTCGTTCTCGGGCTGCTTGACGAGCTTCTCGATCAGCTTCGCGAACGGTTTCACGAACGGGAAGAAGAGAATGCCGCGGCAAATGGCGAAAAGCGTATCCGTGACGGCGATCGGCGCCATCATGTGCGTATAGGCCTGCACGGACTGCCCACTCACCGTAATCGTCTCGGGTGCGGCGTAGTTCGGGAAGAGCCACGGTCCCACCTTCACGAAGAACACGTAGAAGAACGGAACGAACACGATCGACCCGATGACATTCGAAAGCGTATGGGCGAGCGCCGTGCGCTTGGAATCCGCCGTACCGCCCAGTGCGGCGATCCAGCCCGTCGCCGTCGTGCCGATGTTCGCACCAAAGAGCACCGCGATCGCGACATCATAGGTGATGAGCCCCTGTTGCGCCAGGGCCATGGCGATGGCAATCGTCGCAGCCGAACTCTGGATGACGGCCGTGATGAGCATCGCCGCAAGCGCGATTTTGATCACCCCCCAGAGCGTGTCCGCCCGCATCGTAGTGAACACGTTCGAGAACTCGGGATTCGTCTTGATCGGCGTCACGCCCTTCGACATGAAGTAGAGGCCCAGGAAGACGAGGCCAAGGCCGATGACCGCCAAGCCGAGGTTGTGCATTCGTTCATTTCGAATGAAGAAGTAGCAGATTCCACCAAGGCCGACGCCGATGAATCCGAGCATCTGCGGATCTGGCGCGATGGCGATGATCCACACTGTCGCCGTCGTGCCGATGTTCGCGCCGATTAGCACGTTGATCGCCTGCGGCAACGTCAGCAGCGCCGTCGAGACGAAACCGACGAGCATCACCGTGATGATCGAACTTGACTGAACGAGCATCGTTGAAAAGATGCCTGTTCCGATCCCAACCAGACGATGGCTTGTCGCGTGCGCCATGAATTTGCGCAATCCGCCGCCCGCTGTCGCCTGCAACCCTTCGGAAAGGTGCTTCATTCCCAGCAAAAAAAGACCAAGACCCCCCGTGACGGTCACGAGGACTGTTAGGATCAGAGAGAGATTTTCTTTCATGTGTGCCGAGTATTATACCAAATTCCGCCCCCGAATGGGAGCGGAATTCTCGTCTCAGCAGAACTGAGCTGAAGTCGATTTACCGGAAGAAGATGATCGAATTCATCGAAATCGGATCGACAAGATAGAGCTTGCCGCCGATCACTTCGCAGTGCATCGACGAGGCGTGGAGCGAATAGTTGTAGTTTCCGCCGTTCGACACGCCCACGACCACCGGCAGCGCACGCGCCTCCGAATCGGTCAGGCCCATCGCATCGCCGAGGCAATACGAATTGCGTCCCGGAAGCCCCGTGAAGTTGCACACGACACCCGCAAGTCCCTTGAAGGTATCGGACGCCGCATGCGCGAACTTCACGCTCTCGTAGTTGGAACCCACACCCGTCACGCCCAGCCAGCCGCCCTCGAAGCGGAAGGCGCCGTCGAGCGTACCGCCGCCGAACACCGTGCCGATGATCGGATACGGCGCCGCGCCGGCGTTCGTGAGGCAGGATCCCTTCGCGAGCGTACTCGTACCGGCAAGACCCGCATACTTCACCTCGGCAATGCCGAAGTAGTCTTCATCGAACGGCACGTATTCCGCGCCATTCACGGAGACGGCGATCATCGCCTTGCCGGCGAGGCCCGAGTAGATGCCGAGACCATAGCCGCCCGAGGTGTCGCCGAAGACCATCTCGAACTCATGGAGGCCCGGCGTCGCCTCCCACGAGCCGCCCACCTGCTGCGTCCAGCTCTGCGTTCCCGTGATGATGCGGCCGTCGATCTTCAACCCGGAGTAGTCGTCGAAGCCGCAGAGGAAGGCCCACGTACCGGCCTCGGCCGGATCAACCCAGAACGTCCCCTTCACATAGTTGCGACGCTGCTTGAAGTTGTTGTCCTTGAACGCCGTCTCCGTGCAGTTGCACATCTTCACCGAGTTCGTCGGCAGCATCCAGTCGTAGTCCTGGATGTTGAAGGCGAAGATGTCCGCAAGGTTCGCCGTCTCGGCGAAGAAGTTCGCCGCCATGTTCTTCTGATACCAGTTCACCTGATGCGCCGGACGCATCGCGAGCGTGGTCGTATTGAACTCCGTGTAGTTCCCGGCCGTGGTGCCGCCGTCCGATCCGACGCGGAAGCCCACGCCGATCGCGTTCGGACCCTTCCCGCCGTAGCCGTCGTTCACATACACGACGAACGGATGCCAGCCTTCCGCGAGCGCGATGGAGCCACGGGAAGCCGTGCCGCCGCCGTTCACCACCACCTGGCCGTCCACCTGGACGACCACCACGTCATCCCACTGGCCGAAGAACCACCAGGTACCCGCCTTGTCCGCCGGCACGTAGAATTCGCCGCGATAGGCGAAGGCCTGATAGTTCGGACCGTTCGCATGGGTCTTGCGCTGCGCGTAGTAGAGGTCATCCGCATAGAAGGTGTAGCGCGTCATGTAGGTGGCGTTGGTGAGGCCCACCCAGGTGAACGAACCGCAGAGGAATTCCACGAGGCCCGTCGAGATCGCGTTCACGCGCGCCGTCGCATTCGGCGCGAGATCAAGGCCGCCCATGAAGCCGGCCGCGCCGTCGAGCTGGGCGTTCACGCCTTCCTCAACGCGCCACTTGCCCTGCGCGAAACCCTTCACATGGGGATCCGTCACAAAGGATCCCGCACCCTTCACCGTCACATCGCTCCAGCCCTTGATACCGCTGCGGAGATTCAGGTTGTAGCCATTCGGGTTGATCGTGAACGCCCCCGCACGCAAGCCCGATTCGCCAAAGACGATATCCACGCCTTCGGAATTCTGGTTCTTGTCCGAAACCGTATCCGCCGTCGCGACGAGCGTACCCGCGTTGAGACGGAAGAGCGAACCCGACTCGGCGTAATGGTCCTTCAGCACTTCGTTCGACTGAGCGCTCCCCGCATACGCCGTATAGCCGTGCAGGAAGCCGCCCGGACCGAGGTTGAGCGTGCCGCCGTTCATGCGGAAGATCGAATCGTGCTTCGTCGTACCGTTCACGCCGTTGTAGCGACGGCGGCCGTTGATGCCGTAGAGCGTCGCGGTCGCGCCCTCGTTCACTTCCGTGCGCGCATAGCGGCCCGACCAGCCATTGAAGAAGTAGCCGTTCGGCACGGCGAATTCACTGCCGCTTCCCACTTCGATCACGTTCTCGAGCGCATTACCGGTCGACGTGGTCGAGGCGATCTGCGCCGCACACGATTCCACACCGTGGTTCGCCGCCGTCACCGCGAGCTTGCCGCCGTTCTTGAGCTCGATGCGGCCCGAACGCCAATCCGTACCGCCAATCGCCGTGAGCGTCTTGCAGGTCACTTCGCCGCCGTCGATCACGAGGCTGCCCGGATTCGCGCTGCTGCCCATCTTGAGCGAACTGAAATTCCAGTCCGCATCCTTGACGGTGAGCCGCGGCACCGCCTCGATCGTCACGGGCGTATTGAGCGCATCCACAAACACGGACGCATTCGGCGCATTGACCTTGTACGTGCCGCCGTCGAGCGTCTGGTCTTCCGAAAGGCGGAACCAGATGTTGCCCGTACCCGCGCCCGTGAGGTCGAGGAGCGGGAAGCCCGGCACCTTGCCCGTGGTGGGGTCGCCAAAGACGAGCTGGCCCGAACCTGTGAACTCACCGCGCCAGGCTGTGTTTTCGTCCATCACATCGCTCAGGAAGTAATGCGAGCCGCTCGATTCCTGACGGATCGTTCCGCCGCGATTCTCAATGCCCGCCTCGAAGCGCATCGTGGCGGTACCGCCGAGAATCAGCGTGCCCCCTTCTTCCACCACCACCGGCAGACGCAGGTAGCAGGTGCTCGAACGGGCGTTGATCTTCGCCGTGATGCCCGCGCGTATGTAGATCGTACCCGTACCGTTCACCGTTGCGTTCCAGAGTTCGAGACGCGAACCGTTTTTGAGCTCGATGCCGTCCGTCGCGACGACG
Source organism: Kiritimatiellia bacterium (assembly GCA_045641465.1). Lineage (GTDB taxonomy): Bacteria > Verrucomicrobiota > Kiritimatiellia > RFP12 > UBA1067 > RUG572. The sequence goes on along the minus strand of JAZUGW010000087.1, from coordinate 16,902 downwards.
TTGCACGTGCCCTCGAAGCCGATGTTCGCACCTTCCGCCACGACGATCTTGCCCACCTCGATGTCGCTGTTGTTGAAATCGAAACCAAGGTCGTAGGATTCCGGTGCCATGTTGCGGCTCGTGAAGGTCTTGCCCGGACCCGACAAGGTGGGACGACCCGTATACAGGCGGTTCGCCCACGCCGCACGGAAGTCGAGGCGCTTTTCGCCGCCGATGGAGGCGTTGGCATCGAGAATCACGCGCCCGAACGTACTGTACCAGTTGCCGTTCGCGCCCGTACCGTTGCCGAGAATGGCACCCTTTCCGTCCGGACCGTCGCCCTCGATATGAACTTCCTTGTCGTACAGCACGCTATCGAAGATCGCGTTGTTGTAGGAGTAGGCGCTCGGATAGTAGAATTCAAGCTGGCCACCGTTTTTGATCGTCACCTTGCCCGTCGTACCGGCGCCGAACGGACTCATACCAATGCCTTCTTCAATCCGCACCGTGCCCCTTTGAATCACGATGTCGTCGGACGCGATACCGGCGCCCTTCACCGTCACCTTCTTGCCGGCCGCAGGCGCAAACGTCACGTGATCGGCCACGATCTGGCCCGGTCCTGCGAAGACGTAGGACTTCGTACCCGTCACGCTCACGACGCGCGCCGCCAAGCCCGCCGGCACGTTGCAGATGTCCGCACCCGCATCCTGCGAGTCGAACTGCATGATCGCACCCATCGGGAAACCGTGGCGCGTCGTACTCGCCGTATCGCCCACCGTCATCCAGGCCGCCACCGATTCCGCGACGTTCGTCACCGTCGCGTTCGCCGGGCGCCACACTTCGGTCGTCTGCGGCAGATCGTTCATGCCGATCGTCCAGATTTCGATACGTCCGACCTCATACGCCGCCGAAGAGAGCGTCTTCGAATTGGCGTCGTAGACGTGCGTCCAGTCGAACGACGAGTCATGATACGCGAAGGTGCCGAGGCCGAGGCAGCGGTCGCCCGTCGCCGCACGCCAGGCGTTGAACGCAAAGAGAACCTGCGCGGGTTGGCGCGAACCCGCCGGCAGGATGCGATGCACCTGCATCGACCCGTAGGTGCCGCTCGTGTCGCGCACGTCGTTCCAGTCGTACTTATACTTGTTCGCCGGCGCGCCCGCCACGCCCGAAGCGCCGTTGTTGTAATTGTAGGGCCAGAATTCAACGAAACCCGTCTGAGTGTCGTCGTCTGCGGCAACCGCATCGATGCCCGGCATGTTGCTGATGACATGGAGCGCGGTCACCGGCTGCTGCGCCCACTTCCGGAGCGGCAGACCGCACGTTTCGATATCGCGTTCGCCAAAGGCGCTCACGTCCACCCAGAGCCACCGCACGCGGCCGTGGTAGTCGGTAATCGCCGTATTCTTGCGCTTGAGCTCGATGTAGTAGCCCACGCGCACGAGGTTCTGCGTCGCGCCTTCGTTCGCGGAGAAGTCCTCGTAGGGGATCTCCGTCGCCGCATTCGTGAGGTCCACGAGCTGCAGCGCATTGTAGACGCGCGCCAGCTTGAAGCCGGCCCGATAGGCCTCCGGCACGTTGTTCAGGATACCGCTCGTCGTGGGTTCGGCGGCGTGCTGCGGCATGCCGCCAGCCAGCGCGAGCTGGATCACGCGCGCGTATTCTTCCGCCACGAGATCCTCGCCGTACCAGTCGGGATGGAGATCGGTCGCATTCTGGAAGCTGCCCGGAATGAAGTTGCCGTTGGCATCGAAGCGCGGGCAGGCCGTGTAGAGGTCCGCAAAGAACACGCGGTTCGGCTCGAACATCTGGCCCCCTTCGATCGCCGCCTTGATCATCGCGTTGAACGCCGTCACCTTCGCGTTCTTTGTCGCGTCGTTGATGTTCACGATCGCGCCCGCGACGATCTTGCACTTGCTCTGGTTGAGCATGCGCATCACGGTATTCGTCCAAGCCGTGAAGAGCGTCTCGGCCGTCACGCCGTCGGAGTTGATGTCGTTCGTGCCGATCTTGAGAAGGAGCACGTCCACATCGCCGGCCTGGTCGATTTCGGTCTCGAGCGCGTCCTGCACGCCGCCGCCGTTGCCGGAGATGAGGCGACGCCCGCCCACGCCGGAATGCCAGATCCACTTTTCAGGCATCGTCGCGCCCGCTTCGTCCAGACTCTGGTCGCAGCGGAAGCCCGTGGCCGTGGGATCGAACCCGGCCGCACAGAGCTTCTTCATGAGCGGAATGCGCCAGTTGCCGTAGCTCGAATCGCTGCCGTGCGTAATCGAATCGCCTACGCACATCACACGCACAGGCTTGTAGCCGGCCGCCGGATCGAGATCGAGCCAAAGGCGGCCCGAACCGTCCGCCAGTGTTTCCACCCACACGCGCGCTTCGCTCGCATGGGCGCTCGAGGCGTCGAAGATGTCCGTAAGATTCGCCGGACCCACCACCTGGCCGCGATCGAACGTGCAGAGGAGGAAGCGTCCCGAGGTCGTCTGCGCGAAGCGCGGCGCGAGGGAGATCTTCGCCCCGGCCGCAAACCGCGGCGCCGTCGCGAAGCGCAGCGTCGTCTTCGTGGGGTCAAAGACGAGGCGTCCCGTCGCGCCCATGTCAAGCGTGCGCAGGTAGAGCGCGCCCACCGTATTCAGCACGATGCAACCGTCGCCCATCAACGTCGTCGAAGAAAGCGCCGTCGGGTCGCTCGTCGGATAGGTGAAGTTCACCGAAGCAGTGCCAGACGGTACGCGTACCGTCTTTCCAGTGAGCGTGGTCAGCGGCGTTCCGTTCTTCTCCCAGTTGCCCGGCGTGGCGAGGGCGAGATCCGTCGCCCCCGTCCAGTCGCCGTCCACCGCCAAATCGCGCGAATCCGCCACGGAAAGCTTCGCATAGAACTCGATGCGGCGCAGCGAATAGGCGGGCGAGGAGATGGCGCCCATTTCCGAACCGGGCGCACCGTAGCAGAACGTGCGGTCGAGCGTCCAGTTGCTCGTATTGAAGACCTTGTAGTCGGCGAAGGTGCCGAAGCCGAAGCCCTCGCTGTCCGTATGGTCGGAGCCCCACCTGTTGAAGGTGAAGAGCGCTTCAGCCGGGAGGAAACCGTTCTCGCCGCTCGCGAACATGCGGAAGAACTGGAACGTGCCGTGGCCGCTCGTCGCGCCCGTCGACATCGTGTCGTTCCAATCGTAGATGTGGTTTTTACTGTTATCCGCCTGCAACCAGCCCGCCGTGGAACCGGCGGGGTTCGCGGCCGTGGCCGAATAGTTGATCGGGTTGAACTCGATGAAACCGTTCACGGCGTCGTTGTCGGCCTCCACAGTCTTCACCGCGCGCGAGTTGCTCCACACGTGAAGTTTCGTCACCGGTTTCTGCTTGCGGAGCGCCTCGGTGACGGGAAGCATGATGTCAAGGTAGTTCTCGCTAATCGCGTCGTAGTCGATCCACATCGTGGTCAATTCGCCGCTCACAGCCTCAATGGCTTCGATGTAGTAGCCCGCCTTGGCGATGCCCGAAGCGGGCATGAGCGAACGCTCGTTCGTGTAGGGCGTCTTGCCCGTGTCCTGCACGTAATGGTAGTTGAGCGGCATATCGAGCGTCGCGAGCCGCACGAAGCCCTGCGTGTAGGCTTCGGGCACGTTGTTCTCGAGCCCGAGCGCGCGCGGCACGAATTCGAAACGCTGCGCCTGGGCGCTCACGAGGTGCGCCTGATCCGAGACGCCGTTCACCGTGAGCGTGTAGGAAATGCCGGGCGTCAGGTGCGCATCATGCTTGCAGGTCAGCATGCGTCCGTCCTCCGACAACGCAAAGCCCGAAAGCGGCACCACCACATCGGGATACGCCGTTTCGGCGAGCGCCACCGTGGCCGGTATGCCCGAGAGCGGTTTGTTGAAGAGCAACGTGAGTTCCTTTTCAACAGGGTTGAGCGAATTGCGCACGCGGCAGAGCTTCGCTTCGCCGAGCTTGCCATTGAAGTCGGCCGCCGAGAGGAACGCCGCCTTCAGCTTTTCGGCGATCTGCTCATTGCCCACAACCGTGTACTGCCAGTTGTCGTTCCAGTTCGTGCCCTTCGTCGGCGTGATATTTCGGTCGATATCGCAGAGTACCACGCGGCCGGCCGGGAAGCCACCCTGCGCTTCGCTCTTCGCCATGATCGCGCGGATGCCGTCGTTGAGCCCCGTGCGGGAGGCAATGCGCGTGGCGTAGTCCGTCTGGTTCAGATCAAGCGTGTCCGTGGGCATCGTCACGGCGATCACCGTCGTATTCGGGAAGCGCGCGAGGATGCGATCGACCGCATCCTTCCAGAAGCCGAAGAGCTGCTCGCCGTCGAGATAGCCGCGCGCCGTATCCCAGTAGGACCACGTGCTAAAATAGAGCACCGTGAATTCCGGCTCCTCAGCCGTCAGCGCGTAAGTCTCAAGGCCTTCGAGGAAGCCCGCGTAGCTCTTGTTCGTCTTAAGTCCCATGCCGTCGATGCCGTTGTGGCGACGCCAGGCCTCGCGCACGGTCGCACCGCTCGGATCCGCCTGGTTCGACGAGCGCGCACCCACCGTCTTCACGTTCCAGCCCGCGAGCGCGAGCTTCTGGACGAGCTGTATGCGGAAACCCATGTTCGCATTCATGCGGTTGTCGCCCGCAAGCCAGATGCGAATCGGCTTCGCCGCGCTCTGCTCGGGACTCTTCACGAGGAGCTTCACGCCATAGACGCCGCACACGAGCTCCGTCTCGTAGGGGCATCCCTCGATGCGCAAAGTCGGCATGCCGTAACCCGTCGCCGCCGTCGTCCAGCGTGCGAGGTCGTAGACGCCCGGCTCGAGGCTCGCGCCGATCGAGGCAGGGAAATCGTAAAGCGTATTCGCGTTCACGCTCACCGTGGCCGTTTCAACGCACGCGGGCAAGGTCTCCGTGGCATTCGCCTTGATGAGGCGCACGTTGTGCCCGTTCATCGCGGCCACCTTCCAGTTCGACCCCACGCCCGTCACCGTGAGCCGCGGACCGCCGTTGAGGGAGAAGCCCGAGCCCGTTTGGAGCACCACGAGTTCGCTCCCCTGCGGCTCGCCATAGGCGAAGAGGTTCGAAACGTCGAGTTCCGCCGCGCCCTGAACTTCCATGCCGCCCGAGACCGTGAAGCCCGTCGCGCCCAGCGGCAGCACCATCTTCGCGCCTTCCTTCAGGATGAGCTTCGAGACGGGGATGTGGTCCGCACGGGAAACGAACTTCCCGCCAAGCGTCAACGTGGCGCCCGCGCTCGTGCCGGACAGCGCCGCGCCGTTTTCAAGGGTGAGGTCCTTGTTGAACACGAAGGCCGCCCCCTTCGAACTGTTCTTGACGTTCAGATCGAGCCTCGTATCGGCCTGGAACGTGACGGGCACGTTGAAGGTCATCGTGGCGACCGTGGCGATCGAACCGCCCTGCACGATGAATTCGCCCGTGCCGTTCAGCGTGGTCGACGCCGTAGCCAATTCGCCGGCGCCCTTCTTCGTGAGCGTGTATTCGCCGAGATTCCAGGCGATCGCCTCGTAGCTGTTCTTGATGAAAGCCATGGACGACGGACAGCCGAGCGAGGCGTCGCCTGCGAGCGTGAGGTCCACGATCGGGTAGCCGTAGCCATAGTCCGTCGCCGTCGTGGAGGTATCCTGGATGGCGCCATTGCCATTGCCGTCGCCGATGATCGTGGCGGGCGCCTGGTAGCCGCCCTTCTGCCCGTTGATGTCGAGCCAGGTGCCGGGAGCGAGCGTGATCATGCCGTTCTTGCCGAAGCAGTGCTTGCCGATGGCCTTCACGCTGCCCGCCTGCACGTCGAGGCCGCCGCCGTAGCAGGGATGGTCCCAACCGATGGACAACTGGCCCTTGCCGCGCTTGATCACCTTCGAAAGGCCCGCCGTCTTTTCACCGAGCGCGGCGTCCACGGTCTGCGGATTGTCGCATTCGAAGAGGTAGTGGTCCGTATAGATCCAGTTTTCCTTGCCCACTGCGCCGGCCGAGGTGACGGACTTGAGATAGATGTGGCCGTTCTGGCTGTTGTTCGGCGCCTGGCGGAACGTCGTGCCCTCATCGCCCACGAAGTCGACGCCGTCGAGGCGGTTGCAGTAGGAATTCGCGCCATAGCTGTAGAACGTGCCCTTCTTGAGGTGGATCGTTCCCGTATCGCCCGTGCAGTAGGTGATATGGAAGATGGCACCGGCGCTCGCCATCTCGATGTTGAGCGTGTGGCCGTTCAAAGAGAGATGCGTGGGCGTATAGCCCCAGCCCACAATGCCGAACTGGCCCGTGCCGCCGATGGTCGAATCGGCCGTCAGGACGAGGCGCTTGATGCACGAGGTCCCCACGCCGATGTTCGCGCCGTTGTTCACGAGACGGCCACCCGAGAGGATGTAGAGGTAGTCGTTGTCGTTGCCCTGGCCGTTGAAGTCGAGCGTACCGTTCGACTCCACGGTCAGCACGTTGCCCTGGCCGCCGAGCGGACAGTAGATGCTCTGCGCACCGAACTTCACCGTACCCTCGCGCACGACGAGTCCGCCCAGGAAGCTCTGCCACTGGCGCGACATCTGAAGCGTGCCCGCACCGACTTTCACCACCTTCACAAGACCCGAGATCTTGAGCGAGGTGTTGTTCTGCGTCACCCCGTCCGGCACAGTCAGTTCAAGTTCACCGCCGCCGACCGTATCGGTGATTTCGCCGAACGCCGCGAGATCGGCCGTGAACGCAAGCTGAAGCTTGTGTCCCTTGAGGTCGATCTTCTGATAGGCGATGAGGGACGACGGATTAAAACCGCGCCAATCGGCGTCGGCCGCGAGCTCCACGACATCCACCGTATCCGGCGGGGCCGAAGAGGCGTTTACGCTGCGGCCGTTCACATCCTGTACCATCCAGTTGCGCGCGAGATTGAAGTTTTCCGCGTCATGAGCAGCCCCCCATGTGGCCTTCTTCGCCTCGCCCGCGTTCCACACCTTCGAAACCTGGTAGTTGAAATCGGCGCCACCAAGCACGTTCGCGTGGAATACGCCCGTCACGTTGTCGTAGATGCCCGGCTTCGCGCTCGCATTGAGGCACGGCACATAGTCGCGCTTCAGTTCGTCGCGTTCGAAGAGCTTCAGACGATAGAAGCGGAACTTGCCGAGGTATTTTGAATTCTGCCCGTTCACGCCGAAGATCGAAAGCGTCTTAACGGACGCCTTGTCGAGCTTTCGGTTGTTCGCCACGGCATAGGTACGCGCGTTGGCACAACGAAGCGAGAACTGGTTCTGGTCGTTGATGCTCATGTGGTAGTCTTCCGTCGACACGAACGACGCCGCAGGTCCCGTCGCATAGCCGTTCGTTCCGTAGAAGCGGAAGTAGTTGCTCTGCATGATGAAGAGGAAGCAATTGCCATTCCACGCATTGAGCCCGAAGAAGGTCGTGTCGTTCACATACACGGGATGGCCGAAGTCGAACTCGGCCGTCGTCACGTCCTCCACAACCGTATAGTTCGTATCTATACGCTGCGCGCCCGTCGACTCGATGTAGTCGAGCGCCGTGAACCCGTCCGGCAGCGCCCAGGCGGACCACCCGCCCAGTGCAACACACACAAGAAACGCCAGCAAACGCCGCGTCCGATTTTGACTACACGCAGACCTCACCGATATGTCCTTCATCTTCAAGTGCCTCCTCTTTAACACCGCAATGACAAACAACAGTTAACCAACTGTGAGAATTATAACAAAATCCGAGCCCGAGTCCAACAGATTTTGAACTAGTAGTCCAAGTGGCTGCCGCCGATTGTTTCGCGCAGGATGGAATTGCCGGGGATGCCTTCGCTGGGCGCCTCTTTGACGGTTGCAAGGACGCTCTGCAGTCGCTCAGCCTCGGCGGCGCACGGACCATCCACGCCGCAGAGGAGCTCGCTCGCGTAGGGCTTCAAAACGGCCAGTTCATAGTCCAACCCCGTATTGAACACGGCATCCGCCAGACCGCGATAGGGATTGATCCACTTCTGCTCGCCATCCGCCACGCTGGGCCAACGCTCAAGCGTCATCGCGGCGGACTCGTTGCGGTAGTTCGCATCCCGTACGATCCGACGCATCAGACGTACGTCGTCCGCGAAATAGGGACAGTCCCCCTCCGCCGCCGGATAGGTGAACACATTGAGATAGACGCGGAACTTTATTTCTTCAGGAATGCCCGTCGTCAGCAGCGGATTGAGCGCGTGGATGCCCTCGATCACCACAATGCCGCGCGGCGGCAAGGTGGTCGTCTTCTCTTCGTCGAAACCGTCCTTCTTCTCGAAGTCGAACTTGCGCAGATGGACCGCCTCGCCCGCAAAAAGCCCCGTCAGATCCGCCACCAGGCGTTCACGGTCCACGGCTTCGACCGTCTCATAGTCGAGGTTGCCGTTCGCGTCACGCGGATTGCGTGCATCGCCGACGAAATAGTCGTCCGTAGAAAGGCGCAACGCCGACAGGCCGTTCTCCTGAAGACGCGTGCAGAGACGAATCGCGGTCGTCGTTTTACCGGCGGAGCTCGGTCCCGCCACCAGAACCAGCCGGACAACCGGCAGCTGAGCCGAAATACGTTCGGCAATGCGCACGATCGTCGCCACATGGCGCGACTCCTCCCGATTCACGAGCAACGGGAAATCACCCTTACGCACGATTTCGTTCAGCTCTGAAATTGTCTCCACATGCCCTTCCATCGGTCATTCCTTTCTTTTTATCAACGCAACAAGATGCACGTCGCCGTCCGTTCGGACGGACGAATCGTCGTCAAACGCCACGGGTAGGATTCTTCCTTGTTGTCTCTGTACCAGTAGAACCCTTCCGCAAGCGACACATTCTCGCCTTCAATCCGTTCGCCGAAGCGTCCATCGCGCACCACGACGGCTCCGTTCCCCGTCGTCGTAAACGAACCGAAGAGTCCGCCGTTCACCGTCACGCGCCCTGTTCCCGTATGGACAAAGGCATCGACCACGACATCCGTCACCGTCGACAGCGCCGTTCCTGCAGCCGTCACCGTCCCGTACGTGCCACCCGTGAGCTTGACGGACCCGCCGCTCACGAGCGACGTCACCGTCCCGCCCGAAACCACACTGGCACCCATCATCGAAACGGTTCCCGCCGTTCCGCCGTTCATCGTGAACGACTCTCCCGTCACCTGGTCGATCTGGCCCGACATCAGAATGACTTTGCCTGTACTCTCCTGTACAGCCGAGGTCACCGTTCCGCCGTCGACACGCAACATGCCGGCGCTCTTGCCGCGCAACATCGCCACCGTGCAGTCGTTTGAAACCGACACCGCGCCACGACCGACCACGGAAACTTCCCCCGTCAGTCTGCCGTTGACGAGCACAACCGTGGTTGAAATCGCATTCGTACAAACCAATGTGCCACTAAAGATGTTTCCGCAGAAATCGATCACGCACTTGTTTTTGACGAGCACCTCCGACTCGTCGTCATCGGCCAGCAAGCTCACCTTTTCCCCCACCGCAGCCGCAGCGCAGGCCTCCGCCAGCGTCCCAAAGAAACGATCGCCGATACAGGCAATCTGGTTGGACAGAATCCACGGGCAGATCGCGTCCTGTCCGTCCTGGACCCAACGATACCCGTCTGTCAGCGTGACGTTATCGCCGGTGACGGGCGCACCATAGCGTCCTCCGCGAAGCACAACCGCACCCGTACCCGTCGTCGTAAACGAACGGTAGCTTCCGCCGTTCACGGTCACACGTCCCGTTCCCGTATGGACCAAACTGTCGACCACGGCATCCGTCATCGTCGAGAGGGCCGATCCCGCCACGGTCAGGGTTCCCAACGTCCCCCCCGTAAGCTTGACGGATCCACTGCTCGTGAGCGAGGTCACCGTACCACCGGAAACCACGCTGGCATCTGTCATCGACACCGTTCCTGCCGTACCGCCGGCCATCGTAAACGAGGTGCCCGTCGCCTGACCAATCGTGCCCGACATCAAGATGAGCTTGCCCGTACCATCCTGTACGACCGAAGTCGCCGTTCCGCCGTCGACTCGCAGCATGCCGGCGCTTTCACCATGCAATGTCGCCACCGTACAGGCGTTCGAGACCGAAGCCGCACCACGACTGACGACGGAAATCTCGCCCGTCACCTTTCCATTGGTGAACGCCACGGTGGTGGAAATCGCGTTCGTGCAAATGAAATGTCCCGCGAAGGTGTGTCCGCCCAGATCAATCGTACACCCGCGCGTCAACAGGATTTCCGACTCGTCGGCCTCGTCAACCAGCACGACCGTCTGTCCGGCAAGCACCGCCGAACAGGCTGCGGCAAATGTCGGATAGCCTTCCTCCCCGATACGAGCGACGACACGACCCAGCGTCCACGGATAGACCGGATCCGTTCCCGTACGCACGAGGGCATAACCAGACGGCGACGAAACGAGGCCCGAGAAGGAACCCGCGAAGGCTCCTCCCTTTACCACGAAAAGTCCGGTCCCCGTATGCGCAAGGCTCGCGTATTTCCCGTCCAGGATCGTCGCCGACGTCGCACCGACCGAGATCGTCCCCTCATACGTTCCGCTCACAAACGTCAACGGATGTTCATCGCTCCAAACAGTCCCCGTCATCGTCATGTTTTCAAAATTCACAGCGCCATTCGGGAAGGTGGTCGTCGTGCCGGACGCACCGTCGAAGCTGTCGCTCGCGCCCGAGATTGTGCCGTTCTTCAGCGTCAGGGTCTGTCCGGACGTGTTGTTCTGCGCATAGAGCGTTCCCGTCAACGTGTGTCCCGCGAAGTCGACCGTGATACCCTTCGTCACCGTCACTTCAGTCTCCGCCGTATCCGCCAGCAGCGTCACGGTCTGCCCTGCCGCCGCCGCCGCACAAGCCGCCTGCAGCGAGAGATAGTTCGTCGTGCCGATCTTCGCAATCGGCGTCTGGTTGACGAGCTTGATGTCGCCCACGTGGACATTGCAAATTTCGGCATCCCGGTTGCCGGTCCAGTAAGAGCCTGTCGGGTTACCGTTTTGGATCACGGGAGATAGCGACTTCAACGCCGTCGGTGTCGCAGTCACCGTCACGACACTGAGTCCACTTTCCGCCTTGATTGAATAAGTTCCCGGTTTCACAAAAAGTGCAAAAATGCCCTTGCTGTTCGTTGTTGTGGTAGCCGACGTCGAACCAAACTTCACCGCCTTCACTGCGACACCTGAAGCGACAGAACCAGAACTGGAGAGAACACGTCCGCTCACGATGGCACAGGTCGGGTCCTGGGTGGGGAAGATGTTGTAGGCAAGTTCATCAATCAGGTTGTAATCACCCAGATCCGGCGGAATGTACCAGCCATCGTCGGTACCCGACCAGCCGAAGTTGAGATGACAGCAGAAAGAACCGCTCGAATAGCCGTAGCCATCCGCCACGATCGCGTGCCCACCGTCACCCGTGATGCCGATTTCGATCGGCAGCCCGGCATCAAAGTTAGTGATCATCGCACGACGCGTACGTTCCAACGACACGCTGGAATTACCGTCACTCCACAGCGACCCCATCGCCCCACGATAGCCAAACCTGTTCACGAATGCGTGCGGCACGATAAACACATTGGAACCGCTCCCCGAACTCTTGTAACTCATCGACACCGCCACACCCGCGTCGTAGCAGAGTTTGCCGATGGCCTTTTGCTGGTCGGTTTTGATCGAACTGCCCGGCGACAACGGCATGTTCGCCCAATCATACGTACCGCCCAGCGAGGTCAACTCGGTATCGACCTTGTCCACGCTGCAGTACGGGTTGGAAAACTGCGGCATGCTGGCGGTAGGGAACTGGTGGTAACGCATAATCTGCGCCATCGCCGTCGCGACACAGCCGCAGACATAGTTATTGGGCGTGTAATAGTTGTAGACATTCTTCTTGCTGGAGAACAAACCACCACCGCTCACCGTGCTCTGGCTCCACTTCGACTGCACCAGTTTGTCCACCCGAATATCCGAAGGGGTACGGATGGCGGACAACCTCGCCGCCGACGTCTCTGTCAGCAGCTCCGCCCATTGGCGCTCATTCGTGCGGCCGCTCGTACCTTCCTCCGCGTCAACCCCACCACCTACGGGGGCGACCGAGGCCAGCGTCGCCCTGCCTTTTCGGTTTGCCGCCGCAGCACGCCGCATATCCTGCTTCAACAATGCAAAGAGCGGGTTACGGGGATCCTCATCGAGGTCTTCGCCGTCGCAGAAGAAGAGAATGGGGCGCACCTCCGTATCCGCCGAGGTGACGACGAACCCACCGCCTTCAAGTTTGACGACGTTGAACTTCGCCTCGCCGGATTCACACCGACGTGCCGCGGCGACTTGGCTGCCGAATTTGCACCCAAACGCATCCCGCGTCGCACGCCAGTTCTTCACGGCACGCGACGCCATTTCGGGCGTAACCTCTACAGCAAACGCACGCGCTCCCACCGTTACGCAGAGAAGCCCGAATACGACCATTTTTGAAATGGTCCCAACCGGATTAAAAATTCTCATGCGGGAAATCTTACCACAAAACCGAGTTCGCGGTCAATGGGAATCGGCGAAAAGCAGACGCTCGGCGTTTGTATGGAAAATCAGTTCCTGTTCGGCGGGATCAGGACGCAACGCCTTCACCCACGCGACCACCTTCGACTGGTCGCACCAGAAATAGTCGGACCCGAAGACGATGCGGTCGGCCGGCCACTCGCGGATGATCCGCTGCGTCTCTTCGGCATCGAAACGGAAATACTGCGCGGCCGTGTCAATCCAGCAGTTTGGAAACGACAGCAACTGATCGGTCGCGTGCGGCGGCGCATCGTATTCGCCGCCCAAGTGTCCGGCGATGAACTTCAGTCCCGGTACGGCCTTCAAAAGCCAGGCGATTTCATTCGGTCCAGCCACCGACGGTTCGTCCACATAACCGGGATCGAACCCGCAATGACTGATCACGAAAAGCCCCGCATCGCGCACGGCCGTGAAGAACGGCACCAGCTGCGGATCGTCCAGTCGCACGCCCTGGTAGTTGGGATGCAGCTTGATGCCGGGAATGCCCAGCTCTTTCAACTGCGCCACATGGGCGGCGTAGTCGGGATCCTTGGGGTTGATCGACCCGAGCTGCACAATGCGTTTCGCCGCCGCGTCGCCTTCCGCACCGGCACGAACCGCCATCGCCCGCCGGGTGATGGCGTCGAAATTGCCGGGGTAGGTCGCGACAGGACAGTTCACGCACAGGTCGATGCCGACACGGTCCATGTCCCTGAGCTGAGCCGCCACGGTTCCTTCGCCCACGGGCACCAGCGCCTGATGCCCGCAGGCTGCCAACTTGCTACACATCACCTCGAGGGCCCGCTTCGCGAGCGCCTCGGGGAAATTGTGGCTGTGGAAGTCAATGACCATCTACGTAGAGGCCTCAGACATCCATCTCCGCGCGGATGGCCCGCGCAGCTGCAGCCGGATCGGCCGCCGCGAGGATGGGACGTCCCACCACGAGGTGAGTCGCGCCATCGCGCACGGCATCCGCCGGCGTCGCGACACGCTTCTGATCACCCACCGCGCTGCCGGCCGGCCGCACCCCCGGGGTAATGAAGAGCGTGCCGGCCTTGAGCGCCTTCGAGAGCGTGCCGACTTCCTTCGGCGAACAGACGAGTCCGTCCGCGCCGTTGCCCGTCGCGAACTGCGCCATCGCCAGGACCTGCTCGGCCGGCGTACGGCCCACGATACCCACGTCCATCAGATCCGTCTGGTCCAAGGAGGTCAGCACGGTCACCGCGAGGATCTTCGGCGCGGCGGCGCCGAATTCGGGCGGCCCGTCATGCGCCGCCTGGATCATCGCCTTGCCGCCCACGCTGTGAATCGTCATCAAGTCCACGCCGAGCTTGCCGCCCGAGCGCACGGCCCGTTCGACCGTACGCGGGATGTCATGGAACTTGAGGTCGAGAAACACCTTCTTGCCCAGGTCCTTCACCGCCTTGACGACGTCCGGACCCTCCGCCGTGAACAGTTCGAGGCCGATCTTGTAGAACCCCACAGGATCGCCGATCAACTTCACCTTCTCCACGGCCTCGGCGCGCGTCTGCACGTCGAGGGCCACAATCAGTTCGCTCATCTTCGGCACCGTTCCGCTTACTTGATTTCAGGAATCTGCGCGGCTGCGACGGACTGTCCAAGACGGCGCGCCTTTTCGTCCGGCATGAAGATGTCGATCTGCTCCGCGAGGAACGGATCGATCGCCTCGAGGCCCATCTTCGCCGTGTTGAGGATGATGTCGCCGCCGAAACCGCTCGTCACACGGCCGAGGATCATGAGGTTCTGGTAGTCGTAGAACTCATGATACCACGCCGCCGCGTTCGCGAGATAGCGGCCGATCATCAGGTAGACCTTGAGCGCGACCTCTTCGTGCTTCTCGATCGCCGCCTGCACGACCTTGAGACGCTCCGGCAGCTTCATATCCTTCGGGAACTTCATCCCGTAGCGACGCGCGAGGAAGTCGACCGCCTGCTGCGAGAAGTACATCGCGCCCACGCCGAAATCGCCGCTCCATTCGCACACGCCCGCATTCGGATTGAGATCCACCGGGGCGAACGCAAGTTCGCTGATGCGGCCCGTCAGCGCACCCTTCGGGTTGATGTAGCCGACCGCTTCGCTCGAGCCCATCGCCACGCCGAGGATGCCCGTGCGCTTCATCGTGATCGCACCCGCAAGCGCCGTCACGTCGCCGTCGTTGAACACCTCGAACGGGCACTGCCACTCTTCTTCGATACGATGGAAGAGGTTCTGCGCTTCCGCATAGCGGCTCGGATTCTGCTCCTTCACGCCGCGGATGAGCGAGGCGACGCCGAGCTTCTTGCCCACCAGCACGCCCGCCGTCGAACCGCCGATCGCATCCACTTTGCCGCCCAGGGCCTTCGCCGCCTCTTCGAGACCGGCCGAGAGCTTCTGGTAGTGGTAGTCAGGATCGCCCTGAACGCGCGGCTCCCACGGGAATTCCTGCGAGAACACGACCTTGCCGCGCTTGAGCGCGGAGATCTTGAAGTCGCTCGCGCCGAGGTCGAAGCCGATGCGGTTGCCGTTCGTGTTGTTCTTCACGAGCACCTCGCGCTCCTTCATCACGGGCATCTTCTTCAGCGTCGTGAAGACGATCTCGAACGGACGGCCGTAGAGGTCGGCAAAGAAGCCGTAGTCGAACTTGCGCGCGCCCTTCTTCGCATAGGCCTTCTCGATCGGCTTGACGATTTCATCCGGACCCGCCAGATAGAGCTTCCAGCCGCCCGCGCTCCAGAGGACGAACTTGACGATGCGCTCCACGAGATGCTGCACGCCCGGCAGCGCCACGGGATCGATGCGCTTGGGAATCTCAAGGTCGTAGCGGTAGACATTACCGTCTTCGCGCTCCCACGCGATCGCCACGATCTGTCCCTTGCCGTGGGCATGCGCACGCAGGAAATTCAACGCCTTCAACGGCGCCTGAAAACCGACGTCCTTCGCACACGTGCACGCGTCGCCACAACCACAACTGCATTTCTTCGCCATTTTGATCTCTCCTCTTTTTTTGTCTTGATGAAATTCGTTTGAACCTCAAAATCCGTCCGCCACGTTCCAGCAGGCGCAACGGCGCCCGTGAAACACCTTCTCCGCCGGCTGGTCTTTCTTGCAGCATTCTTTCGCCACGGCGCAACGCGGCCAGAACGCGCATCCGCTCGGCCAGGCATCCGGCGGCGGCACCGTACCCGGGATGTCGGCCAACGGTGCATCACGCGGCGCATCCAGCGCCGGCACGGCCGCGAGCAGGCCCTTCGTGTACGGATGCTTCGGGTTCGACAGCACCTCCAGCACCGGACCGCTCTCCACGATGCGACCCGCGTACATGACATTCACTTCGTCCATGCGGCCTGCGACAAGCCCGAGGTTGTGCGTAATGAGCAGCACCGCCATGCCGGTTTCCGCCGCGAGCGAGTCGATGAGTTCAAGCACCTGCTTCTGCGTCGTCACGTCGAGCGCCGTCGTGGGTTCGTCCGCCACGAGCAGGTCCGGCGACGCCGCCAGCGCCATCGCGATCATGCAGCGCTGCTGCTGTCCGCCCGAGAGCTCGCACGGATACGCGTGCGCCGCACGCACAGGATCCGGCAGACCCGTGCGCGCGAGCAGCTCGAGAATGCGCGCATCCTGCGCCTTCTTGTCCAGGCCGTTCGGCAAGGCTTCGCGGATCTGCTCGGCGATGCGCATCACCGGATTGAGCGAATCATTGGGATTCTGGAACACATAGGCGATCCGGCCCGAAAACATCTGCTCGCCCGAAATCTGCGCGTGGTCCGTCGGCGACAGCCGCGCCAGCGACAGCGCCGTCAGCGACTTGCCGCACCCCGACTCGCCCACGAGCGCCACCCGCCCGTGCTCCGGCACCGTGAAGCTCACATCACGCACCGGCACGGTTTCATGTCCTTCCACACGAAACGCGATTCGCAGGTTCCTGACCGTCAGCAGCATCGTTTCCCTTGCTCCCTTTCCCATCACTTCTTCGCGGAACTCCGCTCGGCCTTCGCCAGCAGTTCGCGCGCGTGCTGTTCGACGACGGACGTCAACGACGTGCCTCCCAGCATGCGGGCGATTTCGGCCACGCGCGCCTCGCCTGCGAGTTCCGTCACGCCGGAACGGGTACGTCCGCCGCTCACCGCCTTCGCCACCGCGAAATGGCGGTCGCCATAAACAGCGCTCTGCGGCAGATGCGTAATTGCCACCACCTGATGGTGCGCCGCCACGGTCCGCAGCTTCTCGCCCACGGCGCGTCCGACTTCGCCGCCGATGTTCGAGTCGATTTCGTCGAACACCAATACGGGCGTTGCATCGTGCGCCGCAACCACGGCCTTGACGGCCAGCATCACCCGCGCCGTCTCGCCCGTCGAGGCGATGTCGCGCAACGGACGCGACGGTTCGCCCGGATTCGGCGCGAACTGGAAATCAACCGCCTCGCATCCCGAGGCTTCCGGCGCGTGCGGCACGAGC
>JAZUGW010000086.1:0-2564 GCA_045641465.1 Kiritimatiellia bacterium | reverse complement strand
GTTTCTAAACGTCGAGCGGAGTCCGAATCACCTGTCGGCGAATGATGATGTCGGCGAACTCGGTTTTTCAGTCTCACGCGGTATGTTCAATCCCTCCTGGAATCTCGCCCGCATAACGATGCGCGGATCCTGGGGCGTGAGTTACGAAATCCACGGCGGGCTTTTCATCTCGCCGCTGACGATACGTATTAGGTAAAATTTCCCGTTGCCCGCGTTGAGTGCAGAAGTAAATGCAAATGAGCGGGACTAAACGCAAGTTTTGTCTCGCTTTTTCTTTTCTGCAAGGGAAAAGCATTTGCAGAGTTAAACGCAAGTCTGCATAGCATTGCAAATGGAGCGAAATTCTCGATTCTTTAATCCGAGGGCCTGGAATTTTGGTACAATGCTCCCGCTGCCCGCTTCTGGAGGCGTATTTTCGGTAGGCGACCAGATGTGGGTTATGCTCTTAGGCTCTCTCGCGAGGGCCTATTTTATTTCTGCGGCATCGTCGGATCGGATTTCCTTACATCGTACTTCTCCATTATGGTCTTGTTCGCGTGGCGCTTGAACTTCGTGCCGAGGAGCATGGGGTCGAGCGTCACCTGGTTAGCGGGTACACGCGTGATTCCGAGCTTTTCGAGGAATGTCCTCCCCGCATCCCCGTGGAGTTCCACGAACCTGTCGTATGGCGTCTTGCCGTCGAGCCAGTCCCTCGTGTAGCTGTTGACGTTCGACATGACGACGTTGATGTCGTCCTGAGAGAGTCCGTTGAACGACGTGCCGTGTTCGAGGACGCGTCTGATCTCGCGGTGATTCCTTTCGATGTGCGGCTTCTGGCACGAGCAGTACGCGTCGCAGTAGAAGAGCCTGATTCCGCGCGGAAGCAGCTTCGTCGAGTTGTGGATAGGATCCGGGCGATACATCTCGATGCCGTCCGGGTCGCTGAATTCCGTGCCGTTGTCAGTGAGGATGATCGCGAAGAGCGTCCTGAACAGTCCGGGTCCCGCGGCATCCCATATCGCGTTGATTATGCGCGTGCAGGTCTGCGAGGTCCTCGCGTCCCTCAGGAACGCCAGCATCAGTCCGCAGTCGTTGAAGTGGAAGGTGAAGAGCACCTTGCCGCCGACCTGCCCGATGACGGTGTCCATCTCGACCACCGCGAGATCGGGGTTCTCCTTCCGGTAGGCGATGAATTCGCCGTAGGTCCTGCCGACGCGGCATTTCGCGTTCGTCTTGGTTTCCGCCTTCTTCCTGCCTGACTTGCGCCTCCCCGCATAAGGGAGATCGCATGCGTGCGCATCGAAGAGCCCCGCCTCGATGTATTCGTAGACCGTCCGCTCCGAGATGCCGTCGAACAGCTTCGGGTTGGAGCTCACGATGTGCCTTACGGACTGTTTCCTCAGGATGCAGGGCGAGAGCACCTTGTTCATCGCCGCGATCCGTTCGTCGTCCGGATGGACTCCGCTGCGTGACTCGCGCAGCGTCCCCAGATAGTTCGCCTGCGCGCAGTCGGCTATGTACAGCCGCTTCATCAGCGGACAGTTGTGGAACTTCTCGCAACCGTTGCACACGTACGGGGCGTTGGCCAGCTTCGTGCAGACCGCCTCTCTGAACTCCGGGCAGACGAGATAGCATTTCTGCGAATAGCGGAAACTCCGCTTGGGATTGGGGCCGTAGCCCATGATCCTGGTGCAGGTGTCGTAATGCGCGCAGATGCGGTTGGAGCATCCGTAGTTGCGGTCGGATCGGATCCTGCGGCCGTGTATCTCCCGCAGGATCGTCGATTCCGGTCGTCCTCGGTCTCTTGCGATCTCGGACGCCGGCCAGTTGAGGCTCAGCAGGAATTCGATACGTTTCCTGTCGTTTTCGTTCATGTGCGTTGCCATGATGGCTTTCCTTTCTTGTCTTGCGCCTGCACGGTATGTGCAGACGGAGAATGGAAAGTCTATCGCGTTGCATTCAGTTTTGCGAGGGGATGTCTTCGCAAAAGTAAACGCACGTCCCTCTCCGGAGAGGGGTGTATGATGATAAACCCGACACCCTTGATGCTAAAGACCTAAATGCAACCCCGATTTGCGTTTACCTCTGCAATCCACAATATAAAATAGTTTTAGACAACATATTGCGTGATTCGTCGGTTAGTGGTAAAATAGCGTTAACTTGGTTAAAAGTTAGTCGTTAAAGGATCAAACCGATGAAAAAGCTGGTGCTTTCAATTGCCGCTGTTGCGGCAATGGTGTTCGGCGCTAGAGCGGCATTGCCGGTCGCGACAGGAACCGACAGTGAATATCGACTGCCGGATGGCTCGGCGAAGGTGTTCGTCTGGAAGACAACAAACGGCGGCTCGATTGAGTTCTTTGAAGATACGGTCGCCGATGTTCTTGTCGTCGGTGGCGGTGGGTCAGGCGGTCCTTCGTGCGGCGGCGGCGGCGGCGGAGGCGGCGTTGTCTATTCGCAACAGGTGACAATCCCGGCTGGAACGTATACAGTAACGGTTGGTGCGGGAGGACCCGAAGCGGGAACGAGTGCTGCGGCCAGCAAGCCGGCGACGGTTTGCGGAGGAGATTCGTCGTTGTCTGGAAGCG
>JAZUGW010000085.1:0-7317 GCA_045641465.1 Kiritimatiellia bacterium | reverse complement strand
CGCCCCACAAGGGGTTGCAAATGAAAATCAAAAGACCCGGCATTCCGGCGCGCTCGGAGAGCTCAACCTACCAATTATCAGAATGTCCGAATGGGTGAATGTTCGAATGGGTGAATGAAGAACTCCCCGGCACGCATTTTCCATTTTCCATTTTTCATTTTCAACTAAAAAACGGCGTGTCCCCTAGGGGGCACGCCGTTTTCATTTGCTGGTGCGAATGAATTACGCACGCGGATTCTCGTGATACACCGTGTGGAGCAGGTGATGCGCCTTCTCCGAACCGGGTTCACCGAGGTATTCAGCATAGAGCTTCTTGATGTCGGGGTTCTCGTGCGAGAGACGGATCGGCTTGCCGGCGTCTTCGTCATAGAGGCCCTTCATACGGAGCTCAAGCGTCTCCTTGCGATCTTCGTGGATGAGAGGCTGGCCGCCACCGTTGATGCAGCCGCCCGGGCAGGCCATGATTTCGATGGCCTGGAAGCGGTTGCGATCGGCGCGAACCATGTCCAGCACCTTACGGGCATTGCCGAGGCCGGAGGCGATCGCGACGTTGACCGAGAGACCCGGCGCAACTTCGACCTTCGCTTCCTTCACGCCGTCAAGACCACGCACCGCGCGGAAGTTGATCGCGTCGCCCGCGAGGTTCTCGCCCGTGAGCATCGTATGGATGGAACGAAGCGCCGCTTCGAGCACACCGCCCGTGACGCCGAAGATGACCGCCGCGCCGGTCGATTCGCCGAGCGGGCTGTCGTACTGCGCGTCTTCGAGGTTCTGCAGGTTGATGCCCGCCTCGTGGAACATCGCGACGAGTTCGCGTGTGGTCACCACGAAGTCGACATCGCGCACGCCGTCGTGCGTGAATTCGGGGCGCGCCGCCTCGTACTTCTTCGCCTGGCACGGCATGATGGAGACGACGACGAGATCCTTCGGGGCGATGCCCATCTTCTCGGCGTAGTAGCTCTTCGCGATCGCGCCGAACATCTGCTGCGGGCTCTTGCAGCTCGACGGGATGTCGAGGAGGTCCGGATAGTGATGTTCGAGGAAGTTGATCCAGCCCGGGCAGCAGCTCGTGAGGATCGGGAGGTTCTTGCCCGCCTTCACGCGCTCGACGAGCTCGTGGCCCTCTTCCATGATCGTGAGGTCGGCGGAGAAGTCCGTATCGAACACCTTGTCGAAGCCCAGCTGCTTGAGGCCCGCCACCAGCTTGCCCGTCACAGGCTCGCCCGGCTTGAAGCCGAATTCCTGGCCCACGCCCACGCGCACGGCCGGCGCGGTCTGAACGATAACCGTCTTGGACGGATCGTGCAGCGCAAGCCAGACCTTGGAAACATAGCTATTGCCCGTGATCGCGCCCGTCGGGCAGACGTTCGCGCACTGACCGCAGAACGTGCAGCTCGAATCGGCGAGCGGAATCATCGACGCCGTACCGACCTTCGCCTTGAAGCCGCGGCCGTTGCCCGTGAGGGCGCCGACGGTCTGCACCTTGTTGCACACCGTTTCGCAACGGCGGCACATGACGCACTTGGAAAGGTCGCGCACGAGAGCCGGCGAAACGTCAAGCGGCAAGTCGTTGCGCTCGCCCTTGAACTTGATCTCGCGGATGCCGAACTCGGCGGCGAGCTTCTGCAGCTCGCAGTCCTGGTTCTTCGTGCAGGTGAGGCAGTTCATCGGGTGGTCCGAGAGCAGGAGCTCCATGACCGTGCGGCGCGCCTTGAGCGCACGCAGCGAGTTCGTCCACACTTCCACGCCGTCACGGCTGAGCGGGGTCGCGCAAGCCGGCACGAGGATCTTGCGGGGACCGCGAATGCCCGTGGCTTCGACCACGCAGAGACGGCACGAAGCCGGCTTGTTCGAGGTTCCGCAACCGACGTCCTTGCAGTAGCAGAGGGTCGGGATGTGCACATTGATCTTGTTCGCAGCGTCGAGGATCGTCGAGCCGGCGGGCACCTCAACCTTGGTGCCATTGATGATAACAGAAACGTTTGCCATTTTCGATTACTCCTTGATGATCGCCTGCTTCGGGCAACCGCTGATGCAGGCGCCGCACTTGATGCACTTCTTCGTGTCAATGACGTGCTTCTGCTTGAGCTCGCCCGTGATCGCGCCGACCGGGCAGTTGCGCTTACACTTCGTGCAGCCAATGCAGGCATCGGTGATCGTGAGGTTGTAGAGCTTCGTGCAGGTGCCAGCCGGGCACTTTTTGTCACGCACGTGGGCGATGTACTCGTCCTTGAAGTAACGCAGCGTGGAGAGGATCGGGTTCGGCGCCGTCTGGCCGAGGCCGCAGAGAGCCGTATCCTTGATCGTGTTCGCGAGGTCTTCGAGTTCGACGAGCATCTCTTCCGTGCCGTTACCATCGCAGATCTTCTCGAGCATTTCCAGCATGCGACGCGTACCGATACGGCACGGCGTGCACTTGCCGCAGCTCTCGTCCTTGGTGAAGCCCAGGTAGAACTTCGCCATCGCGGGCATGCAGTCCTTGTCGGACAGAACGATCATGCCGCCCGAGCCCATCATCGAACCGATCTTGCCGAGGTTCATGTAGTCGATCGGCGTATCGAGGTTCTCCTTCGTGATGCAGCCGCCGGACGGACCGCCCGTCTGCACCGCCTTGAACTCGCGTCCGCCGGAGATGCCGCCGCCGATGTCGTAGATGATCTCGCGCAGCGTCGTGCCCATCGGAACTTCGACGAGGCCGACGTTGTTGATCTGGCCCGCGAGCGCGAACACCTTCGTACCCGCATTGCCCGAGACGGTCTTCACGAAGTTGCCGTCCGCATCGAGTTCAGGCTGCCAGTTGCCGATCTTCGCATACCACTTGGCGCCCTTCGTGAGGATCACCGGGATCGACGCGTACGTTTCGACGTTGTTCACGTTCGTCGAGCAGCCCCAGTAGCCGCCACCGATGTTCGCAGGGAACGGCGGCTTCGTCGTGGGTTCGCCACGCTGGCCTTCCATCGAGTGGATGAGGGCCGTCTCTTCGCCGCACACGAACGCGCCGGCACCGAGCTTGATCTCGATGTCGAAGCTGAAGTCCGTGCCCATGATGTTCTTGCCGAGGAGGCCGACTTCGCGCGCCTGGTCGATCGCCTTCTGCAGACGGCTCACCGCAAGCGGATATTCCGCACGGATGTAGACGAGACCGTTCTGCGCGCCGATCGCGTACGCGCCGATCGCCATGGCTTCGACGACCGAGTTCGGGTCGCCTTCCATGATCGAACGGTCCATGAACGCGCCCGGGTCGCCTTCGTCGGCGTTGCAGACGATGTACTTTTCGTCAGCCTGCACACCCGCCGCGATTTTCCACTTCATGCCGGTCGGGAAGCCCGCGCCGCCACGGCCGCAGATGCCGGAGTTGAGCACTTCCTGCACCACGTCCATCGGCTTCATCGTGAGCGCCTTCGCGAGACCCTGATAGCCTTCGTTCGCGATGTACTCTTCGATGCTCTCGGCGTCGATGAGGCCGCAGTTACGCAGCGCGATACGCATCTGCTTGGCATAGAACGGCATCTTCGCATAGTCGTTGATCTTGGCCTTCAGCGTCGGCTCGACATAGAGGAGACGTTCAACCGGCTTGTGGTTGACGATGTGCTCCTGCACGATTTCCTTCGCGTCTTCCGGCGTGACCTGCACGTAGAACACGTTATCCGGCATCACCTTGACGATCGGGCCCTGGGCGCAGAAGCCGAAGCAGCCGGTCTGAATGACGCGCACCTTGTCCTCAAGCCCCGCCGCCTTGATCTCGGCGCGGAGATTGTCCATGAGGACGTTGGAGTTGGACGCATGGCAGCCCGTGCCGCCGCAGCAGAGGATATCCTTCTTCTCGGAGTCGATCGAACCCGCCACGAGACGGAGGGCCAGCTTGCCCTTCGCAGCCTCGAACGCGGCGTCAAGATCGGCCTTGCTTGTAATCTTATTCATTTTCAGCTCAGCCTTTCGCCTGATATTCTTTAATGATCTCGACGGCCTTCGCAGGCGTCACCTTACCATAGACCTTGTCGTTCACCATCATGACCGGCGCAAGGCCGCACGCACCGACGCAGCGGAGCGCGCTGATGGAGAAGAGACCGTCGGCCGTCGGATTCGTATCCGCCTGCACGCCGAGGTAGCGCTCAATTTCGCGCAGCACAGTCTCCGACCCCTTCACGTAGCAAGCCGTACCGAGGCAGACGTTGACAACATACTTGCCTTTGGGCTTCGTCGTGAAATAGTTGTAGAACGAAACAACGCCCGACACGGCACTCTCCGGGATGCGCATCTTCGCAGCGACATGCTGCTGTACTTCGCGGGGCAGATATCCGAAGATATGCTGCGCGCGATGGAGAATCTGAATCAGACGTCCGCGCCGACGCTCATCGTTCAGGTCCAGCTTCAGACCGTCGATGAACGCGTCAAGCTCGGCGAATTTGCCGGCAGCCGCCGGCGAGCATCCTTTTTCGCACATGTAACGAGTTCCTTTTTAGTGTTGAAATTGATGCCCTCCATTATCTCATAATGGAGAAAAATTATCAAGGAATTTTCACCTACGGATTCATCTATATTTTACGTCTGAAGATCAGGGTCCGTCGTCCACCGAACTTCGTAGCGCATTACTTTCCGCAGTCGTCAAGTTCCGTCAACCAGGAAAGGGAATATCTGTATTCACTCGGGTTGTCATACGAAAGAGGTATTGTCTCACTATTTCCCCTTGCCACCACTTGACGGGACCTGGTTGGCATTCCCTTCAGGGAAATCCTTGCTGGGTAGCAGTTCAAGGCGGAAGAAGGAAAAGTCATCGACAAGCTCGCGTAGATCGAGCGGATGGATATAACCCAGGCGTGCGTATACCGATTAGCGTTTTCATGTAAAGACCATTCCCCCGTTGACGGATGAAATACGATTGGTGTGAGAAACGACTGTTCTCCCACCGTATCGTCGGTACATCCTCCCGCATCATTTAATAAACGAACGGAACTCCTCGTCGACGTCCGTGACGAGACGGTCCAGGGCCGCGCCATCTCGGGGGTTCTTGCCCCGGATGGAGAAGGTCGTGGTCGCCGCCGGCACGTTCGTCGCCTGCACCGCCAGCAAGAACTCCCCGCCGACGAGCTCGTTCATCCACGCCGTCACGTCGAGAACGAGGAAGGCGTGTTCGTCACTGCGAATGCGGCCACGGCGAACATGACAGCGCCAACCATCATTCGTTCCCTCCTTCGCCTATTGTCAATTGACGTAACGGTTGGCCTGCGGACAAAAGCTGATTGGTAATTGCTGTAAAATCTCTTCGATTGTAAGCCCTGCAATCCGGGTGATTTAAAACGAACGAAGCAAACTCAAGTCGGTTGGAACTGACTGTGTATCCTTCATATCTCGTGCGGAACAGTTTATCCAACATGATCGCCCCGGCGGTTCCCACGTACTTGTTTCGATAGAGCATTGAAGTCGCCATGTCCGAAACAGAGCCTAGTGCAACATTCGATGTTGGCGTCACGTCCAGAATCCTTTTTGCTAGAGAAGCGGTCGCCGCACCTCGTTCCCGTAACGAAAACGATACCGTATTTGTCATCACGGTCTCGACGAATCCAACGAGGTTCGTATCCAACGGCGAAAGCGTGACTGCGAGCGAAATCGCGTCGGACCTATACAAACCATTTGGATTCAGCCCGATCGCCTTCAATGCAGGGACGGCGTTTGTAAAAGACAGCGTCCGGCACTGGGAGAGGGCGGCACAGGCCAGTCTCTTCTCCATTCCGTCCAGCGCGGTCATGTTCGTCCCGCCCAGCCATGCGAGGTAGGCACCGAACGCCTCCTTCCTGTCCGCCATCGTCCATTCCGCCGTCGCTGCGCCGAGAAAACCCTCCCAGGTGTCGAACCGCCTCGCACTCTCGACAAAAGGCATCTCCGTAAGATTGTCGCGCGAAGACCAAATAACATGCTCCAGCGACGCGCGAACTAGCTGCATCTGATCCTCGGGCGTATGGGTCGCCCGCAACACGACGGGGTAGGTTAAAAGTATCGCCAGAAGGAACTTGGTACACGTCTTCATCTTGTATAGACCTCCGCATTCGTCTTTTTGATGTGGTCCGCGCCAACCATGGCATTGACCGTAATGAAAGGATTGTCGCCGTAGCCAAACAGGCTTTCAACCATCCCGTCGGGGATGTCCCAGTGGGAGGGCCCCGTGTCAAAACCATACATGAGCATCCGGGGACCAATCTCCACCCGGCGATCTATGGGCGAATAGAACCCCCGTCCGCTTTCGCGTCCCCAGTCACGCGCGCCGAGGCGAAACACACCTTCGAGACACACTCTCCGCGACCGAGCATGTGGGTAGCATATCCGTTGCCAGCGGCAACCATCATTCATTTTCCCCTTCGCCGATCGTAAGCTGTCGCAATGGGCGTTCGGAAGAGTGCAGACGATTTGTAATCTCCGTAAAATCACGTCGGTCATACTCGTCACATTCCGGCGATGAAAGGACGAATTCTGCATAGTCAAGGCGATTCGAACTAAATTCAAACCCCCCGATGTTCTTCACGAACAACTTGTCCAACATGTATCCCCCCGCGACTCCCTGCTTCCGGACAGAATACAGCTCGCTTACAACATTCGTCAAGACGGCACTGTTCACGGTATTGGTCAGAAGAGAATGGACGTACAGCCCACAGGCACATCCTCGTTCCGACAATGTAAACACCGTCTTGTTCGTCAAGATGGTTTCAACGAAATGAAGACCGTCTTCTGTGGGCCCCGTCTGTTCGATCACCATTTCGATTGCGTCCCACCGCCAGGACCGCTCGCTTGGAAACGTCGGATTCAGGGCGAGCCGCCTGATCGCCGGCAGCGCGTTCGTGTAGTTCATGCGCTGGCACTGTCCAAGGGCGAGAAGAGCCGTATAGGCATGTCTCCTGTCCTTACCGTTGAAGTCGAAATTCCCCATCTCCTCAAGGAACGACCTGAAGGCGGCCCGCTTGCCTTCCGACGTCCAGCCGCCTCCCACATCGATCTTGTTGAAGAACACGTAGGGGTTGGATGTGTCGAGCACCGTCTCCGGAAGGTCCTCCAGGTTGTCGGTCAGACGGTTGCAACTGGCCAGGAGCGTTCGGACCACCTCGTTCGTCTCCTCGGGGGTGTGCGCCGAAAGCGGCAAGGACGCCAGTACCGTCGTCTGAACGGCAAAGAGGGCGATGCGGACTATTTTCATTCTACTTTTCATGTTCATCTCGAATAGACCTTTCCATTCAGTGGTTCAATGTTTTGGGCGCCGACGGCGATATGCTTCAAGTCCCGTCGATTCTTGGAGTCGACGGACAGGCCTTCGAATTCCCCATCCGGAAT
>JAZUGW010000084.1:0-5813 GCA_045641465.1 Kiritimatiellia bacterium | reverse complement strand
CCCGAACCCGCAAGCGTCGAGAGGTAGAGCTTGTGGCCCTGCAGGTCAAGCGTGTTGGTCACGCTGACCATCGTGAGCCCGCGCCAGTCGCAGTCACCGCCGAGGCGGTTGGGCGTGACCACGTCGAGGCACTTCAGCGGCGCCCCGTTCGTGCAGTTGAACACGCTGTTGTCGGGCAGGGTGATGATGGTCGCGTCCATCGGCAACTTGCCATCCACGACGCCGCGGTCGTTGTGGCAGACCCAGTTCGACGGATCGTCCAACGCGCTTTCGGCGCCACCGCGCCATTCCGCCGTCCGCACATAATCCTCGTCGCGCACCGTCAGCACAAGCTGCCCGAGCGCATCGAGTCCCAGCCAGCAGTTGGGAATCGTCTCGCCCGCGCCGTCCACCACAGACAACGCCAGAGCCGCCACCTGTTTGCCCGTGAGGTTGCAGTGGTTGCACACCACCAGCTTCTTCTTCTGGGCACCCGTGTAGGTGACCGCCAATGTCATCTCCGGAGCGAAGAGCGTTGCATCCGTTACGCCGCCAAGGTCGACCTTCGACGTCCAGCCCGTGTCGTCCGCCGCCACCGCCCAGCGCGCATTCGCGCCGCTGAAGCGGAAGTCCGAACCCGTGATCGTGCCCGAACCAGCCAGGGTCCCCTTGAAGAAAAGCACGCCCGAACCGCTCACACGTTCCAGTTTCGCGCCCGCGCCCAGCGTCACCGCGCCTTCAAGAGAAACGTCCTTTTGAATCCGAACATTCACCACGGAACTCGCGCCGAGTGTAAACGCACTCTGCTGGCGCGAAGCATAACCGCTATCAAGCACCACCGTCGCCCCGTCTTCCACAATGAAGTCGAAACCCGTCGCCGGCAATGTCGTATTGTAAAGATGCAGGGCGGCCCCGTCGTAGAAGTGCACGCCGTTCGTCACCGTGCCGACGAGCGTGCTTTCAAACGCCAGATCACCCGTCACATTCACCCGCGCAAGGTTCATCGTCGTCCCACAGAAGGAAAACGCGCGACTCGTATCCGATCCCGCCGGACGGTTCCGGATGGTGAAGGTGTACGGACCTTCGATCAACGCCCCCGGCAACGCCGAACCCGACACCGACCGTACGGACAAGTACGCCGTGCCGCCCGCCGACGCATCGCCAGTCAGCACCACGTGGCCAAACGAGGACCCCCAGCTTTCCGTCTGGAACGAATTGTAGAGCGCACCCTTTCCGTCCGGACCGTCACCCTCGACATAGATCGTCTTGCCGTGCGAGCCTTCGACCTTCACCAGTCCACCGCCATTGGCGTGGTCGGTATTGATGTCGAGGCGCGCCCCATTCTCGACGTAGATCGATCCCTCCTTCGCCGCCGTCGTAACCAGGCCCGAATTCTGGAGGCGCAGCGTACCTTCGCGTACGCGGAAATCGCCGCCCTTCGCCACCATTTCATCCGAAAGGGTCAGCGTACCCGCGCCCGTCTTCACGAATTCGTCGGCCACCATCGTCGAACCGACCCCCGTCAGCGTCAAGTTGCCCGGCACCGTCTTCAGTTCGAACGCCGTTCCCGCAACACCGAGGTTCAACGGCTGCGTGAAGGTCTGCCCGGCTGCGGACGCATTCTCCAGCGACGCGAGAACCGTCAGCGCTTCATCACCCGTCTGCGTGTAGGCGCCCGCGCCTTCGCCGAAAATGATCGACTTGAGGATGAGTTCGCCCGTCAGATCGAACGTCGTCGTACCTGTCCCCGCGGGCACCCGCACCGTGTCGCCGGCGCTCGGACACTTCCCGCCCTGCCAGTTGGCAACCGTGGACCAGAGGCCATCCGCCCCCGCACCCGTCCACACAGCCTCGTCCGTCGCCGCCGCCGTCAGCACAAGCGCGCCGTTCTCGACCACAAGCTTCGCCGCAAATCCCGTCACGCGGAACTTGAGTTCGTCACCGGCGGCGAAGGTCTGTCCCGGGAAGAGCTGCATCTTCGCCTCCGCCGGGAATTCCGTGAGTCCCACCGCATTGAGAACGACCGAAACCGGATTGACCGTCGTGACCGTCTCGTCGAGCGCCACCGACGCCGCCGTGAACGTGTCGCACCCCTGTGCCGTCACATCGAGCGCCAGCTTTGCCCCACCCGCCAAAGTCAACGCGCCGGCGACGGTATAGTTCGTCGCCACGGCATCCACAACGGAGAACGTGCCCTTCTGAATGGCGAGCGCCCCCGGATAGCTCATCATCTTGCACGCGTCAAGCGTGTACCAGCCGACCTTCTTGACGTCCGTGCACGCACCAAGGTCCTCCGGGGCCATCTCGCCTTCGTGCACCTTCAACGTGGTGCCATCGATCGTGTAGGCGATGCCGCCGTCGAACAGCATCACATAGGCCGCACTGGCCGCGTAGTTCTTATTGGGATAGTAGGCCTCCGTACCCGTGTGGACATCAACCATGCCGACTTCGCCGTTCGCCTGACGATACGGCACGAAATCGCGCACGAGCGCACCATTGTCGTAGACCTGCGCGCGGTAGATCGACTGGTTCTGGTTGACATTGTTCACGCCATACGAACCCGCGCGGTTCTGCGCAAAGAAGAACAGCGACTGGCCGACCTCGAAGAGCGTGTCAAAAGCCGTCATGCGGGCCTCGCCGTCCACCTTGACGACGCCCTTGTCGAGTTCAATGAGATGGCGCTGGCCGTCGACGACATCGGCCGGAGACGCAGGCGTCGTATTCTTGTTGTAGCCGTTCCCGTAGCCCACATACATCATGTTTCCGTCAGAGTCATTGGAAAGAGCAAACGCACGATCGTTCCAGGCGGCACCCCAGGCGCCGAAGAACGTGTCCACCGTCGTACGCGGCACCACATCGACCACCGCACGCGTATTCTGGTTCGGCGCGAAACCCGTATCGATGTAGGCACCACCGCCGATATGGATGCGCGTGAGGCGCACCGCCTCGTCGTCCGGCGCAAAGAAGTGCCCCGTACCCGCATTGCCGAAGAAGGCACCGCTCACGAAGTCCCACAGACCCGGCTCGCCGTCCGGATTGCGGCACGGCACAAAGTCGCGCAAGCGCGTACCATCCGGATTCATGATCTTCATCGTGTAGAGTCGGAACGATCCCTTGTTACCGCCCGCATTCGTCGCGAAGATTGCGAGTTCCTTGTTCGCGGACGCAATCGTGTTGACGGCGTCCTTAACTACGGAGTCGCTGCCGTCCGCCTTTTCAAGATAGACCTTGTTTCCGCCCACCCACACGCGCCAGTCGCTGCCTTCGTCCATCGGTGCGACATTGGTGCCGCCCGAGTGGAAATAGAACGCATTGCTCTGCATGTTGAAGAGGAAGCGATTGCCCGTCCACGCATCTTCGCCGAAGAAGACCGAACAGTGGCCGTGGCGGATCCCGCCGAATTCCATCTCGACGACGGTGTCCGCCTCGGCGCTCACACCGGTGAGGATGTATTGCGAACCCGACGAGGCGATGTACGCAAGCGGCGTATAGCCATCCGGCAACGTGTACGTCGTCGGATCGGGCACGACGACGAGATTCCCCTCGCGCACCTCGAGCTTGGCCGACATCCCCGGGATCAAACGGAACTTCGCGAGATCGTCCGCCGTCACGCCCGAGAGGATCGGCCAGACATCCGTCGCGCGCGGCTTGGAAATGCCCGCCGGCATCAGCTGGATCTGCACGGGGTTCTCCGCCGTCGCGTCGATCGTCAAGACATTCGCCTGCAGCGCGTCGCATCCGGTCGCCGCCGCATCCAACACGAGACGGGCACCCCCCTTCAGCGTCAGCGATTCGAAGTTGAACGTCTGTACGGCGCCATTCGCGAACGAGCAGGCTCCCTTCGTAATCGTCACCGGCACCACATAGCTGCCCACAGCGGAAATATTCACCGTATTCCAACCCGCCTTTTCGAGAGCCGTGATGCCTTCGAGGTCTTCCTCTTTCAACGTGCCTTCGTGCACGGACAAGGCCGAACCGGAGATCGTGTAGGCGACACCCTCAAGCTGGAAGAGCGGCAGACCGCTGTTCGGGTAGAGCGCCCCGTCATGGGCCTCGTCCACCAGGGTGAGGCTGCCCCACGGCTCAAGCACCGGACGAAAATCACGCACGAGCGTACCGTTGTCGTAGACCTGGCAGCTGTAGAATCCGACATTGTTATTGTCCTTGAACCGAACGTTGGTGCTATAGGCATTGTTATTGGCGAAAAGCCACATCGGACGTCCCGCCGTGAACGCGCCCGCCGTCGACGTCCAGCGCGTGGTCGGCGCCGTATCCCCATGCGCCTGGATCTTGAAAACGCCACGGTCGAGATCCACCGTCCCCCGCCAGCCGGTCGGCAGGATTGCGCCGCCACCGCCGCCGCCCGTCGAACCGAAGCCGACATAGATGTTCGAGTTTCCGTCGTTCGAAGCCGCGAAGGCCTGCGTTTTCCACCAGTTGCCACCGCTGCCCGCCGTGCCGAACCAGTTTTCCAGCTTGCCGCCAACGATCAGATCCATCACCGTACGCGAATTGTTGTTGGGCGTGAACTTCGTATCGACATACGCGCCTTTCGGCACGCGGATGTAGGAAACCTTCAGCCGCGGCTCGTCGGACCCGAAAAGATGGCCCGTACCGGAATTGCCGTAGAACTTATTCTCGACCAAATCCCAGAATCCCGCCACACCGGCGTCCGTCCGGCACGGAACAAGGTCCCGCCGCAACACGCCGCTCGCCGTCTCGACTTTGAAACGGTAGAGCTTGGCCGACGAGTAGGTCCCCGCCGCCTGTGCCTTGCCCGCGACGGTACTGGCGTTGTAGTTGAAGAGGACGAACGGCGTCGAGACGTCGCCGCCCAAAGGCGTTGTCAGCGTAATCGACTTCGTCTCGCCGTCAACCGTCCACGACATCGTCTCTAGACTGCAGACGATGACCGCACGATGCCCCGCCACCGCAGCGGCATCTTCAGCCGGCACAGCCATACCCTCCGCTGTTCCGCGCTGATAGAAGAGATAGGGCGTATTGCGCGCGGTAGACGCCACCAACAACGCATAGCAGTTACGGGCATTGCCGCCGTCTGTCGCGCCGAAGAGCCGCGCATTGTCCGCCTGGTCCGTCGGCAGGATCTCAACATCGCACGTGACCTTGTCGTCGCGCGACGGCACATAGCCCGTATTGATCCATTGCGTACCCGACGCAGCCACCCACTCAAGTGCCGTATAGCCGGCCGGCAATTCGGCCCGCGCCAGCAACAC
The DNA here is from genome assembly GCA_045641465.1 of Kiritimatiellia bacterium. Lineage (GTDB taxonomy): Bacteria > Verrucomicrobiota > Kiritimatiellia > RFP12 > UBA1067 > RUG572. The sequence goes on along the minus strand of JAZUGW010000084.1, from coordinate 600 downwards.
GCCACCCAGACACACCGCCGCAACCAGCAGTCGGCGTCCGACAGTCCTCAACCAACTTTTCATCGTGCTCTCCATTTCCGTTTCCACTCATCCCCGGAACAACCCGTTCCGCAGACGGTAGACATTATAAACTTTCGGCGGCCCCCTTGTCAACACCACCACGAATTTTGGGGTCGGCAACGGCCTTGTCGTAGAACGGATTCAATCAACTCTTCAACGTGAAGGCCGTCAAGTTCCCGCCGTAATCCGCAACGTAGACGAGTCCCTTGCCAACGGCAGCCGCCGAGAGTACCGGCGCGCCGAGCGCGTGCCGGTAGACGACCTTTCCCGTCGCGAGATCGACCGCGCGTACAACACCGTCCGAAGCGCCGAACCAGATCTCTCCGCCCGCCATCACCGGCGCGACGGAGACGATCGACATGGGCGCCGAAAGGTATTCCGGCGTGTAGGCCAGCGCCGTTCCCACCGGTACGGTCCACACGTCTTCCAGCGTTTCGCGGTCCAGCGCGACAAGTCCATGCCCGACCGTGCCGAACACGACCAGCCGGTCCGTGACGAGCGGCGTCGTGGCCACGTCCATCGGCCCCAGCCCCGCCTTTG
>JAZUGW010000083.1:0-4537 GCA_045641465.1 Kiritimatiellia bacterium | reverse complement strand
TCGCCTGCCGCCTTCTCCTACCTCTCGCCGCTCGCGATGGACAACGTGATCTACCAAGTTCACATGTATCTCCCCTTCGCCTTCACCCATCAGGGCGTACACACAGGGGCCGACGGATCCTACACGAAGACCAAATATCCCGATTCCGCCAAAGGCTGGAATCGCGACTACCTCAAGAAACAGCTCGCCCCCGTGCTTGCCTTCCAGAAAAAACACAACGCCCGCATCTATGTCGGCGAATTCAGCGCCATCGCCTGGGCCGAAGGCGCCGGAAACTTTCTGGCGGACTGCATCTCCGTCTTCGAAGAATACGGGTGGGACTGGACCTACCACGCCTTCCGCGAGTGGCAAGGCTGGAGCGTCGAACACGCCGGCGAAAACGCCCGTTCCCTCGTTCCTTCCACCGACAATCCGCGCCGTCGCGCCCTTTTGAACGGTCTCGCCCGTTCGCGTTCCGACCAGAAGACGACACTGCTGTTCTACGCGCCTTTTGACGGCTCGCCGAATGCCACGCTGGCGCAAGGCATGAAAACGCCCAGCCGTGCAAAGGGACTCTCCTTTGTCGAAGGACATCGGGGACAGGCCCTCCATCTGGCCCCCGGTCGAGATCACGCCCTCGCCTACTCCGCATTCGAGAATCTCGTCGGAAAACAAGGTTCACTTCTCTGCTGGATGCGCGCCAAGTGGGCGGATCGCCCGCCGACCGAATGGCGGCACGTGGCCCTCACCTGGGACGAGAAAGGCGCCAAGGTCTACTTCGACGGGCATCCGGAAACCGCCACCGATGCGCTCGGCGGCAAACCGCTGCAGCTCACCGACATCCTCGCCTTCCCGCCCGATCCCGAGTTCTTCTATGTGGGCGGGGCCAATGGCGAACGTCGGGACGACATCTACCTCGACGATCTGCGCATCTATTCCGCGCCGATGAGCGCCGCCGAAATCCGCCAGCTCGCACGACGTGAATCCGTCGCCGAAATCGTCCTGCAAAAGGCGGCGCTCTACGCCGACCAGACGACCACGCTCGATGTCCGCACGACGAGTCCCGCCAAGCTGGACCTCTCCGAGCTGAAGTACTGCATCCACACGCGCGACGGCAAACCCGTCGTACAATTCCGCCAGACCGTTTCCCATGATACGGTGAAGCTCCCCGTCAATCTGCCCGCCGGACTCTATGTCCTTCGCGTCACAGACGGCGACTGGTTCTACGGTTGCGCCCCTTTCATGGTGCGTCCCGCCGGAGAGGCCCCCGCACCCGTCGTCCAGGAAACCAAACCGGCGCGCGGCCTGCAGCGCTTCTGGCACGACGTCAAAGCGTTCGACTTTGAAAACATGCGTCGCCGCTAGGCGCGCACCACGTGCGTCGGAAGATCGCGCGCAGACGCGAGGTCGAACGACGCGAGGAAGGTCCTGAACGGACCATTCTTCGCCGTCGGCACGCAGTCGATCGCGGCGAGGGACAGTCCCTCTTCCGCAAGTGCGGCGCGGACCGTATTGAGCGCGAAATGCTCAATGGTGCGTCCCATCGCTCGACAGCTCATCACGAAGTCCGTGACATGCCGTGTTCCAAGGTCGACGATGACATAGCAGACGAGTCCCATCTCGCCGAAGGCGTCCTTCACACGAAACACCCAAACGCGCTTGGCGGAATCCTCCACGAGTGCCGCCAGTTCTTCGGCCGTACGCCGAATCGTCGTCGCATTGAACTGGTTCGTCTTCCCCGCCATCTGCGCGAGTCGCGGCACATCGGCCTGCGTGGCCCGTGCCGGTGAACAGACGAGTTTCAATGAATCCAGATAATCGTCAAGTGTCTCCGCCGCCGCCGCGAGATTCTTCCGCTTCGCCTCCTCGGCATACATCGTCGCACGCGCACGGTCCTCGGCGGTTTTTCCGAGATCCGCGAAGAACGCCTGCGCCAACCGACGCAGGAATTGCGCCGGAGACTGAAGATCGGCTGGGAACGGCGGCACGGCCACGGCCGGCAAGCTCGCCGCCATCTGTGCGCGCTCGTAGGGATTGTCATCGACAAACACCACCGAATCGACACCGAGATTCAAGCGCTGACAGGCCACCAGCAGATTGCCCGCCTTCGGCGCCCAGTTCACCTGAACCTCCGCGAAATCGTCAAGTTTCAACGGCAGATCCGCACGTGCGAACATCCGCGTGATCGGCGCTTCGGGCACCGGGGGATCGTTCTTCGAAAGAAGCACCAGCACGACGCCGCGCGCACGCAATTCGAGAACGCCTTTTTGAAATTCGGCAAATGGCACGATCTCATCTGGATCGTCTTCTGAAACGATGCCATTCCAAAGCGTGTTGTCCGCATCAAGCGCAAGAATCTTCTTCGGGGCTGCGGCAAGTTGGAACTCAAACTCTTCTTCAATCGTTTTGATCGCGCGAAGAGAAAAAGGCATCGCCGCAAGCTGGCGCATGCGTTCATCCCAAAAGCCCGGCGTTTCAGACGCCAAGAGGGACAAATCGGGGGCCACGATGCGCGAGGCGGGGAACTGGGCACGCAACAACGCTTCGGCGTCAAGTCGGCCTCCGCCTTCCAGAATCAAGAGAATCGCTTCGGGCGCGAATGCGTGAAGGCCGCTCGTGGCATCCAATGCCGCCGCCTTCCAACCGTCAAAACCGGGCACAAGGTAGACCTCGTGTCCTGCGCGCCGAAAATCCTGCGCGAAAAAATCAACCGTGACATTTCCTATAACGGCAATTCTCATGGACGCACCACGTACGGCGTAAAGTCCGCCAGCGTTTTCAGATTGGGGACGATTTCAAGCGGGATGGATGTTCCGTAACGGGCTTCCGTTTCCATCACCAGGCGCAGATGCATCACGCTATCCCACTCGGGAATCGAACCGAAGGCCGTTTCCGCCGAGAGGGAACCGGACGCGACGCCGAAAAGATCTGCGGCGAAAAGCAGAAAATCATCAAAGGCATTAAGGGTCCTCATCACAGCTCCATCATTCGTTGAACAGGCACGACAGAGGGATCTTCATGCTGGGACAGCACGTCCACTTCGACAATGCCACGTCGACACGCAGGCGGCACGACAAGCGACACGGCCGAGGCGGCGAGTCCGGCGCCAAAACCCGCCAGCACGGCCCATCCCTGCTCAAGAGGCGACGGATGCGCCGCCAGCGTGAGCGGAACCGAACACGAACCGGGGTTGGCAAAACGCTCGCCGCTTGTCAGCAGTTGCGCCTCAAGCCGCAGCGACTTGGCCAGTTGGCGCACCATATAGAGATTGGCCTGATGCGGCACGAACAACTTCGGGGACGGAACTTCAGCCAGAAAATCCCGAAGGAACTGTACGACCGGTCCAGCCACAAAACGGAACACGCCAAAGCCGTCCATTCGAATCTTCCCATCCGCGCCGCACCGCAAGACATTCGCGCCATTTCCGTCCGTGTAGAACGCGAAACAGGCTGGTGCGGCTTCGTCTTTCGGCGCGGAGACAAGCGTCGCCGTCGCGGCATCGCTCATCACCGCAAGAGTCGTCGGGTCGGTCCCATCCACATGCGCACTCTGTACATCGCCGTCGAGCAGCAGCACGCGCTTCCCCGTGGACGCCGCCAGCTGGCCGGCGACCATCAGTCCGTAGGGATAGCCGCCGCAGGCGAGCTGCAAGTCGAGCGCAGCCACCGAGGGGGACAGACCCAATGCCGCCTGAAGACGAATCGAGAGAGCCGGGAAACGTTCGGGCGAAGAGAACGTCACCACGACGAGACCGCCAATTGACTGCGGATCGACGTCCTTCAGGGCGACACGCGCCGCCGCCAGCATCAGGTCGTAGACGGACCCGCCCGAGGGCATCGCACGACGCGTTGCGAATCCAGTCGACTTCACCACGGCGGCCGCCTTGTCCGAGCCCACAAGTTCAGACAGCAAGGCCAGATTGTCGACCGAATTATTCGGCACCGCACCCCAGACGGCGTCCAGAGAAAATGACGGAAGTCTAATCACCGATCGGTTCCCTTGCCTTGTGGATCATTTCGCTCGACAGCAAACCCCACGAACCGCGTCTGAACAACGGGCACGTAATAGTCTTTCTCGAAAATTGTTTTCATCTGATTTTCCCTCTCCGCATTAATTATACCATAAAAATGCCTTTTCCGCGTCCGGCGGAGCCAGTTTCCGTGCTTTCTGTTTGGTGAACTCCCACACACCATCAACACTGAGCGCCAAGGTGCTGCCGCAAAAGCCGCGAGGCCCTAAATTTGAACAAGATGTGATCGTGGTGAATTACTCAGATGCGCCCCCTCTTTGCCAAAGATACACCACCACAGTTTCAAACTCGACAGACGTTCACTACCAAATGTCAGAAAGAAGGTCTGGAGAGGCGGAAGCCGTTGAAGACGGTACTGAACGATGGAGTGCTGGAGCCTCGGTATGATGAAGTCCAATCCGATGATAAAACGTCGCCAAAGCTACCACCTCGCCACACCCTGTAGGACCCCGATGTCCGCCCCAGAGGGTCCGTCCCGTATTGCAATGTCCCTTTCCAGTCCAAACACCATTCTCGTACATTGCCGCT
>JAZUGW010000082.1:0-20183 GCA_045641465.1 Kiritimatiellia bacterium | reverse complement strand
TGGTGAACGCGATCCAGCCGACGCTGATGCAGTCGCTTGAAGGCCAGCCGATGTTCGTGCATGCGGGTCCGTTCGCCAATATCGCCATTGGACAGAACTCGGTCGTTGCGGACCGTTTGGCCTGCGCGCTGGGCGATTACGTGGTGACGGAGAGCGGCTTCGCCTCCGACATGGGTTTTGAAAAGTTCTGGAACATCAAGTGCCGTTGCTCGGGGTTGAAGCCCGATGCCGTGGTGCTGGTGGCAACGGTGCGTGCGCTCAAGGCGCATGGCGGCGCGCCCAAGGTGAAGGCGGGACTTCCGCTTGATCCCGTGTACACGCACGAGAATCTCGAACTGCTCGAAAAGGGCTGCGAGAACCTCCTGGCGCATATCGACATCATCCGCCGTTCGGGCATCCAGCCCGTGGTGTGCCTCAACGCGTTCTACACGGATACGCAGGCCGAGCGCGATCTCGTCAAGAAGATCGCCGAGCAGGCGGGTGCGCGCTTTGCGGTGTCCGACCACTGGCTCAAGGGTGGCGAAGGCGCGCTTGAACTCGCGGAAGCGGTCATCCAGGCGTGCGACGAGCCGAACGAATTCGCGTTCCTCTGCGATCTCAACGAGCCGCTCAAGGACCGCATCGAGAAGCAGGTGAAGGAAGTCTATGGCGGCGACGGCGTGGACTTCGAACCGCTCGCGCTTGAAAAGCTTGCGCAGTTCCAGGCGAATCCCGAGACGGCCAAGCTGCCGATCTGCGTCGCCAAGACGCAATACTCGCTTTCGCACGATCCGAATCTCCTGGGGCGTCCGAAGGGCTGGCGCATGCCGGTCAAGGACGTGCTCATCTATCAGGGCGCGGGGCTCATCGTGCCGGTCGCGGGCGAGATCAAGCTGATGCCGGGAACCTCGGCGTCGCCGGCCTACCGTCGGATCGACGTCGACGTCGAGACGGGACATGTGCACGGACTCTTCTGAGGGTTAAAGGTTAAAGATTAAAGGTTAAAGTTTAATGGGTGGCAGAGTTGAAGGGTTAAAGAGTTAAGGAAAGAAGATATGTTGAATTGGATGCCTGAATTGAAGGGGCGCTCGCTCCTGCGGATGACTTCGTTTACGGATGAAGAGATGTTGAACCTTGTCGACCTCGCGGCGCAGCTCAAGGCGCGTCGCAAGGCCGGTGTGCGGGGGGACTTGCTGCATCGTAAGAACATTGCGCTGATTTTCGAGAAGTCGTCCACGCGTACGCGCAACTCGTCCATCATCGCCGCGCGCGACGAAGGCGGCGGAGCGGAGTATCTGACGCGTCCCGACATCCATTTCGGCAAGAAGGAGAGCGTCAAGGATACGGCGCGCGTGCTGGGGCGCATCTACGACGGCATTCTCTTCCGCGGTTTCAAGCAGTCGACGGTCGAAGAGCTGGCGAAGTGGAGCGGCGTGCCGGTGTGGAACGGTCTCACCGACGACTACCATCCGACGCAGATTCTCGCCGACCTGCTCACGATTCGCGAGACGTTCGGTTCGCTCAAGGACTGCACGGTCGCATACGTGGGCGATGGACGCAACAACGTGGCGAATTCGCTGATGATGGGCTGCGCGAAGGCGGGTGTGCGTTATGTGTGCTGCACGCCGAAGGAACTTTGGCCGGATGAGAAGGTGCTCGCCGAGGCCGAAGAGGTCGCGAAGCGCAACGGTGTGGACATTCGTGTGTTCGACGACCCGGTGAAGGGCGTGAAGGGCGCGAACGTGCTCTATACCGACGTGTGGGTGTCGATGGGCGAAGAGGCGAAGACGGCCGAGCGCATCAAGATGCTGCGTCCCTATCAGATCAATATGGATTTGATGAAGGCTACGGGCAATCTGGACGGCAAGCTCATGTTCCTGCACTGCCTGCCGGCATTCCACGATTTCAACACCGAGGTCACGAAGGAGAGCGGCGCGCTCGAGGTGACGGACGAAGTGTTCGAGTCGAAGTATTCGAAGGTGTTCGACGAGAGCGAAAACCGCATGCATACGATCAAGGCCCTGTTCGTCTCGGCCTTGGCCGATCGTGCTGCATTGTAAGATTTCAAGCATCAGGAAGCGGACGCCTGTTGCGTCCGCGCCAACCGAGCAGAATACGCCGCGGTGGTAGGGGTTTCCTCCCAGATGCGCTTCGCAAGTACGAAGAAAGAGAGAAAAGAAGATGAGTACGACAAAGCTTGCCTCACGGCATGTCTTTACTTCGGAGTCTGTCTCCGAAGGTCATCCCGACAAAGTCGCCGACCAGATCAGCGATGCCATCCTTGATGCCTGCCTGGCGGGCGATTCCCATGCCCATGTGGGCTGTGAGACGATGGTGGGTCCGAATCTCGTGGTGAACATGGGCGAAATCACGGCTTGTGGTTTCGAGAAGATCAATCCGCAGGCCATCGCACGCGCGGTGGTGAAGGACATCGGCTACGATCGTCCGGCGGAAGGCTTCAGCTGGGATACGTTCAACTATGTGAGCGCGCTGCACGGACAGAGTCCCGACATCGCGCAGGGCGTCAATCGCGCGAAGGCCGAAAAGCAGGGCGCGGGCGATCAGGGCATGATGTTCGGCTATGCGACGAACGAGACGAAGTCGCTGATGCCGGCGCCGATCGTCTATTCGCACGACCTGCTGCAGCTGTTCACGAAGCTGCGCAAGACGGGCAAGATCGCCTATCTGCGTCCGGACTCGAAGAGCCAGCTTTCGGTCGCCTACGAAAACGGCAAGCCGGTGTCGATCGAGACCGTGGTGCTGTCGCACCAGACGACCGAAGACGGCGCCAACAAGAAGTGCTACGCGGAACTCGAGGAGATCGCCCGCACGATGCTGGCGAAGACGGGACTTCTGACCAACCGCACCAAGTTCTACATCAATCCCACGGGCAAGTTCGTGGTGGGCGGTCCGACCGGCGACAGCGGCCTCACGGGGCGCAAGATCATCGTCGACACTTACGGCGGCATGGCGGCGCACGGCGGCGGCGCGTTCAGCGGAAAGGACCCCTCGAAGGTCGACCGCAGCGCGGCCTACTACGCGCGCTACGCGGCGAAGAACATTGTGGCGGCCGGCCTTGCGGACCGCTGCCAGATTCAGGTCGCATACGCGATCGGCGTGGACAAGCCGGTCTCCGTCTGCGTGAAGACCTTCGGTACGAACCACGGCGTCACGAACGAACGGCTTGAGAAGATCATCCTCTCGGGCAAGGTGTTCGATTTCCGTCCGTACGCGCTGATCGCTGATCTCGGACTCGCCAAGCCGAAAGGCTGGAGCTACCGCGAGACATCGAATTACGGCCACTTCGGCCGAGCGGGTTTCCCGTGGGAGAAGACCGATCGGGTGGCGGCGCTCAAGGATCTCGTTTAACTCAATTCAGCGGAGGGATGAAAATGAAGATGCGGTGGCCAATCACGTTCGCGGTCCTGGTTGCCGCATTTCTCTTTTCACCCAGCACAGACGGCGCGGATTCGGAGACGGGCTGGGCAGGCTATGTTCAGCTTGAAGTTCGTGAAGCGCTGCAAAAGCCGAAACCGCATCCGCGCCTGTTGGCGACGGCGGACGACTTTGCGCGCCTGCGCGCTTCGACGAACGAACTGGTGCGGCTCGGTTGTGAACGTCTGCTGTTCGATGCGGGCGAGATGCGTTCTTTCCCGCTGCCGATTCGCCGTTTGGAAGGCCGCCGTCTGCTTACGGTTTCGCAACGTGCGTTGTCCCGGATTCTGACGCTGGCGTTTGCCTATCGCCTGACGGACAATGACCGTTTCGTGCGGCGGGCGATCGAAGAGGCCGAAGCGGTCTGCGCGTTCCGCGATTGGAATCCGGACCATTTTCTCGATACGGCCGAAATGACGCTGGCGGTTGCGTTGGCCTATGACTGGCTCTACGACGTGCTCACGGTCGAGCAACGAACGACCCTGCGCAAGGGGCTGCTGAAAAACGGTCTGCGCGAGCCGAATGGTACGCCGAAGACGGGCGGCTGGGTGAACGCCGCCAACAATTGGGGACAAGTCTGCCACGCAGGTCTTGTGGCAGGTGCGATCGCCTTGATGGACGAGGAACCGGCGCTCGCCGAGAAGATCCTTGTGCGGGCCGCGACGGCCTTGCCGCGTCCGATGCAGGCCTTTGCGCCGGCGGGCGGTTTCCCCGAAGGCCCGGCCGCGTACTGGCCGTATGCGATGTCCTTCAACGTCGTTGCACTTGAGGCCTTTACGAAGGCGCTGGGAACGGATTTCGGATTGGCGAATCTGCGGGGATTCCGTGAAAGTGCGGACTATCTGGATAGCGTCACGGGTCCGACGGGACGTCTCTTCAATTACGCCGATGCCTCGGTGCTGCCGGATCAGAAGAAACTGTCGATGCGCGCCCCGGAAATGGCGAGCTTCTGGCTGGCGCGGCGTTTCGATCGCGCCGACACGCTCGTACGGTGGGAGCTGCCGCTCTATCGGGCATACTGCAAAGACCGTACCCCGCCGCATCCGACGCCGCGGCGCGTGTTGAATCGGTTGATGCCGCTGACGCTCCTGTGGCTGGAGCCGCCGGCGAAGAAAAGTCCGTCGGCGGAATTGCCGCTTTGCCGTCTGATTCCCGGACGCGTGCCGATTGCCGTGCAGCGGTCGGGGTGGGACAAGTTGGACTGGTTTGTCGGCCTGAAGGGCGGATCGCCCTCGTCGCCGCATGGACACATGGACGGCGGTTCGTTCGTGCTGGATGCGAAGGGCGTGCGCTGGGCGAGCGACTTGGGCAGCGAAGACTATCATCGGATGGAGGCGTCCGAACGCAACCTCTGGGACATGTCGCAGAATTCCGACCGTTGGAAGATTTTCCGTCTCGGCGCGGCGAGTCACAACATCTTCCGTCTCAATGGCGGCCAGCAGTATGTGGGCGGGAGTGCGTTGTTCGTCTCTTTCACGAATGCGCCGGTGGCGAAGGCCGTGATGGATGTGAAGGGACTCTATCCGGGTGTGGCAGAGGCGACGCGGACGGGGACGCTTGTGCCAGGCGGCGGCTATTTCCTGCAGGACCATCTCGCCGGTGTCACGAAGGGGACGGTGCTGCGGTGGCAGATGGTGACGCCGGCCCGTGTGAAGTCGAACGAGAAGAACGAGCTCGTGCTCGTGCAGCGCGGTCCGGACGGCGAGGACGTCGAGATGAAGATCACGGCTTCGGACCGTTGGGCGCGTTGGACGACCGAAGCGCTGGAAGGGGCCGCCGGCTTGGACGAATCGCCGAATCCCGGCTTCACGTTGGTGTATTTCCAATTACTTGTTCCCGAATCGGGAACACTTGACTATACGGTTCGATTCGAGTGATCGGTTGATCGGAATTCGGGTGGGGAGGATGGGATGAAGCGGATAAGAAACTGGTTGATCTACGGCCTCTGGGCATTCGGCGGTGTCGCCTTCGGTGCGGCCGAACGGGAGGTTTATTCGTCCCCGCACTATGTGGCCGGCGGTGCGGAGAACCATCTGCTCCGGACCGAGCGTCCCGTCGTTTCCACCGTGCGCGAAAAGGTCTTCGCGGGGGCGACGCTCGCCGAGATCGAGTCCGCGACATTCGGCGGCTATCTGTTCGGCATCAACCAGGCGGGTGATGCGCTCAGTTATTTTACGCATCCCTACCGCGATGCGAACGGCGTGCTTCAGTTCCTCGTCGTGTGCGTACAGAAGCGCGACTATCGAAGCATTTCCGACTGTCACATCAAGTCTGTCGCGGTCAAGCTTACGCAGGGCGACGACGGCGTCTACGCGCAGCTGGTGCGGGCGGACGGGACGAGTCCGTATTTGACGACGACGGACGAGAGCTTGGTTGCCACACGCGATTTCGTTTCCGTTGCGAATGACGGCACGATTTCCTTTCAGAATTACACGGGCTTGCTGTCCTATTCGATGCGGAGCCTTTTCGCGCTTCAGTTCGTGTCGCCGACCAATCCTGTATTGGTGTTCGCAAATCCTGCGGGCGGCAGTACGCTGACCGTCGACGATATCAAAGACTATTCGTTCGAAGGCGTTATGGTGGGGTTGTCGGTCAACTACCATTTTTCGTCTTTCCCGATGCAGAACCCTGTCGTCATCCTCGGACCCGACGGTAAGGCCACGAAGATCCGCCTTGAATTGCAGGCGGTCGACGATAAATATCTGAAGTGTGCGGTCGTGGAGCTCACGAACGGTACGGGGGGCGTATGGGCGCAGACGGTGAAGGCCGGCTATCGGAATCTGTCGACGGCGGGCGTCGCGCTCGGTGTGCCGTTTCTCACGGCGGATGGTTCGTGGGCTTTTTCAGACATTGCCGCCAACACGCCATGCGAGTCGATTCTCGCGTCCGGCTACGGTGCGGCGGGACTCGTGGCGCGGCGTAATCGGGCGCTCCTTCTTGACGCGACGCAGACGTGGACCGAACTGACGAATGGTGTCGAGGAGGTTCAGGGAAGCACGAATGCGGTACAGGTGAAAGTCGTCGCCGACAATCCGACACTGACATTCGACGTGCCGGTGATCGCGTCGGAACTGAAGTTCCTTTCGTCGGGCGGCTGGGGGATGTCGTTCGAGCCCGGTGAAGGACTGGAAGGCGGACTTCGCGTCGGTGCGCTGGCGTTTGACGTGGCGGCGAGCGTCTTCAAGAAGACCGGTACGGAAACGCTGACCCTTGCGACGGAACAGGGCGTCACCGTGTCGGGAGGGGGGACGCTCGAGGTTGTCCAGGGGCTGATGAACTGGACGCGTCCGGAAGGAAGCGTGTCCACCGCGCAGTTCACGGGCGACTCGGCCGTGCTGCAGATCGACCCCGACGGCATCTTTGAAACGGAGGGGTCCGTCCGGTTCAGGCAGATCGTCAACAACGGACGAGTCAATCTGCAGACGCTTGGGCGCGATCTGACCTTTGCGGGCGCCTACTCGGGTACGGGGCGGGTGTACAAGGAAGGCGCGGGCTTTACGGCGTATGTGAACCTTTCGAGTCTGTCGACGAGCGCCATCTACGTCCAGTCGGGGCGCCTGGCGCTCAACGAGAGGAGTTCGAACAACACGAGCTATCATTTTGTGACGCCGCAGATGCCGGATGCCAACATCAAGATCACGGTGGCACCTGGTGCGCAGTACGACGTGAACGGCAAGAACGATTTCAATGCGTCGGTCCAGATCGCGGGATCGCTCGAGGGCGGGACGGACTTCGACCGCGGGGCGTTCTGCAATCGCGGCGGGGTGGTGGGAGGTTCCGCCGCGCAGACGGTACAGCTCATCCTGTCCGCCGATGCACAGGTGGGCGGTCTGGCGGACTTCGGACTGCTCGCGCCGGCCTATGGTGCGACGCAACTGGAATTGAACGGTCACACGATGGATCTTTACACGAAGGGTAATTTCTGGTTGGCGAATACGAGTGTGGTGGGGCCGGGAACTTTGTCCGTACGCGGGGGAACGTTGAACATCTGGCACGATGCGACGCGGGGAGAGGACTGGACGCTGGAGACTCAGCCGTCCGGTCAGGTTGCGTTCAATGCGTCGCTGTCGTGTTCCAATCTTGTCTGGCGCGGCGTGGCGTCCGGTACGGGGACGGTGACGGCCTGGGGCGTGTATGCGCCGTACGGGGGTACGTTGCCGCAGGTCGAGTTGGCGGGTCCGGGGGCAGGACTCGATCTGTCCTCTCAGACGACGGCTTTCGATCTCGATGCGGCGCGGGTGACATTCGCCCCTGATACGCGTATGCGCATTGTTGTCGGTTCGCGCCTGATGAGAGATGGTGAAAGACTGCTCGCCTGGACATCGCTGCCGACTCAGGTCACGGCCTGGAACTTCGCATCGGCGTCGCGTCGTTTCCGCCTCGAAGCCCGTGCCGACGGACTCTATGTGCGCGCTACGCAGTGCGTCCTCTATGTCTTCTAGGCGGAGGTTCTTGAGCTTAAACGGAAAATTTGCTAAAATGATGTCCTAACCTGAAGGAAAGGGTGTGTTTTAAATGAAAAAGATATCCTTGTTTGCGGTTGCCCTGATGGGCGTGATCGGTGCTTCGTTCGGTGCGGCGGAGCTACGGGAATATGTCATGCCGGGCTATGTCACCGGTGGTGCGGATGTGGATATGAACTACATTGACCGTCCGCAGGTGACGGCGACACCGCAGCTGGCCTTCGCAGGTGCCACGCTTGAAGGAATCCGCAATTTGACGTTCTGCGGCAACGAGCGGAACCTCAACCAAGTAGGCCACGCGCTCAGCTACTTCACACATGATTACACGGATGAGAACGGTAAACTTCAGTTCCTGGTTGTCACGGTGCAGAAGCTCGACTACAGGAGTGCGACTGATTCCTACATTAAAGGCGTTTCTGTGAAGCTGACCCAGCGGGAGGATGGCGTGTGGTCCGAGCGGATTTTCGGTCCTTACTTTTCGACGACCGATGCCAATCTTGTGCCGACACGTGATTTCATCGCGATCGGATCTGACGGTACGGTGTCTCTTCAGAACAATTCAGGAAATGGTTCCTATACCCTTTACGGACTCAGTGCGCTCACGCTCGTCCCGACGAATGCACCTGCCATCGCCTTTGCGAATCCGGCGGGTGGAACGACGCTCACGGTGGACGACATCAAGGATTACAATTTTACGGGCATCATCCTGGGTCCTTCGGTGAACCGCGCCTATACGCGCCACCCGATGCAGAACAAGTATGTCACCTATGAAGGTGGCGTAGCGACGAAGATCCGGCTTGAGCTGCAGGCGCTTGACGACAGGTATCTCAAGTGCGCTGTCGTGGAATTGACGAATGGATCCGGCGGCGTCTACGCGCAGACGGTCAAGGCCGCCTATCGTACGGTTGCGACATCCGGCGCTGGACTCGGCGATCCGTTCCTGAAACCCGATGGAACGTTTGTGAGCGACGATATTATCGAAAACCAACCGGGTACGATCATCGCGGGCAACTACGGCGCGGCCTCGCTGACGGCGACCTATGCCTCTTCGCGTACGTATGTGCTGGACGGTTCGAAGACCTGGAGTGAACTTACGGGGAGTCCGTCGCCCGTGGACGACGACACCCTCGACGTGACGATCAACGCCACGGTGCCGAATGCGACGCTGACCTTCGACGTGCCGGTGAATGTGCACAGCTTCATTCTGACATCGTCTTCAGGATCCAGTGTGACTTTTGCGGCGGCGAACGTGGTCGCGGCGCCGACAGCCGAGATGTGGAATCTGCGCGGCACGTCGGGCAATATCACGTTTGCGGACTTCTCGCCGGTGATCGATGGCGCGACGGCGAACCTCAACCCGAATGCGGCCTCGACGCTGACGTTCGCCGGTGACGTGAATGGCGTGTTCCCGTTCAACAACACGCCCGTCTCGGTTCCGTGCAAGACGGTGGCGTTCGTGGGTGAACAGTCGTTCCCGACGGGATTCTCGTTCAGCAAGCTCAACTATCTTTCGCAGCCGGATTCACTGTTCCTGGGTGGCAATGTGGGCGGAACCGGTGTCATCACCTTGGCGGAAAACGGAACACTCGTGCTCGCCAATGCCGTGACGATTCCCAACACTGTGACCATCACGAATGCGGCCAACGCGGCGATACCGGTCAAGGTGCGCGGCACGGAGCCTGCCACCTTTTCGATGAACGGCAAGGGTACGGCAGGCGGATTCGTGCTGACGGAAGGAACGTTGAAGGTTGATGCCAATGCGGCGAACGAGGACGATGTGGCCATCGGCGCGGGTGGCACCCTGAACATTGTGGTGACCGATCTCGTGAAGAGGTCGGGCTACACGACGACGGCGACGGTGCTGGAAGGCGGTGTGGTTCGCTTCTTTGATGCGGCGGGAACGGAACTTGGTGTGGGACGCCCTGTGATGACGGAGTTGCCGGGTACGGACGCGACGTGGACAGCGGGCGGCGAGACGGGCGACCTCGATGATGCGGCGCGCTGGAGTGCGTCGTCCGTGCCGGCGGACAATGGCGACGTGACGCTTTCGAGCGGAACTCTGCCTCAGGCCACGTCGGTGATCAGCGCCTACCGCAGCTACCGTCAGGTGACCATCCGGTCGAGTAGCGACCTGGTGCTCACGCAGGAGGAGGGGGCCTCGTCGACCTTCACCATCGGTACGCTTGTCGTTGCGCCGCATGCCAAGGTGACGATCGAGCTGCCGGCGACGATTTGCACGAACATCCAGTTGAACGACGACAGCGAACTGCGCATCGTCGCCGCAGGTGAAGACATTCAGGGTCTCGGCGCGGTCATCAGCGGTACGGGCAAGGTCAGCTACTGCGGCGGCAAGGTGCGTGTCAACAAAACGCAGAACTACACCGGTGGCACGTACATCAAGGACGGGGCGCTTGTGCAGTTCGGACTCAATGGCTCGGTCTTCGGCAACACGGGCAAGCCGCTCGTGATCGAGGCGGGCGGTGCGCTCGACACGAATGGCAGCTACGACAGCCAGTACAATCCGACCGTTGCCGGCGACGGCGTGCTGCTGGCGAACGGCAAGCGCTCGGGCGCGATCTTCAATTCGAAGGCGGGAAGCGTCTCGAACGACGGCAAGGCACAATATCAGTCGCTCACGGTGTCGGCGCCCGCAACCTTGTGCGTGGACAACATTTGGGGGTTTGTGCGTGGCGGTCATAACGGTCATCTGCCCATCAACCTCGGCACGAATACGCTCACGAAGACGGGAACGAATATCCTCTATGTCGCGACGAAGAACAGCGTGCAGGTCAACGGCACGGGTACTTTTGTGGTCGATGAGGGCAAGTTCCTTTGGGCGATGAAGAACGGTGGTGGCGCGGCCGACGGTTTCGCGGCGACGAATGCCGTGTTGCGCATCGAGACGAACGGCATCTTCGAAGCGCAGGGGCACATCCGCTTCCGGGAGATGACGAACAATGGTACGCTGCTCTTCAATACGGCACCACGCGTAGCTGATATCGTGGATGACACGCCCTATTATGGCGACGGCGATGTGATCATCGATGGCAGCAAAGACAAGTCGGTCTATTATCGTTCGCGCAGCACGTCGAAGAGCACGGTGACGGTGCGCAAGGGACGCTATGCCGCACAAAACTCGTCGGGCAACAATAACAACTACAAGTTCGTGACACCTGAAGATCCGAATGCGAATCTCAAGGTCGTTGTCGAGTCCGGGGCGCAGTTCGATCTCAACGGCGTGAAGGACTTCAATCCGACGGTTGTCATTGCCGGTTCGTTGAATGGCAGCAAGGATGATTGGGCAGGAGCGCTTGTCAACCGTTCTGCAACGTCTGTCGGCAGTGGCGCGGGGCAGATTCCGCAGATCATTCTTGCGGGTGATTCACATGTGGGTGGCGCGTCGGCGACGAGCGACTTTGGATTGCTGGCCCCCGCCTACAACGAGACGCGTCTGGACCTGGGGCCCTATACGATGACCCTCAACACGAAGGCGCATTTCTGGATGGTGAATACGACGATCACGGGTACGGGTACGCTCTGCGTGACGAACGGCATGCTCCACTTCCTCAAGAGCGCGATGCGCGGCAACGACTGGTCTCTTGAAACGAAGGAAGGCGGCATCGTCAATTTCGACGGCGTGGCGGTGACATGTTCGAACCTCGTGTGGCGCGGTACCGCGCAGGGCAACAAGGGCGTCACGGCCTACGGTACATACAAACCGGCGAGTACGAATCTGCCGGCGGTCGTCCTGTCGGGTCCGGCGGCGGGCATCGATGTGCGCGACATGACGGAACCCTGGGATATCGCAACGAGTGGCGGATTGACGTTCGCCGCCGGCACCGTGGTTAACGTCGACCTCGGCGAACGTGCGCTCTCAAGCAACTTGAAGATCCTCGCGTGGAACCAGTTGCCGACGAACGTGCAGGCGTGGACGATGACGCCTGTCACGTCGAAGTTCCGCGTGAAGGCGCGGGCTGACGGTTTGTACGTCATCCCGCACGACTTCATCATCTACTTGCGTTAAAACGCGTTCGCGGCGTCCTTGACCTGCTGGTCGCGGCGCGAGCGCGCGGCCTTGCGGGCTTCGCGGCGAAGGGCTTCTTCCTCTTCGTCCGCGAGGCGGACGAGGTTTTCGTCCCAGGCGTTGATGACGGTCTGGTAGGTGTCCGACGCGCCGGCGAGGCACACGGTCACGCACCGTTCCGGGGCCACGCGGAAGGCGTAGTAGGGACGACTCCAGCTGCACGGACGCGCCCACGTGTTGTAGCGCTTCTCAAGCGCTTCGATGAGGTAGTGGCGCTGCCAGTTCCCGCCAGGTTCGACGGCCTTCTTCGCGCAGGCGCAGATCTTCGCGATCTTGTGCGTCTTCGGCGTCACATACGCATAGTAGTCGTCGAATCCGGCAAGCGGTTTCTTCGGCTTGAAGGCGATGCGCAGAAGGGAAGGTTCGCCGGCTTCACGCACGGTGTTCGTTTCGCCGAGCACGTCGCCGAACTTGAGTCCCATGAAGGTGTCGGTATTCACGGGCTTCACATTGTCGGGGGTCAGCTGCGTATTCAGCTTCCAGCCGGTGTCGCCCACGTTGTAGCTTTGGGCGTATTCGCTGGTGGTGGTGCCGAGCACGTTGCCGTCGTTATCCATCGTTGTACGCGTTTCACGGCGATGTTCCGTAACAAGGTTGCCATTCGTGCTGATCGTGCTCTCGACGAACACGCGCGAGACGGAACCGTTGTCGTTTGTCGTCACCGAACTCTCGGCGATCTTCGTCGAGTGGTCTTTCTTTTCGTTGGCGGCGCCAACGGCGACAAGACCCGCAAGCAGACTCGCCGCGAGGGTGAGACCTGTCAGTTGGATTTTATTCATTCTTTGTTCCTTTCTCTTTTGAGTGTGAGCTTAAAGGTACTGCCTTTGCCCGGTTCCGACGAGACGGAGACGTCCCCGCCGTGGCTTTGGGCGATGTGTTTGACAATGGCGAGTCCGAGTCCAGTTCCGCCGGCATCGCGATTATGCGATTTGTCCACGCGGTAGAACCGTTCGAAAAGGCGGGCCTGATCGGCGGGGGCGATACCGATGCCGTGGTCGGTGACGGTGAAGGCGGCGCCGTCGTCCGTCGGCGTGAGCGCAAGGGTGACATCCGGCGAGCCCGAATGGCGGATGGCATTGTCCGCGAGGTTGACGAGCGCCTGCTCGACCAGGCGGGCGTCGCAGGAAAGAACCAGGGGGTCCGCAGGTTCGACGAGGAGGCGTATGCCGGCCTTTTCGGCGCGCGGACGAACCCGATCGGCGGCTGAGGTCAAGATGTCCGCAAGATCCGTCGGCGTACGGGTCAGCGACTGCTCGCGGGAATCCTGCTCAAGGCGTGCGAGCGCGAGGATGTCGCGCGCAAGGGCGTCGAGTCGCGTCGATTCACGGCGCAGCATGCCGAGGAGCGTCTGGCGGTCCTCGCGCGGCAGCGCATCGGACTCGGGGGCGTTCAACAAGTCGACGGCACCGAGAATGCCGGTCAGGGGCGTCTTGATTTCGTGCGAGACGTTGGCAATGAAGTCCCGGCGGAATTCGGCCAGACGTCGGGTCTCTTCCAAGAGGCGGGCCTGGGCGTCGCGTTCACGGGCGAGCGCGCGGTTCCGTGCGACGAGATGGAAGGTGAAGAGCAGCACAAGTAGAATGCCCGAAGCGCCGACGAGAGAGGCGAGGACGAGGGCGGGGCGATTGGCACGCAGCGGTTCGACGACGATCTCATAGGGAAGGGCGAGACGCACGAGGAACTCGTCGCCCGCGCGGCGGGCGCAATAGAGGTGCCGTCCGCCCGTGGTGGTGGATTCGCGCAAGGCGGTACCGACGCCTTTTTCGCGGGCGGCGATGACTTCTGGACACCCGCTGCGGCTGCCCGAAGCGCGCGAATCGGAATCGAAGACCATGCCGCCGTTCTGCGTCAGCACCGTGAGGCGGAGTCCGTCGGCACGGCGCGCGTCGGCAAAGGTGCGCAGACGCGCGAAGTCGCCGGTTGCAAGCGTGTCCAGAATCGCTTCGGCGGCCAACTGCGTGCGGGCGGAGAGATCGCGTTCCGCCCAAGTTTCGACGGCGCGTTGATAGGCCGCCGTTTCCGCGCGGAGAATGAACACGAACGCGGCGAGACCGAGCGCGGCGAGCAGACAGGGAATGAATCCCAGCAGCTTATGGGTGCCGTTCTTCATGGTTTCACACGGTATCCGACGCCGCGGATGGTTTCGATGTGGGCGGACCAGTCGCCGAGCTTTTTCCGCAGGCCGACGAGCTGAACGTCGACGGTGCGCTCCGTGACGGACTTCTCTTCGTCCTGAACGGCGTCGATGATCTGGGCGCGCGTATAGACGCGTCCCGGATGGGCCGCGAGCAAGGACAGCAGGCGGAATTCGCCGCGGGTCAGGGAAAGGACGTTGCCATTCAGCGTGGCGCTGCTGGCCCGCGTGTCGACGCGAAGACCGTCGAGATCGCGTCCGGCCGCGAGCGGATCGTTCCGCCGCAGAAGCACGTTGATGCGCGCGAGCAGAACTTCGCGCGAGAAGGGCTTGGTCACATAGTCGTCCGCGCCGAGCTCGAGTCCGCGGACCACGTCTTCGTCCTCGCTCTTCGCGGTCAGCATGAGAATGCGTACATCGGCCAACGTGGGGTCCTCGCGCACACGCCGACAGACCGTGAGACCGTCGAGACCGGGCAGCATGAGGTCGAGCAGCACGAGTTGCGGCTGTTCGCGCCGGATGGCGTCGAGGCCTTCGTCGCCGCGCGTCGTGACGCGTACGTGCGCGAATCCCGCACCCTTGAGCAGCATCTGCAGAATGGTGCGGATTGTTGCGTCATCTTCGACGATGAGGATTTTGGCAAGCGGATTCATGATCTGGTTTTCCTTTTGACGCCAATAGTCTAGCATGGATTTATTAGCCACGCGTTAATTTTTTGTGCTATAATAGTGGCAAGTTTTTCAACCAACTAATAAGGAACTACTGAATGAAAACTGGAATTCTCTGTGTGGCCGCGTTTGCGGCGTGCCTGGCGTTCGGTGCCGAGCCGGATGCAGAGGGGTTTGTCTCGCTGTTCAACGGCAAGGATCTGACAGGCTGGATCGGGTCGAAGTCCTACGGCGTTGAAAAGGGCAACCTGGTGTGCCTGCCGGAAAAGCGCGTGAAGGGCGACTGCGGCAATCTCTGCACGGAGAAGCAGTACGAGAACTTCATTCTCCGCTTCGAGTTCTGCATGCCTGAGAACGGTAACAACGGTCTCGGTCTGCGTATGACGGACATCAATAAGGACGCGGCCTACTGGGGCATGTGCGAACTGCAGCTGCTCGATGACGGTGGCAGCGCGTATTACGATTCCCAGGCGAAGAAGGACAAGCTCAAACCCTATCAGTACACGGCGTCGGTCTACGGCGTATGCCCGGTGAAGCGTGACAACTTCAAGGGCAAGCAGATCTGGGGCAAGGAGAAGAACTTCACGAGCGGCTGCCTTTCGGGCAGCTACGTGCGCAAGCCGGGCATGTGGAACTTCGAGG
The DNA here is from genome assembly GCA_045641465.1 of Kiritimatiellia bacterium. Classification (GTDB taxonomy): domain Bacteria; phylum Verrucomicrobiota; class Kiritimatiellia; order RFP12; family UBA1067; genus RUG572. The sequence goes on along the minus strand of JAZUGW010000082.1, from coordinate 4,778 downwards.
AAGTGCGCGTGATCGGCAGCCGCATCCAGGTGATCCTGAACGGTGAACTCGTGACGGACTTCGACGTCAACACCTACAAGGGCAATGGCGATACGCCCGACCACCGCAAGCATCCGGGTCTGCACAACAAGAAGGGCCACATCGGCTGGCTCGGCCACGGGCACAAGGTGATGTGGCGTAACATCCGCATCAAGGAAGTCGGCGCGGACTACAAGGTCGGCAGCGACACGAAGAAGGCGTGCCCGGAAGGGTTCACGCCGCTCTTCTGCGGTACCGAGGCCTGCTTCGCGAAGAACTGGAAGGGCGTGACGACGGCCGAGAAGTTCGACAACCCGAAGGTCCGTCAGGCGGCGACGCCCGAGAAGCGCGCGGCGATGCAGAAGATCGCCGACAAGCAGATGGCCGACCACTGGCACGTGCGTGACGGTGCGCTCTTCTTCGACGGCTTCAACGGCGGCTATTCGCTCGCGACGAAGAAGGACTACAAGGACTTCGAGATGTATGTCGACTGGCGTCTGATGTCGGTGACGGGCGACTCGGGCCTCTATCTCCGCGGCTCGCCGCAGGTCCAGATCTGGGACGCGCACAACCAGTGGCGCATCGGTTCGGGCGGTCTCTACAACAACAAGAAGAACCCCTCGAAGGCGCTCTGCATCGCCGACAACCTGATCGGCAGCTGGAATACGTTCTACATCAAGATGGTCGGTGAGAAGGTGACGGTCAAGCTCAACGGCAAGACGGTCGTCGACAACGTCACGCTTGAGAACTACTGGGATCGCAAGCTGCCGATCTTCCCGATCGAGCAGATCGAACTCCAGTGCCACGGCGACCCGCTCGAGTTCAAGAACATCTTCATCAAGGAACTCTAAGGTTCCGCGAAGAGGATATCTCTGAATGAGACAGAACCGGGGGAGACGTGGTCGCACGCCTCCCCCTTGTTTGTTGAACGATTGAGGGATTTGAGAGATGGCATTCGCCTACGATATTACATTCCATCCGTCCTGGTGGCATAGGAACGCCGGCATCGACTTCGTGCAGGAGTTCTTTGACGAGCCGGAGTATCGCCTCGACTGCGATCTCAAGATGCGGCGTGCGCTCTACGATCATTTCGGCGACTACGGCATCGGCGAAAAGAATCCCGCGCGTCGTCCGGTTCTGGGAACCGACCTGCTCGCGGCCGGCTATCTCTATTCCGAGCTTTTCGGTTGTGGCATCCGCTACGAGCCGGACAATTCGCCGCAGGTCTTGTGCGCAGGACTCGACGAGGCGGCGATCGAGAAGGTTGAATGTCCCGACCTGGCGACCAGCGAGGTGTGGGCGCGAACACAGCGCCAGATCGACTATCTGCAGACGAAGTACGGACATGTCGAGGCGCAGGTCAATTTGATGGGCATCCAGAACATCCTGCTCGACTTGATGGGGTCCGACGGTCTGATGGCCTACTACAGCGCGCCGGAGGCCGTGCGCACGCTGCTGACGAAAATCACCGATATTTCGTTGGAACTGGGGCGTCGCTTCTACGCACTATCATCGGACGTTTCCGGAGGTGTCACGCGCATTGTCGAGCAGGTGGCGCCGGGTAACTATCTCACGTCGAACTGTTCGGTCGAGATGGTGTCGAACAAGATCTATGAGAAGTTCCTTCTGGAACACGACCAACGTCTCGCGCAGGCGTTTCCGAATTTCGGCATCCACCACTGCGGTAAGACGATGGAACATGTCGTGAATGGATACGCGAAGATTCCGCAGCTGACGTTCGCAGAAGTCGGCGCAGGGTCCGACATCCGTGCCGTTCGCGCCGTGCTGCCGACGGTGTTCCTGAATGCGCGGTACAGCCCCGTGCGGTTGCGTGGTGTGACGGCGGACGAGGTTTACGCCGATGTACGCGATCTCATAACCGGAGGACGCGACGCATCGGGCGGCGGCGTTTCGATCTCCTGCGTGGGCATCGATGCCGATGTGACGGACGAACAAATCCGCTTCTTCCTCGACGCCTGCAAATCTCTCTGCGCGTGAATTTGAATTCGGATTGTGGAACGGCATCCATCTTTTCATTCAGGAAATGAAAATGGTTCTTGCACCTGACGTGAAATTCATCTATAATAAGCGCAAACAATAAACGTACCGTCAGTGCGGTTCGTCAAAAGAAGGAGAATCAGTATGGGTAAGTTCGAAGTCAAGACCACTGAAAAGGGTGTGTCTTTCAACCTGCTGGCTACGAATGGCCAGGTCGTCGCGACGTCGCAGGTCTACAAGAGCCTGCGTTCCGCCAAGATCGGCATCGCCTCTGTGGCGAAGAACGCGCCGATCGCGGGTGTCGAGAACCAGACGGTCGAGAATTTCGAAAAGCTTCCGATGCCGAAGTTCGAGGTCTACACGGACAAGGCCGGCAAGACGCGTTTCCGCCTGAAGGCGAAGAACGGCCAGATCATTGCCGTCGGCGAAGCCTATGAGACGCAGAAGGCCTGCCTCGCGGGCGTCGCGTCTGTTCAGAAGAACGCGGTCGATGCGAAGATCGTCGCGGCTGAAGCCAAGTAAGTAAAATACCTTACGAAAAGAAGGGCACCTGCGGGAGATCGCAGGTGCCTTTTTTGATTGTGTCGTAGTGGTAGGGCGCGTTCTCCGAACGCGCCGCAATTCTCAACAGTCGGCGGTATCAGTCGATCGTCGTCCAGTCGATGTTCCAGTAGCGGCGGTCGAGATCGTAGGCGTTCACCGGCGTTTTACTGGGATCGAAGTTTTCGGGGAGGATGCCGAAGCGGATCATTTCGCGGAGGTATTCGGGGGCGGGACAGAAGTTCGGCATGTCGAAGCGCGTCTCCTTCTCAAGCAGTTCCTTGCCTTCGACGATCATCGCGAGCAGCGTTTTGTAGTCGGGATCGTCTGTCGAGGTGAAGACGGGCTTGCCGTCCTTCGTGTGGCAGATGCCGAGTCCGCCGGCTTCTTTCGCGAGCGCGGCCTTGAGGAAGAGCGACTTTTCGGGACGCGAGAGGTCGAAGACGAGATAGCGATGGTAGTGCCGATAGCGCGGGTTCGTGAGGTCGAGCGTCCAATGCCCCGCCCCCCGCCAGCGGAATTGGAGGCCGTTGTGGTCCGTGAGTGAATGGGGCAGGCGGTTGGCCGCCTGGTTGTGGCAGGTGTCGCAACGACGCGCCATCACCGCGACGGCCGCCTTCGTGGCGGACGTGCCTGCGGTGTTGTTGTGGAAGTTGAGCGACTTTTCGCCGCCGAGGTAGCCGCACCCGCCGGCCGCATAGGTGCCCGCGTAGGGCGCGGAGGCGTCGGGCCATTGCATCAGCAGACGACGGTCGCGTTCGCACACCTTCACCCCGTGGTGCGAACCGTCGATTTTCTTCATCAGGGGGCTTCCGCCGCTGCCGCGCGCATAGGGCGGCCAATCGCTCTGGACGAGATTGCGTCCGTCGAGCACTTGGTTCCACGCGATGAGTCCATAGTACCCCATCGAGAACATGGGATTGCGGTCGCCGCAGAGGTCGAGTCCGCCGCTGCGCGTGTCGGGATTGTGGCATTTCACGCAGCTGCGGTCCAGCACGGGCTGCACGTCACGCGGGAAGTCCGCCACGTCGAAGAGACAGCCGGAAGGGTCGATCTTCGACGGTCCCCGCGCAAGCGCCTTCGAGACGGAAACGGCGCGCCGGACGGTCCCCGAGGTCTTCCGCTCATGGCATCCGACGCATCCGAGTTTTTCACCTGGCATCACCTGGGTGAAGCTCTGCATGCGCTTGACGGCGCGGCCGTCGGCGTCGAGGGCGATGAAGAAAAGCGAACGCAAGGCCGGGGCGGTGAAATAGGCACTTCCGTCTTCTTCGACGGGTACGGTGCCGAGCAGACGCGGCAGGGAGAAAGTACCGCTGAGGGAGAAGGGCTCCATCCCGCCGAAGCCGTGGGCTCCGCCCAGGAAGTTGATGGGCTTCGGCAGAAGTTCGAGGATGAGCAGCTGCTTGATCGTCCCCGGTTTGACACCGGCCATGCTACGGCTTTCGAGAACGTTCTCGAGGTAGAATTCGCCTGTTTTCAGGGCGGAGTTGGTGCGGTCCGCGAGGATGCGTTCGCGCGGTCGCGCGCAAAGCGGACGCGGTTCGAAGAGCTGGGCGTTGTGCTGGGGGCCGGTCCATTCGGGCGGCAGCTCGAAGAGCAGCTGGCGGCGTCCGGTGCGGTCCGTGAGTTCGACGGAACGCCCGTCGGCCGAGTACATGAACAGGTCGTGTGAAAGCGCCCAAGGGTCGTAATGGCGCCCGCGGATGAGATGCTTGACGTTGGCGGGGTCGTCGGGACCGTTCTTGACGGAGAGGAGGCTGACGTTGCCGCCATGTTCGGTCCGGCCGTGCCCAGGGGAGTCGATGAGGATGACCTCGTCGGACCCGGGGACGGGTTTCGCATCGATATAGACGCTGTTGCCGGGATAGGTGTTGCCCTGGTAGATTTGATGGGACGTACCGTCGGGATTCATCGTCCAGAGATGGTGGAAGGCCATCTGCTGGCGGTCGACGTATTCCCAACGCGTGTAGAGGATGCGTCCGTCGGGCAGCGGAACCGGCGTGTTGTCCTCTTCGATGTTCGAGGAAAGCAGACGGATGCCTGACCCGTCCGGTTGCATGCGGAAGATGGTGGCCACCTGCGTAACCCAGCAGTTGACCCAGCGGCGGGAACGTGACGAACAGAAGATGATGTCGCCGTCGGGGAGCCAGGCGGGTTCGATGTCGTCGTACTTGCCCGAGGTGAGGGCCTTGAGTCCGGTACCGTCGGCGTTGATCGTG
>JAZUGW010000081.1:0-10379 GCA_045641465.1 Kiritimatiellia bacterium | reverse complement strand
GATGTGGCTGGGGTCAATATGCTGGACACTCTCTTCGTGTCAAGTTTTGCCGGATATGAATTCAGCTCAAATCGACTGGAATTTGCCAGATTCGTCTTGACGCACCCGAATCGCATTGAGGCCAATACACGTAAATTCACTGCCATCACCAATCAACTGCTATCCTCGGGCCGACCGCTCGTGCAGCTGACAATCGGCGAAGGAGGTAGCGAATGAAGGCGATTGTAGTCTTGCTGGTTTTCATGTCCTGCGTCGGTTATTCGCATACTGACGCGGAAAAGAGGCGTTACGTGGATGCCATCCTCACGCGAACTGCAAACGTGGCGAGCGATGACAACTGGGCTTCCGAGGGGCGCGATCCCGATCCGAACAATGTCTTGGAGTCGTGGGAGGGGTTCCTCGGCCGTCCGGGGGGCAACACCTGGGTTGGGGGATGGAGCATTGCGGAACGTCGGGCGGCCTTTGACTGGTATCTGGAGACCTTGACCACGACCAATAGCCTTTCTTTCTCCGACAATGACAAGGTGAAAGTGTTTATGGCATTCGGTACATGCAAGCGGTTCTCCTACACGAATTCTGTACACCTGCTTCGACGCGCGGCACTCAATCCCAACTGTGTCCATCGCGACCTGGCCATAGAGATTGGCGTGGATTTGGGAGATGTCGGGCCTTCGGCTACGGAATTTGTCGAGACGATTATCACGAATGGAGCGGGTTATACAAGAGAAGAGCGGGTGACGGCTTGTTGCTGTTATGCCGATAAGGTGTTGTCTATGGTTCCTTCCAATGACAATGAGGTTGTCGCTCGTGATGCCGCTGTACGAAATTTATACAAGAACCGATTCGTAGGCGGTGTGATTGGTGCAAATGCCTTGGACACATTGTTCGTTTCGCAAATTGGCGGATACGAATATAGTTCCAACCGTCTCGAAAATGCAAAATTCGTTCTGGCGTCACCTGAATGCCGTTCGCGTACGGTGAAAAAGTATACTGCCATCACGAATCAGTTGCTTTCCTCTGGCCAGCCGCTTCGGTGGATAAACGTCGGAGGGAACGAATGATGTTTGCGAATTTGCTTCTTGGCGCGGCACTGGTTGTCGCTTCGCAGACCAATGCCCCTGCGGCGTTCAGTACGGAAGCGGAACGGACGTTTCCGATGCCGGACATCACGGAGCGGAACGTGTGGCTCGACTGCGGCATTGGCTTTTCCGCGACATCCTCGAACCGCATAGAGATCGCCTTCGGCCCCGACGTCGACGGCGACGGGTTGCTCGGCGACGACGAGGCTCCGTTCGTTTTTTCGATCGACTGCGGCAGAATGGTCGTGCGGGATGGCAACGGGAATGAACTGCATTCCGAAAATGTGCTTGCCGGTCCGATTCGGCTTTCCTTCGTCCCTGCGCGTAGGGGGGCTGTCGACTCCTGGAAAGTCGTTTCCGAAGATGGCGAGCCTTCGTCCAGCGGGGTGTTCCCTGAAGGGACGCCGCCGTTGACCGCGTGGCGCCTCGCGTGGGTGCGGATGAGCGGTACAGAGGCGGCCGAGGCGAGAGTGTCGTTTCAGAAAAGCCGATTTGCCACAGTGCTCATCGTACGATGAAATGGCTTAGGGCACAGCCCTCCCATAACAGCGAATGGACGCAGGGAGGGGGTGACGAACTGCCCGCTGTGCCGAAGGCATATCGGGCCGCGATTGAAGAAGGGCGGCTCTTGGTCGTTTCACCCGTTCTCAGTCCATCCGTCGCGTGAATGTGCAATCGGCGGATGATTTTATCCCATATGAAGCTTCCATCTCTTGAAAGATACTTTGCGGGTAGCTAGGGGGCGGGGGATTTGGTATAATATTTGGCGATGAAGGGCATTTGTACAGATAATCCAGGCATTGAGAACCTGATCGTGAACAACGGTGTGTACGTCGACAAGACCGATGTACTTCTGGAGTTCATTCGCGATCCGCTCGCGAGTCAGTTCTTCCTGTCGCGTCCGCGGCGCTTCGGAAAGTCGCTTATGATCGACACGCTGCTGGAGATATTCAAGGGGCGGCGCGAGCTCTTCAAGGATACCCTCACCGGCCGGAGCGATCGCCTACAAAGACGATTCGCGTCCGGTATGGCTGGTCGGCTGCAACTACAATCCCGAGACACGCAACCTGGACAAACCGGCAATTGAAAAGATTGGATGTGCTAAGGAGAGGTAGCTTGTGATTAGCCCCCGTGTGGAATGGAAATTCTCGCGCTGGAGCGCGGTTTGGCTGTTTGTTTGTGCCATATTTCTCCCCTGGTTTATTTTCATGGCGGAACGGGCGAATGGTGTTCTTGCCAAATATTTTGTCAATATCATGCCCACGCCGTTCTTGCGTTTTTGTGTCGGCGTCATTCCGGCGGGCGGTCTCGTCTTGTGGTTGAGCTGCATGTTTGGCATCTTTGCCGAGAGTTGGCTTTTGCGGATTCTTTGCGGGATGATGGCGGGGATTTCCGTGAGCTATACATGTGTCTTTCTGCCGATCATCTTCGTGTCGCTGTGGGTGATCATCCTCTTCTTTTGGACGGGTGTCGCACTTTTGGGTATCATCCCGTGCATCCCGTTATTGGCGAGTCTGGCGTTCTTCAGTTTCCGCCGGCATTTGCAAGGCCTGTCTGTACTCGGCGGCGAATCCGAACCCGTTGGTGCGTTCGCATTCGGTTTCGTGGTTTCATTCGCCGTTTGCGGCTGGGCGGTCCTCAAAGGCTTCGCGATCGACATGTGGTGTGACATGTGGAAGTTCGTGACGTCTCAATTCTAGAATAAACGCCGCGCCCAATGGCTTGGGCGGGCGTTGCGTTCTTGAACTTCGTCTGCGCCGAGGTTATGGTGTTTTTGCGACGGACGATTCGCCGCTTTCACACGTCAAGGCCGTGGAGGCTGGCCTTCTGCCTGGTGGCCTTTGGGACGCGGACCTTGACGCCGAGGTCCGTTTGGGTGGCGCTTGCCCTCTGGGGGACCGGCTTTCGGTTTGTCGTCGGCTTTTTCGCCTTCCTTGGATTCTTTGACCGGCGGCGCCATCATGCTGACTTCGCCTTTCTTTACGCCGCTGATGAGATGGATCATGCGGTTGTTGTCGAGACCGATCTCCACCTTGCGGGGGACCCATTTGCCGTTCTCCTGCACATAGACATGCGGGGTGCCGTCAATGCGGGTCACGCATTGGAGCGGACAGTAGAGCACGTTGTCGTACGAATGTTTGACGAGTTCGATGTCGCAACTCATGCCTGGGCGGATCGAGACATTGGCAAAATCGCACTCGAGTTCGCACTTGTACATTTTGAGGTCCGGATTCAGCTGGGCGCTTTGTCCGTCAGGCAGAATGCCGATCTTCGTCAGCTTGCCCGTGAAGATCCGATCGGGAAAGGCATCGACTTTGATCTTGGCTGTCATGCCCATTTCGACTTTGTTGAGCGAGGCCTCGGGCACCATGAGTTCGACGATCATGCCCTCGTCGAGCGGAATGTAGATGAGCTCCTGACGCTGCACGACATTTTCACCGACGGCCAACGGATGCATCCACCAGCGGCGACGGGCGATCTGCACGGTCGAGGCATACAGGACCACGCCATTCGTGGGCGCGAAAATCTTGGACTTCGAAATCTGAAAGTTGAGTTCCTCGAGGCGATTGGTCGCACGATCGCGTTCACGCGTACGCTGGAAGATTTCCGTTTCGACCTGGCGAATGACCGATTTGTTCTGCCACTTCGTACGATTGAGCGCTCGGATGGCTCGGCGAACCGCCGAGTCGTTCGTGGCCCGCTGCTGGCGCACGGTGTAGTTCGTGAGAACGTCCATCTTGGTTTGGGCCGTTTCAAGTGCGATTTCCTTTTGACGCAGGGAGAGTTCGTCGGCCTGCAGTTCAGTACGCGTGAGGAAGCCCTCTTTGGCGAGACGACGGGACCATTCAAGCTTCTCCGCCGCGCGCTTGAGTTCCTCGTCCGCGAGGACGATGCTGGAATTGTATTCGCGCTCGGTCTGCGGGTAGTCGCCTTTCTCGTACTTCTCCTTAGCGATGTTGGCGAGGTCAAGCGCCACTTCGCATTCAAGCAGGTTCGCGTCGCATTCGCCCTTGGTGACTTCGAGTTTTTCTTTGGCGATCGTGAGATTGCCCTCGGCAGTCGAGGCGGTGATCTCCTGCTCGTTGCGTTTGTCGACCAGCGCGGCCGAGTCGAATTCGACCAACAGGTCGCCGGCCTTGACGTTGATGCCTTCTTCCACGACCCAGATGACGGTGTTGTTGCCCTCGAGTTCGCTTTTGAGCACGATCTTGTCCTTGCTCTGGATTGAACCGTTGGACGTGACGCCGATGGTGAGCGGACCTTCCGCAATCGCGAAGGTCGGTATGGCTTCTTCAGACTTTCGTCCTGAACGGAAAAGGAAGAACGAGGCGACGCCGAGCAGAAGCAGTGCCGCGACCGCCCATTTGATTTTCTTTCTCGTGATTTTCATGATCAGTAAAGCGTGCGAGGTTAGTTGACGAGGTCGAGAAGGGTGGGCGTCGTCGTATGCGGTGCGAGCGAACCGTCGAGGAGCACATTGAAGATGCCCATTTTGCTCCGCAGGTTGAGATCGCTCATGTGCCACGAGACGACAGCCGAGCAAAGCGAGTTACGCGCGTTCAGCAGCGAACTTTCCGATTCGAGGATATCACGCATGGAGCTTCGTCCGGACTGCATGAAGAGCTCGATGGACTTGGCGCGCATCTGCGCGACCTTGAATGATTCGACAGCGTTCGCATAGGTCGCCCGTGCGGCGACGAGTTCGCGGTAGCCGGCCCGAACCTCGTTTTTGACGTTGTCTTCGGCCTCTTCGTAGGCACGTTCGCTTTGGGCGAGCGAGATGAGCGCGCGGCGATAGGCATTGCGTTCGCGACGGCGGTCCCACGGTGCCGAAAGGCGGATCTTGAGCGAGGTCGACGTGGCGTCGTCCACGTTGTGCCGTCGGCTGTCCTTCCCCGCGTCATAGCCCACGCCGCCATCCACAGTGAGGTCCGCACGCAGGGCATCGGCCGAAACGGTTACAGCCCGTTCGGCGTCCATCAGATCGCCACGCGTCACCGCGAGGTCGAAACGTTCGTCGATGGCCGTTGTGAGTGCGATGCTTTCCGCCGGGAAGTCGCTCAGGGCATCCGGCTGTTGGGCGGCCCGCTGTTCCATCTGGTCCTGCAGATGGCGCAGTTCGCTGTCGTCGAGTTCGATGGGAGCCTCCGGCGAGAACCCCAGCGTCATCTTGAAGCTGTCGAGCGAGTCCTCGTAGCTTTTCTGGGTGGAGATGATCGTCTGCTGCGCCGAGAGCAAGTCGGTCTTGGCCTGGTCCATTTGGATACGGTCCATTCGTCCGGCCTTGAACATCATTTCCGCACGCTGGAAGTTGAGCTTCAGACGTTTCTCGTTGTCGTCGGAGTTACGGCGGTTCTGTGCGACCTTCAAGACGTTGTAGTAGGTCTGCACGATCGAAAGGGCAAAGGTCTGACGATAGCGTTCGAACGTCAGGATCGAATAGGCGAGATTGCGCTCGGCCTGCGTGAGGGGTTCGCGTACGATTTCACGTGTCGAGCCTCGCAGAAGGGGAAGACTGGCTGTCAGATCGCCCGTCCAGCCGAACGAATGCCAGTCTTCGCGGATCATCTTCGCGACGTCGAGCGCCATGTTGCCGGCGATCGAGGCGCCATTCTCGAACTTGCGTGCGAACCCGGCCCCCGTTTCGCCCGCATCTTTGTTGATTTCAGGCGACCCCGTGAGAGTGCCGAGGATGAAGCCGCTGAAAGTGTTGTCGAAGACGTACCGCTGCGAGTCGAGCGCGAGCGCGTTCTGATAGACGCTTTCCTTGAGCGACTGGTAACGGCGATTGTTGCGCGCACCGAGACGCAAGGCGTCCGTCAGCGTGAGTCGAAGCTGTCCATTCGTCGTCGCCGCTAAAGGCGACACGCCCGCGATGCGAGGAAAGACCGCATTCGTGACGCCCTGCTTCAGCGCCGCGAGCGCAATGCGCAGCGTGAGCACATCCGCAGGACGCGCGATGTTGAACGAATTGGTCAGTCCGGTCTGTTCCTTCCAGGCTGCAGTCGCGAGGGCGATGGCTGTTTCATCGGCTTCGCGCACGGCCTTCTCAGGCGTCATGCAACCGACGAGAACAACCAGCACGGCCGCGGTAGCAAGGAGCGGACGTGTGGAATGAATGCCGTGGGAATGCATTGGATCAGCCGAGCTTGGGCAGGATGAACGAACAGGTTTGCTGCTGATTCTCGGCGGTGATGATGTCCCAAAGCCGGCGGTCTTCCGGACGCTGGGGTTCGGGATTCGGGAAGAAGTATTCGGACTGGTGCAACGAGGCGAGGGCCAGATCTGCCGTCGTCCGGAAGGTGACGAAGCCAATGTCGCCCCAGTGTCCCGTGGAAGGCAGGCAGAGTGTCCGGAGGCTGGTGTTGCGTTTCCAGTCCACGATGGGAAGCGTTTTGTACCAGCGGTGGTCGTGTCCGTGGAGATAGCCCGCGACGGCCGGACACTGTCCCAGGAAATTGGCCAGCTTCTGATTACCGACGGCGAGTTCGTTGACAGGGAAATGAGAGCAGACAAAGACGGGCTTCTTCCACTTGGGGAGCACGCTCTGCAGCCACTCCTGCTGGGCGGCGTCGAGGCGTCCATTGCCCGGACCCATGTCGGTGAACTCGCGGTCGTCAGTACCCTGCAGCCCGTCGAGCATGATGAAATCCACGCGGCCCGCATCGACGACGCTGACAATGCGTCCCGGCACCTTGGTGGTCTGCGCATAGCCGGGATGAACTTCGAGGAACGTCGAACGGCGGTCATGGTTGCCCATGCCGATCGTCACCTGAATACCCGCGTCGGCGAGAAGCTTGAGGCCCGGTGCGGACTGAAGGTAGTCCTCCTTGCGGCCGAAAAGGTAGGCGAGGTCGCCAAAGCAGATCGCCCGCGCGGGCAGCGGATCCAACTTGAGGATATCGGCGACGACACGCGAAAACTTCTGGCGCTGATAGGTGCTGGAACCCGCCACGCCATTGACGTGGACATCGCTGAAAAGCACGGTGAGCTCGGGATCGACAGCGGCCTTGGCCGATGCCAACACACGAGGGCAGGCTGCAGCGGCAGCGATTCCGCCTAGAAAAGTACGACGTGTCAAATTCATTTTTTATACCTCGATTTCTGCCAACCGATTTCCGCCCGATCAAAACCTACGGTCTCACCTGCGCTCCCTTTCGCAGTGACTTTGACATTATATCAAAATTGATGTCCAAATGCACGCAATAATATGGTATACTACACGCCCTATGAGCAGAGAAGAATTCAGTTATCCCATTGGCGGACCCAATTTCAACCGCGGACGCAAAGCGGCGTTTTCGCATCATCACAAGAAGCACGGCCACGGAGGCCAGGGACCTCGGCGCAATCCTCATTTCGGATTGGCGGAAAAGGTTCCAGCCCCGAAGATCCCGCCGCTGCCGACCGACCCGCCGCCCGCCGTGTTCGAGGCGAATGTCTTCGGCAAGCTCGACACGCGCCTGCAATATGCCATCGGCGATGCGGGCTATGTGGTGCCGACGCCCATTCAGGAGAAGGCGATTCCGTATCTGCTCGAGGGACGCGATCTCATCGGCTGCGCCCAGACGGGAACCGGCAAGACGGCGGCCTTCATGCTGCCGATCCTGAACCGCTTGCTCGCGTCGGCCGAAGGACAGAAGGTCGTACCAGGCCATCCGCGCGCACTTGTCCTTTCTCCGACGCGCGAACTCGCCGCCCAGACGGCCGAGAACGTGGCGAAGTATTCGAAGTACACGGGCCAGCCGTTCGCCGTCGTGTTCGGCGGCGTGTCGCAGGGGCCGCAGGTGAAGGCCCTGCAACGCGGCGCGGAAACGGTGATCGCGACGCCTGGACGCCTCATCGACTTGATGACCCAGGGCGCGGTCTATCTTGATCAGGTCGAGATGTTTGTGCTCGACGAAGCCGACCGGATGCTCGACATGGGCTTCCTGCCCGACATCCAGCGCATCATTTCCAAATTGCCGCCGAACAAGGTCGCGCCTGGTGCGACGGGCAATGGCGTGAACGGCAAGTTGCGCCAGTCGCTCTTCTTCTCGGCCACGCTTTCGCCGGAGATCCTGCGCCTTGCGGGTGATCTCGTGTATGACCCGATGCAGGTGATGATCAGCCCCGAGGCCCCGACGGTCGAACGGATCAACCAGAAGTGCATGCTCGTCGAGAAGGGCAATAAGGACAACCTGCTCATCCATCTTCTGAAGAACCATGACGAGTGGTTCCGCGTGATCGTCTTCGCGCGTACGCGCCATGGTGCGGACCGCGTGGAACGCAAGCTGCGCCAGCAGGACATCACGGTGGCGGCCATCCATTCGGATAAGACGCAGAACCAGCGGACGCGGGCCCTGCAGTCCTTCAAGGACGGCAAGCTGCGCGTTCTCGTGGCGACGGACATCGCGAGCCGCGGCATCGACGTGCCGGATGTCGATCTCGTCGTCAACATGGAACTTCCGGTGGAGACGGAAAGCTACGTGCATCGTATCGGCCGTACGGCCCGCGCGGGCGAATCGGGCGCGGCGATTTCCTTCGTCGCGCCGGAAGAGCGCAATCTGCTCAAGGCCGTCGAGCGTTTCATCCGCAAGACGATTCCCGTCGATCGCGACCATCCGTTCCATTCGCAGCTCGCCGAACAGAAGACGGGCAAGCAGAAAGAAGGCTTGCCGACCGCCCCGTGGATTCGCGGCGGAGAGCGCAACAAGAAGGGCAATCAACGCCATCCGGGGGCGCGTTTCTGGGGACAGGAAAAGCCGCAGAAGAAGTTCGTGCATCCCGCCAACGCGAAGAAGCATAAACGGCAGCGCAAGAATTTCGAGGGCCGCCGCGAACCCGACTTCGGTCAGAAGTAAGTGCGTGAGGAGTCGCGGCTCTGCATCGGCATCCGCGACTAGACGTCGATCTTGATGATCTTGCGGATGATGAGCCAGCCGATCGTCACCAGTACGACGCAGAGACTCACGCAGGCCACGCCTTTGAGCGAGAAGAGGAAGGGTTTCATCACATCCGGCTTCAACACGGTCATCGCAAGCCCTAGAACGAACGGCATTGCGGAGACGATGATGCCCTGCATACGGCCCTGGGCCGTTAGCGTGCGCACGCGACGTTCGATGCGCATACGACCGCGGATCGTCTCTGAAATGCGGTCGAAGATTTCCGTCAGATTGCCGCCCGTCTTGCGTGCAATGTCGATCGATGTGCACACGAGCGTCAGGTCGTCGGACTGCACGCGCTTGTCGAGTGAGGCCAGCGCGTCCTCGAAACTGAGACCCACGCGCATCTGCTGCAAGAGAACGCTGAATTCCTGCGAGATCGGCTTTTCGCCGTTTTCGACGACGCTCTCGAAGGCCTGATTGATGGAGAAGCCCGCGCGCAGGGCGTTCGACATCGTACCGAGCGCTTCCACAAGCTGCTCATTGAATTTCAGACGGCGTCGATCACGCAGAATTCGCACATAGCGCCCCGGCAGCGTGAACACGAACGCGCCCGCACAAAGACCGAGCGCAATGCCGGCGATCGTCGAGAGGGCGTTCGTGAAGCTAAAGAGCGGAATGAAGAACAGGAAGAAGGCCATCAGGGCCGAGATACGGCCAAGCTGGGCGATCTTCTGCGGTGAGACGAACATGAAGACGTCTTCGAACTGCTGGCTCGTCTCTTTGCCCATGACGGAGGCATAGTTGTCCGTCCCTTCGTGCAAGGCAGAGACGAAGAGCAGCGCAAAAGCAAAGAAGGCGAGTCCAACGGCACTGACGGCGCCCCAGCTGATCATCAATTCGACATTCATCATTCGCTCACAAACTCAAAGACTTGCTGACTTGATCAGGCGTTAGTCGCCCACCTTTTCCAGACGGACTTCGACATTCTTGTTCGGGTCGAAGATCGCCGTGTCGAGGTGGAGTCCGCGGCTCTTGAGGTGTTCGTAGAAGGTTGGAATGGCACCGGTCGGACGGAACTGCCCGAGCACTTTGCCGTGTTCGTCGATGCCCGTCTGGCGGAACTGGAAGATGTCCTGCATGACGATCTGCTGGCCTTCCATGCCGGTCACTTCGGAGATGGCCACTACCTTGCGGGATCCGTCGGAGAGACGCGATTCGTGGATGATGATATCCACGGCCGAGGCGATCTGTTCGCGGATAGCTCGGGAGGGCAGTTCCATTCCGCTCATCAGCACCATCGTTTCGAGACGCGAGATGACGTCGCGCGGCGAGTTCGCGTGCACGGTCGTAAGCGAACCGTCGTGGCCGGTGTTCATGGCCTGGAGCATGTCCAGCGCCTCGCCTCCGCGGCATTCGCCTACGATGATTCGGTCGG
>JAZUGW010000080.1:0-2199 GCA_045641465.1 Kiritimatiellia bacterium | reverse complement strand
CGACCACCACAACACGGCCACGCTCTTCCAGTGCGGCGAAGTCAACACGCACAAGTACGTGACACAAGGCGCGCTCAAGCCGCTCAATCCGAAGACCGGTCTCGCGCGCGACATCGTCGGCGAGATCCTCGAGCGCACGGTGCGCGATCCCGAAGTCGACTTCGACGCACGGCGCATCGTCTTTGCGATGCGCAACGGACAGGCGGAAAACTACCACATCTACACGGTCAATGTGGACGGTTCGGATCTACGCCAGCTCACGTTCGCTGCGGACGTAAGCGACGTGCAGCCCGCCTGGCTCCCCGACGGCGGTATCGTCTTTGCGTCCACGCGCGAGCCGAAATACTGCATGTGCAACCGTCGCATCATGGCGAACCTCTTCCGCATGGAGGCGGACGGCGCGAATATCCACCAGATCGGTAGGTCCTCGCTCTTCGAGGAATATCCTGTGGTGTTGGCCGACGGACGCATCCTCTACGATCGCTGGGAATATGTGGACCGCAACGTTGCCGATGCGCAGGCGCTGTGGACCTGCAATGCCGACGGTACACGCCACGCCCTCTTCTGGGGCAACAACACGGCCTGTCCCGGGGCGCTCCTGAACGCGCGTCCGCTCGCCGACCCGTCGCGTGCGATTGCGGTGTTCAGCAGCTGTCACGACCGCCCGTGGGGGGCGCTCGGCATCGTGGACCGCACAAAGGGTGTGGACGGCAGGGAGCCTGTGCTGCGCACATGGCCGGCGGAGTTCCGCAACAAGGTGCGCGGCAGTTCCAACAATTCGCTCAGAGGCCAGTTCTTTGATGCCACGGTGCGACTCCCCTGCAAGTATGCGGATCCATTCCCGCTCGACGATGAACACTTCCTCTGTGCGCGCCAGACTGGCCACGGCGAGGAGATGGGGCTCGTCTATCTCGACCTGCACGGGAACGAAGTATTGTTCCACCGCGATGGACTCGGCTGCCACGATCCTATGCCGATCCGACCGTCGAAGCGTCCGCCCGTGGCGAGTGTGCAGCGTACTTTCGACGATGTGAAGGCGCCGGGACGCTTCTATGTACAGGATGTCTATGTGGGTACGCACATGAAGGGCGTGCCGCGCGGCTCGATCAAGGCGCTTCGCGTGGTGGAGAGTCCGGAGAAACGCCAGTGGACGGTGCCGCGCAGCTGGTGGAACGATGCAGCTCCTGTGATGAATTGGCGGGCCTACGACAGTAAGCGTGTTCTGGGTACGGTACCAGTGGCGGAAGACGGAAGTGCATACTTTGAAGTGCCGGGCAATACCTTCGTTTTCTTCCAGGCGCTTGATGCGGACGGGAAGATGGTGCAGTCCATGCGATCTGGTGTGATCGTGCAGCCGGGCGAGACGTACGGTTGCGTGGGGTGCCACGAAAGCCGCGGGGGTGACTTGCCGAAGATGGAGAAGAGGTCCGTGGCGTTTGCGCGAGCGCCGGCAAAGCTCGACGGTGCCTACAACCTGCGCGGTCTCTATCGCGGGCGCATCCCGGAGACCCTGTCGTTCCAACGGGAGGTGCAACCCGTTTTGACGCGCCATTGCGTCCAGTGCCACGACTACGGTAAGCCCGCAGGGGAGAAGCTCAATCTCAGCGGCGACCGTGGGGCGTATTTCTGCACGAGTTACGTTGATCTTTGCGCGAAAGGTCTGGTGGCGTGCCCGGGGGATGGTCCGGCCGAAACGTTGCCGGCGTATTCCTGGGGAGCGCGGACGTCGCGTCTTTTGAAGGCGCTTGAGGGGAAGCATCACGGGGTTGTGCTGACGGCAGACGAACGCGACCAGGTGATCGCTTGGATCGACCTCAATACGCCTTACTGGCCCTGCTCCGAATGTGCCTGGCCCGAGAGCTACGGCGGGCGAATGCCGATCACCTGTGCGGAACACGACCGGTTGCAGCTGTTGACTGGTCGGAGGATTGCCAACAACAACGCCGACCGTCGTCACCAGCAACTAGAGCAGCTCAACTTCGACCGTCCCGCCTGTTCGCGCATCCTCGACCCGATTCGCGGCAAACCCGCTTATGCGGAGGCCTTGGCGATTCTTGTCAAGGGGCAAGAACGGCTCAAGACGAATCCGCGTGCCGACATGGAAGGATTTGTACCCTGTGAAGCCCATCGTCAGCGCGAGGAGCGTTATCAACGGCGAGCCGCCGAAGAAAAGGCCGTCTACGAGGCGATCCGCCTAGG
>JAZUGW010000079.1:0-3909 GCA_045641465.1 Kiritimatiellia bacterium | reverse complement strand
CGTGCGCGGGGTGCGGCCGATCGAGTGGCCCGTGCGGCAGGCCTGGCGCCAGAAGGCGCGGCGGTAGTCCTCCCAGTCGAGGCCGAGCACGTCCTCCGCGAACCAGTCGAAGAAGGGTTTCGCAGGCGGTTCGTCTGCGGGCGGGGCGAGGGCGTGGCCGGCGGCGAGGAGGCGTTTCTGGATTTTTCGGTTCATCGGGTAAGAGTATAGCAAAGCCGGAGGGGAGGAGCAAGGGTAAAATTGATTTTATGTGCGGAAAGATTGCTGCACGCGATGAGCAATCTGACTGGAGGTGCCGTGAGAGGGATTCTACCGGCCCACACTTATGCCTGAAACATCGAAAATATCCGCCACCTTGCAATACCCCTTTTCGGCATAGCGCACGCGGTCACGCAACTGCACCACGCCCGCAAGGTTGTTCGTCACCATGTCCGAAACCAGCCATGTGCGCGAGGCTTCCTTCCCCGGAACGAAAACGGAAAATGGACGCGCAACTCAAACAATCGAACAATCACCGCCCCCTATCCCCACCAGGGTGGCTCGTGGCGCCGAACAGCGGGTCATGGTTCGTCATCGTCGGACTCGCCGAAGCCTCGTGGGCCGTAGATGCCGTTTCCCGAACTGATGAACGCCGTGTGCGTCTCTTCATCGACCCATCCCGGCGTGCCGCCCGCCTTGAACGGGCGGCGGAACTCCTCCACGTGGCCGTCAAGGAACGCCATGTTGCAATGTCGCCTGGCACCCCGTCCATGCCGGAAGGCCTGAGTGCCGCCCTTGCGGAGCGAGGCCGCCGAATTGTCGTAGTACTTGTCCTGCTTCGGCGCACGCATGAATTTATTCGGGCCGCCGGCATAGCCGCCGTCGCCGAACACCACCACCCGCTCCGGACATGTCACCGCGTCATAACGCGTGGGATAACGCCGCGTTCCCTTGTCGTTCTCAACCCGCCCTAGAAAACAGACGTTGTAGTTGTAACCGGTCATGTGATTGCCATCCCAGTTGTCCGACCGTTCCTGACGGCACTTCGGACAACACGCCAGCGAACCCGCCGAAAGTTCGCCAAACATCTCTCCGCACCTCCAACCGACATCGTCACGGACGGTACGACGGAAGTCCCAGCAAAACGTCAGATAGTCCCGCCAGGCCCCCACCCCATGGGCGCGGGGATTCTCCTGCGGATAGAGCAGCTGATTGCCCTCTCCCTTCCAATACGCCTCATCGTGCGTGGCAGGATCGATCATTCCCCATGGGAAGTACCCTTCACGAAGCGCATACGTCTGACACAAAAACGCCAGCTGGTGCAGATTGGACTTGCAGGCGGCACTCAATGCCGACTCCCGTGCTTCTCCTGCGGACGGTGCCAACAGGACGGCGGCCACGCAGAGGAAACACAGGATAATCAAGAGTTCAATGAAGGTGAAGCCGCACTTCTCCCGAACGGTCATTCGTCCAGCGCCCATGCGAGCTTGAAGAAGTGTCCGGCAGACGACACCTTCAAAACCGTGCGATAACTGCCATCCATGAATTCCGATGATTCCACCGTCGGCCATTCCGGCACCCAGTCCGTCGCCGCGCCCGCGAGTTCCGTCGCCGCCTTGACGAAGAAGCCCGCATGAGTGGCAAACGGCTGGCGCGTACGGACTTCGAGGCGTGTTCCATCCTCACCCGGCATCACGCCTGTCAACATCAACGCCGGCACCGCACCGCCCAGGGATTCGTCTGCGGCCAGTCCCAGTACGAAGTTTTCGCCGTTGGTCCGTCCATTCGTGGCCACGGCATCCGGCCCCGTAACCGTACGCTTCCAGGCCGTCGTCCAATCGGCATAGTTCCGCTCGACCCACAGCTCGTACGCAGAAACCGGAGCCACATCGGCCACGGCATCAATATCCGGCGCCGTATAGCCGCTGTCACCTTCGCCGAGATCGTCCGCATAGCGCGAACGCACCCGCACATACTGGATCCATTTGCGGCCGCTCGCATCCTTTGGCAGATCGAAGACGCCGATATCATAGCCTGTTCCGCCGGCGCTGCCGTTGTAGTACTGGCAGACCTCCGCAAGGGTGTGCCCCTTGAAGTCGGCGAAGTCAAGCGTCGGACGCATCGGACGCGTCGCCTGCGTGGCACGTCCCCACCAGCAATTGCCGCTGAAAAGCGCCACATCCGGTGCCGTCGTATCGTACTCAAGACCCAACGTCGGCATTGCGCAATCCGCAAACGGGCTCGCGAATGTATACCAGGTGGTACCATCCTGCGACACCTCCACCACGGCCTCCTCGCCACCACCCTTCCCGGTGAACGACACCTTGGAGGGGTCCGTTGTCTGCGAATACCATTCCGTCGAATTTCCGACTGCGAGCGCATTGCCGAAGACGATGAGATCGAGTCCATAGGGGTTCGCCGGATCGTCCATCACCCGGTGGTCGAACTTGATCGTCACATATCCCGGGCCATACGGCTCGCCCGGCTCGAGGTCTTCGTCGCCGTCGCTTTCAAGCGAGAAAAGCTCGCCTGCCATCCATGCGGGATTGTACGGGTTCACCGGACCACCCCACGCCCCACTCATGTAGATCGTGGGACGTCCCAGCACATTTTCAGGCCGGTTGAAGGAAGTACTTGAAGCGGAAGTCGCCGAGGCCACCACCTGATAGCCGTAGGGCGACTCGGCCGCCTCGGGTACGGCGAGCGCATAGGTCGGCGTCCATTGGTCGTGGCGGAAACAGTACCAGTCGCCGTCCTGCGGGATGATCTGCCCGGCGGACGACGAGGCCATGTCGGGACCTGCGGGGGGATAAAGGGCGCTCGCGAAAGGACCGAAGAACACCCACCAGAAACTGAAGTCCTCGGCCTCGCGCGCCTTGAGCGCCTGCGGATCGCTGCAGGTTCCCGCCTGCAGATTCCAGGCGGGATGGCAGTCGTTCACATCGTAGCCGAAGAAATAGAAATCCTCATAGTCAGCAGTCATCTGCTGCACGCCCACCACCAGCCGCGGATCGTCGTGCGCAATGCGCTTGACGACCTCGGAGAGATTCGTGCAGGTGCCGTTCCAACGATAGCCCCAAGCCAATGCCTTGCCCGAAGCACCCCAATCAATGACGACAGCGCAACGCTGGTTCCCTTCGCCTACCCAATAATGGATGTCGTCCAAGGACGTCACCACGTCGGCAGCCCCCAAGGCCGCCGACAACGCAAACGCGGCGAAAAACACCGCGCGAGTCGGTTTGCTCATACTCCTTCTTTCCCCTCATGCGAGGTACTTGTTAGATGAAGGTCCAGCTCGTATTCCGACTATGACGGCTGCGCGACAGTGCCTGATTTCCACAGGGCTTTCCGGTTACTGGACCGAACGGGCGCATAGTATACCAAAACCCGCACCCGTCTGACAATGCGAAATTGTTGAGTTTTTCAACGACTACTGTCCCCACGATCTTACGGGGGACAGTCCCCGTGATTTTATTGCGGGGAATTGCTCAGATGCGCCCAGGATTACCGGGACGGGGACGGTGGAATGTCCGTGACGCCGGAAAGATCAGGACGCTTGAAGGCGTGCGCGGCATCCTGCTCGAAATAGTAGACGTGAGAACGGAGGCCATGCGGCAACCGAACGTTCTTGAAGGTGATGTTCGCGAAATATCCGCCGGTCTTCGGCGCATAGCCGCAATGGTAGTCGTCGTTGAGCTTCATCGACTTCATGATCAGAAAATAGGAATTAGGATCGTCAACCGCCTGCAGCGTAATGTCCTCGAAATGGACGTCCTCGATGCGCCCTTCGTTCGTCGCCCGCATCTCGAGCATGGCGTTCGCCCAATAGGCGGTAGGCTTGCGGCTACGCGGAGACATGCGCGCGATTGTGATGTCCTTGAAGAAGATGTTCGCCAATTTCAACGGTGAGGGCGAACACTCGTAGCCGAT
>JAZUGW010000078.1:0-2884 GCA_045641465.1 Kiritimatiellia bacterium | reverse complement strand
CTGGGGGTCGGGGTGCGTACGGTGGCGACGGGATTCTTCCTGCTGACGCTTGGCCTTGTCCTCGGTGCGGCCTGGGGGAAGGTGTGTTGGGGACACTGGTGGCAGTTCGACCCCAAGGAAATGTGGTCGCTTGCGACCTGGCTGGTCTATGCCGCGTATTTCCATCTGCGTCCGCGTCTTTCGGCGCGTGCGGAGCGGGCCTTCCTGATCGCGGGTGCCGTGATGGTGGTGCTGACCTTGACGTGGATCAACTTGTCCCGGCTTTTCACAGGCATGCACAGCTACGCGTAGGAAGGTTAAAAGTTAAAGGTTAAAGATTAAAGGTTGTGGGTTGAAGAGTTAGAGAGTTGAAAGTTGAGAAAGAGGTGTCGAATGAAAGCTTTGAGTGTGATTGTTTTGATGGCGATTGTGACAGGATGTACGACGGTGTTGCCGCCGAGTGAATTGGAAGCGATTCGCGCGGCCGGCGCGCAGTCGCGTGAACGTCTGCCGCATCATGCGGTGGGCGGATATGGTACGCTCGCGCAGGCGAAGGCGCTTGTGGCAACGGGCGAGAGCGAAGAGATCGACTACTGGCGTCTTGCGCAGGAACCGACGGCGGACGAACGGGCCGACTTGCGTAAGGCGTTCGACGGCGCGGGCGGCCGAGCCGTGCAGATCCTCGGTCCCTCGGAGAAGTTCGTGCGTCGTCCTGTCGCCGCGGCGTTGCGCGTGTGCGGTACGCCGACAGTTCCAGTGCTGGCGGCGGGTACGGACCGCGTGATGTGCGTTCTGCCGGGTGGCGGCCTTCAATGGGAGAAGCGTGGCTGCGGCAATGTGCATTGCGTCCAGCAGGTGGGCAATTTCATCTACTATTCGAATGGGTCCCTCTATCGCGTACCGGCGGTGAGCGACAAGTGGGCGAATCCGCAGCTTGTGTGGCGGCCTGAGGATGTGACGGGTGGCGGCGTTTTGTGCTTTGACCTAACGGCGCAGAAGACGCTCGTGTTCGGTGTGAATTCGACGTGTGAGGTCGTGGAGTTCGATCCCGTGACGGCGAAGGTCCTCGTCCGTTTCCCGGTCGACGTGCGCAACGAGAAGAACGAAACACCGTCGGCGCATGGACGGCTGCGCTGTGTGCACAAGACGGCCGAGGGGACCTACCTCGTTTCGTGTGCCGAGGCGGCGATGGTGCGCGAGTACGATGCGAAGGGGTGCTGCGTAAAGAGCCTGAAGACACCGTGTTTCACGTTCGATGCGGTGAAGCGTCCGAACGGAAACATCGTGGTGTCGCACGTGACGGGGTTGACCGAATACGCGCCCGACGGTCAGGCGGTGTGGACGCTCAAGCCGGACGATCTGCCGGGTTTGGGAGCTGCGAATTTCACGGCGCTGTCGTTGCAGCCGAATGGCAATCTGGTGGTGGGCACGTGGGCGAACGGGGCGTCTGACGCCTCGCGTGCGGGCGTCTTTGAAGTGACGCCGGAGAAGCGTGTCGTGTGGGCGCTGGCGTCGTCCACGGACATCAATATGATGAGTGCCGTCAAACTCACGGAGGTCCGATGAGAACGCGAATCCACGGAAGAATCTTGGTGTTGGCGACGAGTACGCTCCTGGCGGGACTCGTCTTGGCTCTGCCGCCGATCAAGCGCGGCGAGCTGATCGGCGAAGCGACGCGCGCGTCGGGTTCTGTTGCGAAGCCGACGGCGAAGGCCTCTACAAAATCGGTTGCGAAGCAGACCGTGAAGGCGACGTCGAAGCCATCTGCGACGGCGCGCAAGGCACCGCCGCCGCAGACGGGAAAGTCCGCCAGTGTGGGGATGGGCCCGATGGTGCCGTTTCGGAGCGCAATCGCCGTCGAGGCTCGTACGGGGCGTGTGCTGTCGGCTTCGTCCGCCTCTCGTGCGTCCTATCCCGCAAGCGTGACGAAGCTGATGACGTTCCTGCTTGTGCTGGAGGATCTGCAGGCGGGCAAGTACAAGTTGACAGACGTCGTGCGGGGCAGCCAGTATGCGGCATCGATGGAACCGAGTTCCGTCGGGATCCGTCCGAACGAGACGATGAAGCTCGAGGACCTGCTTTACGCGATTATGATCAAGAGCGCGAACGACGGCGCGGTGATGCTGGCCGAACATGCCGCCTGGACGGCGCAGGGAAAGACGGGACCGATTCCCGAAGGAACCAAAGGACGCGAATTGGTCGAAGCGTTCGTTGCGCGGATGAACCGCCGCGCGAAAGAACTCGGTATGACGGCGACGACCTATCAGTCGCCGAACGGCCTGCCGCCGGCGCGAAACGAGAAGCGGGGCTTTGACACGTCGACGGCGGAAGACATTGCCAAGCTCTGCTGCCGTCTTGTCCGGATTCCCGGTGCGCTCAAGTACACGTCGCCGGCCGTCCATACGGTGACGGACGGTTCGGGCAAGCCGCTCACGCTCGCGACGCACAACTACTTCCTGCCGGGCAGCCACGACAAGGACGGCTGTGCGAAGCCGGTGGAGGGGTGTGACGGACTCAAGACCGGCTACACGGCGGTTTCGGGGTCGTCGATTGCGTTGACGGCGTCACGGGACGGACAGCGCGTCGTTGTCGTCGTGTTGGGTAGCGCGGGTCGGCACAATCGTGAAGCCGCGGCACTTCGGATGCTTAATGACGCGCTCAGTGCGGCCGCGTGGTAATCTATGGGTTCTTTCTGTACAGCAGTGGTTTTGTTCGCCAGCCTCCTGGTGGGAACGTGGAATCTCCGTTGGTTCCCCGGCGGGGAGGTGGCCTCCAATCCGCTGGTGGCTCCGGCTGTACGTCAGCAGGAAGAGGCACGCCAGATGGCGCAAGCGTCGACGGTTGTACGGAAGGGATTGTGCGGGCGAGGCACGAACGAACATGCGGTCCTCTTTCTCCAGGAAGT
>JAZUGW010000077.1:0-18182 GCA_045641465.1 Kiritimatiellia bacterium | reverse complement strand
CGACGGGGAAGGGGGCGCCGCCCGGACGAGACCCGTCCGGGCGCTTCCTTTTGAAGGGTTGCGACGAACAAGGGAGGTTCAAATGAAAAAGCGGATGATGTGGATGGTGGCACTGTTCGTGCTCGTTGGCGGCACGGCCTTTGGCGAAAAGGGGTCCTATGTTGTCAATCTTCCGACATTCGGCGAGATGGGCCTTGCAGTTGACAGCCTTGAATTGCAGCTCACGGACTATGGTTTCACAGTAACCAATCTCTGGACGCCGGCCGAAGGTGCCCTTTCGACAAACGGACTTGTCGATTCCGTCGCGTTGAAGGTGAATCTCAAGCCGGGCTATAAGAATGCGCGGTTCGACTATTACACCGAAGCCTTCGGCGACCAGGAGTCGGTGACGGGGATGATTTCAAATGGCTCCGCTGTGCCGTTCTATACCGCACAGACCCTGACGGGCGGTACGGTGGCGTTGGCCACGTATGTGACGAATCTCACTTACGAGGCGATGACGTTCTCGTTGAATTTCGATGCACGTGGCGGAAATGTGGAGCCCTCTTATCTGACCGTGACCTACGACCAGCCGTACGGTACGCTTCCGATGCCGCAACGCGCGGGCTACGCGTTCAAAGGCTGGTGGGCCGATGGACGGGAATGGAAGGGCACCGAAACGGTGCGTACGCTGACGAACCAGACCTTTACCGCTGCGTGGGAGCCAATTCGCTATACTGTGCGCTTCCTGCCGGGCGAAGGCAGCGGGACGATGGCGGACCAGGAGTTTGTCTACGATCAGGCGCAACGGTTGACGCCGTGCGCTTTTACGCATGCTAATTACGTGTTTGACTGCTGGTCGAATACGGTCAGCGGCGTGACCTATCGTAACAACGCCGAAGTGGAGAATCTGACGACGAACGAGGTTTTGACGCTCGTGGCCCTTTGGTCGGCGAAAGAATATTCGATCTGCTATTATCGAAACTACAACTACAGCAGCGAATACCCTTCGACGCGCGTCATTACGTATGGCGAGCCGACGACGCTGGAAGGGGAATACTCTCGTGCGGGCTATATGTTCAGCGGCTGGGCGAGGAGTCGTACGGCACCCATTCCGGAATGGGGAGCGAACGAGACGGTTTCGACGCTGGATTTTGAATTTGGCGAAAATGGCGTGCTCGACCTTTATGCGGTTTGGGTACCGTTTGCCTATACGGTCCAATTTTTCCCGAATGGCGGTAGCGGTACGATGCAGGAGATGTTACGCACCTACGACGATGGGGAGAATTTGTCGGCCTGTACATTTACGAATTCCGGGTATACATTTGCGGGGTGGGCGAAGTCGGCGACAGGACCGGTCGTGTGGGCGGCAGAGTCGAATGAGAACCTGGCGGGATTGCGAGACGGTGAAGTCGTCATATTGTATGCCGTATGGGCACCGATTAGTTATTCTGTTTCATTTGCGGCCAATGATGAAAAGGCCACGGGCGAGATGGAACCGCTGTCGCTTTCATACGGTGCTACGGCGAAACTGCCAGCCTGTGCTTTTGAGAAGGATGGCTATGAGTTTGTCGGCTGGGCGCGTACAGCAGATGGAGAAGTTGAGTATGCCGATGGCGCGCAAGTGGGCAATCTTACGGTGGTGGCAGGAGACGACGTGGTGTTGTTCGCCCGCTGGAAAGCCGAATCCTATTATGTCACGCTCGATGCGAACGGAGGCGTCTTCGGTGTGGCGGAGACGGGGCCGACAACGTCGAACATCCTCGTGACGGTCGATGAACAATATGGCGATTTCCCGTCTGTGACGAACCATACGCCGAAACTCGTCTTTGACGAGTGGCGGACGCCGTCGGGAGACGCCGTGACGAATACGAACACGGTACCGCCGCTTTCGGCCGGGGTGACGAATCTTGTGGCGCATTGGGTGAAGGACGATCCGCTGGCGCGCGCCACGGATGCGAACGAGCTGGACTTCGATTCGTCCGCGACGAACGGTTCGGGGCAGTGGCTCCTCGCCGAGGATGAGACGGCCGAGAATGGGTCGGCGGCCTGTGCGACCATGAATGCCGGTGTCGTGGAGGGGACGGTCCAGATGACGACGAAGGTGGTGGGGCCAGGCCAGCTGACCTTCAACTGGAAGGCGCTGTCGGTTTCCAAGCCCTGGACGTCGGGTACAACGGCGAACATCTGGTCGAAGACGGCGGAACGACTCTATTTCCAGCAGGGTTCGACCTACTTGTGGGGTATTGCGGGCAATTCCTCGCTGTTCTACCGTTTCAGCAATTTCAGTGGCGAAATGCCGGCGGCGATGGACAAGCAGACGAGCAACCCGGGCTGGATCGAGGAGACGTTGCGCATCGACGCGCAGCCGGGCGAGACGAACACGTTAACGTGGACGTTCTCGTATGTCGTGGATGATCCGACGGCGGGTCATGCCTGGGTGGACAATGTGCGTTGGGTGCCGGATGCGGTTGAAGTGACCAATGTGGTGGTGACGGTGCCGCCGGTGGCGAACTATACGGCGTCGGTGGTGGTGGCGGGTACACCGCAAACCCTGACCGACGGCGCGTGCGAAGTGCCGTCCGGTTCGACGGTGAAGGTGGTCTACCAGGCGGCGGAAGGCTACGAGCCGGCGACGGTGGAAATCGACCTTGGCGTTGTGACGGAAGATACGAGCGTGCCGGCGGAGCAGGTGCCGGCCGAGCCGACGTTGAAGCAGTTGACGGTGACGGTGCCCGAAGTCGCAAACTGCACGGCGGTCGTGGTGGCGGACGGTGTGACGAACGCAGTGGAGAACGGCGCGTGCGTGGTGTCCTACGGGGCGACGGTGACGGTGGTCTACCAGGCGATGGAAGGCTACGAACCGGCGGCGCAGGAAGTTGCGCTGGGGAAGGTGACGGCGGAGACGACGGTTCCGGCAGATCAGGTGCCGGAGGCGCCGACGTTGAAGCAGCTGACGGTGACGGTACCCGAAGTCGCAAACTGCACGGCGGTCGTGGTGGCGGATGGCGTGACGAACGCGGTGGAGAACGGCGCGTGCGTGGTGTCCTACGGGGCGACGGTGACGGTCGTCTACCAGGCGGCGGCTGGATTCGAACCAGCGACCCAGGAAGTTGCGCTGGGGAAGGTGACGGCGGAGACGACGGTTCCGGCAGAACAGGTGCCGGCGGCACCGACGCGCCAGCAGTTCGCCGTGACCGTGCCGTCCGTCGCGAACTACACGGCCTTGGTTGTGGCGGATGGTGTGACGAACGTCGTCGAGAACGGCGTGTGCAACGTGCCGTACGGGTCGGACGTGACGGTCGTCTATCAAGCGGCACCCGGTTATGAGCCGGCGGTGAAGGAGATTCCGCTGGGTTCGGTGACGGGCGCCGTGGAGGTGCCGGCGGAAGACGTGCCGGGCGAACCCGTGCTGACGGCGGTGACGGTGGTGGTGCCGTCGGTGGCGGGGGCGACGGCGGCGGTCGTGGTCGACGGCGTGACGAATGTGGTGGAGAACGGCCAGGTACTGTTGCCGTTTGGCGTGGAAGGGGCGAAGATCGTCTATTTGCCGCAGGAAGGCGTGACATTGGAGGGTCCGGCGGAAGTCGCGCTGCCGAGTCCGCTCGAGGCGTCCGTCGAAGTGCCGGCGGAAGACGTGCCGGCGGTTGGCGGGGTGGCGTTCCAGATCGTTGTCGCCTCGTTGGAGAAGGCGTTCGGCGCGGATGATCCGACCTTCACCTGGCAGGTGCTGAATCCCGTATCCGGCCTCGCGCTGCCGGAAGGCCGTTGCGAACGTGTGGCCGGTGAAGCGCCGGGCGAGTATGAGATCGATTTCGTCTGCACGGCGTTGCCGACGGAGCCGGCGTGCACGGTCGTGGTGACGAAGGGCGTACTCACGATCAAAGATGTCGAGATGCCGACGGCTTCGGGCAAGGTGACGTATCCGAAGGCCGTCACGGCGGGCAAGAGCGCCACCTGGAAGGCGACGCCGGCGAACGGCAGCGTGTTTGTGACCTGGGCGGCGTCGGATGCGGCGGGTGAAACGGCGCTGGCGGCGGTTAAGGAGAGTGCGCTTGTCAAGACCTCGATCTCCGTCAAGGCCGTCGAGGGGATGACCACGAACAGTCTGGTGGCGGTTTGGAAGCGACTGGACGAAGACGTGCCGGCGGGGAAGGCTGCGTTGATGACCTGGAGCGACGAGACCGTGGGTACGGTGTCGAAGAGCGTGCTCGTGGCGGTGGGCAAGAAGAGCTCGGTGAAAGCGACGCCGCTCAAGGGCTATGTGTTTGCGGGCTGGTACACGGATCTCACGTTCCTCACGCCGTTCGCGTTTACGGACGGCAAGGACTTCCGCGAGGCGGGTCACTCGGTGCAGGTGAACGAGAACACCTATCTTTTCGCGCGCTTCGTCGAGAAGTCGACCGCGACGGACCCGGTGACCGACATCGCCTATGTGGGTACAGACCGTGCCGAGGCGGCGCAGCTGACGGATACGTGGTTTGTGGGCGTGGCGGTCACGAACCTCGGGGTGGCATTCGGTTCCGCGTCGAAGCCGACGGTAAAGGTTTCGGGGTTGCCGTCGGGCGTGAAGTGGAACATGAAGGCGCAGCAGATCGTCGGCGTGCCGACGAAGGCGGGCGAATTCAATGTGACGATCGCGGTCAAGAACGCGTCCGCCGCGACGGCGCAGGTGATGCCTGCGATTACCGTTGTGGCGTTGCCGGACTGGGCGCAGGGCACGTTCAACGGTGTGCGGCTGGCGTCGGATGGCACGGCGGATGGCCAGGTTACGCTCACGGTTTCGAAGGCGGGGAAGATTTCCGGCAAAGTGCTCACGCCGGAGGCGACCTACACGCTGGTGGCACCGTCCTTTGCGCGTGTCGAGGAGAACGGCGGCCGTACGAACTACGTGGCCGATGTCGAGCTGAAGAACGGCAAAGTGCTGCTCGGCACGTATGCGCTGGCATTCCAGGCGGCGGAGGAAGGGTTGTCGATCAGTCTGGCGCGCGGCTTCGACGGGGCGGACGAAGAGGCGCAGCTCGTGCTGAGCCTGTTGCAGAATGCGTGGAAGCGGACCGATCTCGTCAAGGCGAAAGTGCTGCCGGTCGTCAAGAAGGCGATCGTGGTGACGGGCGATGCGCTGGGGCAGCCCGCATTCAAGTTCACGTTCAAGGACAAGGGCGCGGTGGCTGTCGCCGGCATGTGGAACGACGTCAAGGTCTCCGGTACGGCGCAGTTGCTGCTCGAACCCGCCTGGACGGCGGCGGGCGGCGAAGGCACGGTGGTCGTCTTCATCAAGTCGACGAAGACCTTCCCGGGTTTCGTGCGTGCGGTGCCGGTGCGTCTGACGGCGGCGGACAATCTTGTGACCGGCGTTGAAATCGAGGTTGACGCACGTTGAAGATGCTTCGTTTGGTTACTTGCCCCCGAACCGATTTTTTGCTAAAATAGGAGTTGCTATGAAACTTAAGAAGACACAAGAACCTGAGACGATCGCTCCGGCTCCGACCGCGGGACGTGCGGCGATTGCGGACCGTTTTAAACTCGATGTCGCTCCGGTGAAGGATCCGAACGGTGTCGGCAAGACGGCGGCGACGATTGCGCTCGTCGCGTGCCTGGTCTCGATTGCTCTGATGGGCGTTGTGACCTGGTTGCTTTACATGAATTGGGAACTGATCCGCGAAGTCTAAGCGGAACAGGATCGCCATGACAGATATCATGAAGTCGGCCCGCGCGCGCGCGGCCGTTCTGTTGGCGCTGGATGAGGATCTTGGGTCCGCGTCCAGCGTTCGTTTTACCCGTCGCCTCGATGCGACGAGTGAGGCGCTCGTCGACCCGAAGGCGAAGGCCACGGGCGAAATCTATGCGCGTGTGCCGTGCGTGGTGGCGGGTGCAACGGTGGCGGCGGCGGTGCTGAAGGCCGTGGACAAGTCCGTCAAGGTCGAGATTCTCAAGCCGGACGGTTCCTTCGTGCAGCCGCAGGAGACGATTCTGCAGTTCCGCGGCAAGGCGCGTTCCATTCTGGCGGCCGAGCGTACGGCGCTCAACTTCATGCAGCGCATGAGTGCGACGGCGACGCTCACGAAGAAGTTCGTGGATGCGACGCGGAAGTGGGGGACGCTCATCCTCGACACCCGCAAGACCACGCCGGGGCTGCGCGTGTTCGAGAAGTACGCCGTCACCTGTGGCGGCGGCACCAACCACCGCATGGGCATGTACGACCGCATTCTGATGAAGGACAATCATCGCCGTCTGTGGAAGGGCGGCAATCCGGACGAGCTTGATCAGGCCGTGCTGGCGGCGCGCAAGGCGTTCCCGAAACTCGAGGTCGAAATCGAGGTCGAGAGCCTGCGCGAATGCGAAAGCGCGCTCAAGGCGAAGCCTGAATGGATCATGCTCGACAACATGTCCTGCGCGGATATGAAGAAGTGCGTCAAGCTCTGCAAGGGCATTTCCAAAACGGAGGCTTCCGGCGGCATTACGCTTGATCGCGCGAAGGAAGTGGCGGCGACGGGCGTGACGGCGATTTCGCTGGGCTGTCTCACGCACAGCCAAGGGTCGATCGATTTGACGCTCGAATGGAAAGTCGTGTGAGAATCGCGCTCTTCGGCGGAAGCTTCAACCCGATCCATGCGGGACATGTCGGCATCGCGGAAAAGGCGATTTCGGACTGGTCCTTGGATCGGGTCCTCTTTATCCCGGCCAAGGTGAATCCGTTCAAGGCGGGACAGAACCCGGCGGATCTGGCGGGAGGTTTCACCGAGGCGGAGCGATGGGATTTCGTTGTGCGCGTGTGTCGGACGAATCCGAAGTTCGAGGCGTGGGACATCGACTTGAAGCGTCCTGACGGCCCCTCGTATGCGATCGACACCGTGCGCGCGGCGCGCTTGCGCTTCCCCGGGGCGGCGTTCTACTGGATCATCGGCGAAGACAATGTGGAAGGTCTGCCGCGCTGGAAAGACTGGGAGACGCTGAAGACGCTCGTGCAGTTCATCGCCTATCCCCGCACGCGTGAATCGTCGACGGAAATCCGCGCGCGTCGGGCACGGGGTGAGGCGTTTGCCGAATTTCTTCCGTCCTGTCTCGTGGACGACTGATTTTAACGAAAGGAACAACATGAGAAAAGTGATGATCATTGGCTCCCTGCTGGCGGCGTTGCCGCTGATGGCGGGGGCGTTTCGTCCGCCGGCTGTGCCGTTGGTGTCGGTTGACCCGTTCTTCAGCATCTGGAGTGCGGCGGACAAGTTGACGGACGCTGAGACGACGCACTGGTCGGGTCCGCAGATGCCGGTGGGCGTGACGCTCACGGCGGATGGCAAGACGTGGCGCCTGTGCGGCCGTGCGCCGGAGAACGTGCCGGCATTGCCGCAGACGGGCGTGACGGTGAAGCCGCTTGAAAGCGTCTATACCTTCGCGGAGGGGGCGCTCAAGGTCGAGCTCACGTTCGCGACGGCGAAACTCGCGGACGACCTCGACGTGTTCTCGCGTCCGGTCGCGTACGTGACGGCGCGTGTGGCGGGCGCGAAAGACTGGAAGCTCAACGCGCAGATCTCACCGGCGCTGGCGCGCAACGACGATCGCGTGGCGATGGTGACGAACACGTGCACGGTGGCGGGGCTGCCGGCGATTTCGATCGGACGCAAGGAGCAGAAGGCGCTCGCGTACAGTGCGGACCATGCACGCATCGACTGGGGATACGCGTGGCTGGTGGGTCCGAGCGCGGCGAAAGACGGCGAGGCGCATTTCCTGCTCGCGTACGACGACATCTGGGCGGTGCAGTTCTTTGGCGAGAACCTGCCGGACTGGTGGCGGCGCGACGGACTGAAGTTCACGTCCATGCTCGCGCAGGCGGAAGTGCAGCGCGCGGATGTGCTCAAGCGCGTGGCGGCCTTTGACGCCGAGCTCTGGGCGGACCTCGTGAAGGTCGGCGGCGTGAAGTATGCGGAGCTTGCGAGCCTCGCGTATCGTCAGACGTATGCCGCGTGCAAGCTCGCGGCGGACCGCAACAACCAGCCGCTCTACTTCTCGAAGGAGAACGATTCGAACGGCTGCATCGGCACGGTGGACATCCTGTATCCGCAGAGTCCGCAGATGCTGCTGATGAGCCCCACGCTGATGCGTGCGATGCTCGCGCCGGTGCTCGTGTACGCGTCGCATCCGCGGTGGCCGTGGCCTTTTGCGCCGCACGATCTCGGACGTTATCCGCTCGCGAACAAGCAGCGCTATGCGGGCGGTGAAACGTCGAAGCGCGAGTCCGCGCTGATGCCGGTGGAAGAGAGCGGCAACATGATCATCACGCTGGCGGCGCTGGCGGAGATCGAAGGCACGGCCGAGTTCGCGGCGGGCTGGTGGCCCACGGTGACGAAGTGGGTGCAGTACCTGGAGAAGTTCGGCTTCGACCCGGGCAATCAGCTCTGCACGGACGACTTCGCGGGCCATCTCGCGCACAATGCGAATCTCGCGGCGAAGTCCATCGTGGCGATGGCGTGCTATGCGCGCCTGGCGGAGAAGCTCGGCGATGCGGCGGC
Organism: Kiritimatiellia bacterium; assembly: GCA_045641465.1. Classification (GTDB taxonomy): domain Bacteria; phylum Verrucomicrobiota; class Kiritimatiellia; order RFP12; family UBA1067; genus RUG572. Next base: position 9,693 of record JAZUGW010000077.1, on the reverse strand, counting down.
GGCCCGGAAGTACGGGCAGCTCGCGAAGGATCTTGTGCCGAAATGGATGGACGCGGCGAAGGGCGGCGCGGCGGGCAGCTACCGTCTGGCATACGACCGGCCGGGTTCGTGGTCGATGAAGTACAACCTCGCGTGGGACCGCGTGCTGGGGTTGAACCTCTTCCCGAAGGAAGTCTACGAAAACGAGATGAAGGCGTATCGTCAGCTCGTGCAGCCGTTCGGCCTGCCGCTCGACAACCGCCGTCTCTGGACGAAGACCGACTGGGAACTCTGGTGTGCGACGTTCACGAGCCGCAAGGACGACTTTGACTGCATCGTCGATCGCGTGTGGCGGTTTGCCCACGAGACGCCGAGCCGGGTTGCGTTCTCCGACTGGTACTGGACGGACAAAGGTAAGTATGTTCACTTCATCGGCCGCAGCGTGATCGGCGGCGTGTTCATGCCGATGCTGTGCGATCGCGGTCTCTGGCAGAAGTATGCGAGCCGCGACAAGGCGAAGACGCGCCTCTATGCGCCGCTCAAGGCCAGCGCGCAGGCGAAGCTCGACTTCCTCGTGCCGGAAGGGCGCAATGCGAAGGACGTGGAATGGAAGTACACGACGGAGAAGCCGGCGGACGGTTGGGAGAAGCCGGGGTTCGACGATCGCGCGTGGAAGACGGGCGTGGGCGGATTCGGGACGAAGGGTACGCCGGGCGCGAAAATCGGCACGACGTGGAACACGTCCGACATCTGGCTGCGCCGCCACGTGAAGCTTGCGGCGGCGCCGAAGGCGGAAGACGGACTTCTTCTTTCGCTGCATCACGACGAAGACACGGAAGTGTTCTTCAACGGCGTTCGCGCGGGTGCGTTCCCGGGCTATACCAGCAGCTACGAGCAGTTCCCGGTACCGGCGGCGGCGAAGGCTGCGCTCAAGGCGGGCGACAATGTGCTGGCGAGCGTGACGCATCAGACGATGGGCGGACAGTATGTCGACTGGGGCGTGGCGAAGGCGAGCGCGGGGGACGCGTTCAATCTGGCGACGTTCAACATCCGGTGTCCGGCGGACACGGAAGACAACGCCTGGAGCAACCGGCTGCCGCGTGTCGTGCAGGTCATCAGGAAGCATGCGTTCGACATCTTCGGCGTCCAGGAAGCGACGCCGATGCAGCGGAAGAATCTGGATGCGGCGCTGCCGGACTTCGCGCGCGTCGGTCTTGGCCGCGGCACGAACGACACGGGCGAGGCGATGTGCATCTACTATCGCAAGAATCGTTTCGAGTGCCTGGCGACGGACACGTTCTGGCTGAGCGAGACGCCGCGCGAACCCGGCTCCAAGGGCTGGAACGCGGCGTGTCCGCGCACCTGCACGTGGGGACTCTTCCGGGACAAGAAGACGGGGCAGAGCTTCCGCTACTTCAACACGCACCTCGACCATGTCAGTCCGGCGGCCCGTGTGGCGGGGATGAAGATCCTGCTGGCGGAGATGGCGCGGGTGGCGCAAGGCGAGACGGTGATGCTCACGGGCGACCTGAACGACAGCTTCGAGCGCATTCCGCCGGAAGAGCAGAAGCGGCTGCTGAAGGGGAACGGTCCGCAGATCTCGAGCGAGGTGACGTTCGAGCATCCGATCGCCAATGCATCGCAGACGCTGTACGACACGCTCTTCCGCACCGAGAAGCCGCATGAAGGCACGCTCAAGACGTTCCATGCCTACCAGCCGACGCATCACTGCCGCATCGACTACGTGTTCGCGACGGGCAATGTGCGCGTGCTGCGCCATGTGACGTGCAATGACCGTCCGGACGGCAAGTACCCGAGCGACCACGATGCCGTAATGGTGCAGCTTGAAATCCGTTAAAGCTTATGTTAAGATAATAGGCGAACCAACCAAAAGAGGAAAAACAAAATGAAGAAACTGATCGGACTTTCCGCTGTGGCGCTGTGCGCCCTGTGCGGAGCGGCTGAACTGCAGCCGATGAAGTGGGTCGACAATGCGTTCGGCGCGGGCAGCGTGTGGACGAAGGGTGCGGACGGTGTGATGACCGCGAGCAAAGACGCGGCGCTGTGGAGCGCAGCCGAGTACGAGAACTTCACGCTCGACTTCGAGTACAAGCTCGACGCGGCGGCGAACTCCGGCGTGATCATCTACTGCTCGAACGTCAAGAACTGGATTCCGAACTCGATCGAGATCCAGCTGCTGGACGACAATCATCCGAAATGGAAGAAGGATGCGAACTATCTCAAGAACGGCAGCATCTACGGCCACCTCGCGCCGCTCGCGTTCCCGGCCAAGCCGGCCGGCGAGTGGAATCGCATGACGATCACGGCGAAGGGCAAGAAGATCGTCGCGTCCATCAACGGTGTCAAGACGCTCGACGTGGACATCTCGGCCTGGAAGGATGCGAAGAAGAATCCGGATGGCACGAAGATCCCGCCATGGCTCTCCAAGCCGATGGACTCGCTCGCGACGAAGGGCCGCATCGGCTTCCAGGGCATGCACGGTGGTGCCAAGCCCTACTTCCGCAACGTGAAGATCGGCCCGGCGAAATAAGCCCGTTTGAGCCTTCATAAACGAGAAACGAATGCCCGGCAGGAGATGCCGGGCATTCGTTCGTTTTCCACCATCTGAAAACTTACCCCATTTTCCCCTTGCCTTTTCATGTGAAAGAATGGTAAAATGTCCTCTAGCTTTGGGAGGAGTGCACCCTCGAAAGGCGTATGAAAGAATGAAACGACAGATTAAAAGAGCTTTGACACCGCTCGCAACGGCGGTTTTGCTGCTTGTTTTCGCGGTCCTGACGGGCTGTAAAGACAAGCCGAAGGTCTATACCGACCGCCAGAAGGACCCGTCCTACCAGAAGGAGCTGAAGGGCACGGTGGAGAGTCAGAAGACGCTGGCGAAGTCGCAGGCGAAGATTGTGGCGCAGATGGAGCGTCTCGTGACGCGCGCGCGCGCCGCGCTGCCCGAGGGCGCGACGGACGACGAGATCAAGGCGGAACTTGATGGACACCCGGAGAAGTATCCGGGCTGGAAGACACTTTCGGCCACGTTCGCGGAAGTGAACGCGAGCATGGAAAAAGAGTTGGCTAATGCCCGCAGCATTGTGCGGCGGCGCATTCAAAAAGAGGCGGCTGACCGCAAGGCTGTCGCCGAGGGGAAGGCTGTGGCTCAACCCACGGCTTCGAAATGACGGACGGTTGTGATTCAATGGAAGGAAGCGGCAAGATGAAAACAAAGAAAACGCTTGGCATTTTCGCAATGGCGTTGGCAGCGCTGACCTGTGCTTTCCCGAGCACGGCGAAGGCGGCGGGTGGTGACATCCGGTCAATCACGGTCTACCAGGATGCGGAAACGGCCGAACGCACGTTCCCGAACGAGAAGGCTCCGCTGGTCGCGGGCGAGACGGTGAAGTTCAAGATCCGTCTCTTGAACCGCGGCATGACGGTGGAGAAGCTCAATGCGGATCCGACGTACACGAACCCGTGGACGATGCAGCATGTGGGTGGCAACGATCCGATTGCGGATACGAACAACATGCCGCAGGTGGGCTTGTGGATCAGCGGTCAGCGCAAGTATGCGAAGATCGAGTCGTGGAAGCTGGCCGACCAGTACTTCACCGATATGATCTGCTCCTACACGGTGCAGCCGGGCGACTTGGCCATGCCGCTGAAGCTCGTGGCGCCGGACGGCAAGGGCGAGGCGATGGAAGTCACCACGGGTTCCTGGTATAGCCAGGACTACTACGTGAAGGACTTCGACCTCTGGAACTTCTTCCCGCAGGCGAACGAGGGCAACACGACTTCCAACAAGCTCGAGTTCTATTTCGGCCCGACGTCGCTGAACGGTCTTGGCATCCACCAGCTGGTGGTGAGCGCGGACCTGGCGAGTTCGGTGCGCGACTACAACCTCGCGAATGCCGGCATCTTCATCCAGGCCGTCGACTTCGACGATGCGACCACGGAAGACCCCGCGATCTGGCGCTCCATTGCCGCGAGCTCCTCGACCGCGACGCCGGCCTTGCCGCGTCTGTCGATTCCGAAGGGCAGTGCAGATTCCCAGACGCTCTACGTGTGGACGAAGGATCCGACCGTGGCGGAAGTCGACAATGGGGCGACGGACCAGACCTATGTGTTCGGCGACGGCGTCACGCGTAAGGTGAGCAAGATCACCATCAAGCCGGGCGATGAGCTGGTGCCCTTTAAAATCAGGGGTATCAAGGAAGGCTTCTCGACGGAAGTCTACATGGCTGCGACGCCGACGAACGTCTACAACAATGCGCATACGCTTGTGACGAACTTCACGACGCGTACGGTGTTCGTGACCGAGGCGCTGCCCCCGGGCATGACGGTCGAGATCGATCAGGACGTCGTTAAGACCTCAAGCGACTACAAGCTTTCCGTCGCGGCGATCAACGTGACGCTCACGCAGCCCTACACGGAAGACCTCACGGTGACGCTCAAGCCCACCATGAAGGATGAATCGGGTATCGATCCGTTCAAGTACATCGGCCTCTCCTCGTTGGCGGATGGTAAGGAAGAGTATTCGAAGCAGGAGGTGACGATCACGATTCCGAAGGGCCGTACGTCGGCCGATGGTCTGATCTACCTCTATGCGAACCGCGCCGACGAGCACACGCTCAAGGGCATTCGCTTCGACGTCGACCAGACGAAGCTCTCGGCGGCGGAGAAGGCGTTCTTCACGGGCGCGTTCTCGCCGGATACGATTGAAATCGACTACGACGGTGGTGCGCTGCAGATCCTCACGCCGGTTGAAGGCGCGGCCTATCAGCACGTGCCGGGCAATGTGCTGCACGACTTCGAAGTGACGATCGCCGATGCGATCGGCGAACTCAACGACGGCACGTACACGGTCTACTGGGACAACAACGGTTCGGGCTCCGCTACGGCGGTCTCGGGTCTCAAGGCTGATGCGAAGGGCAAGCTCGTCGTGCCGCGCACGTATGTGACGGCGATGACCTACAACTCCCAGTTCTGGGTGGTGAACGAAGGCGGCGCGAAGTCCGACATCCGTCACGTGACGGTGCAGGTCGATGCGCCGAAGACGATTTCGGCTACGTTGGACAAGGGCGTGGCGAACTACAAGGAAGGTGAAACGGCCAAGGTGACGCTGGACTTCTCCGACACCTTCCAGGAAAGCTCGAATCCGGGCTACATCTTCCTCATCCCGCTCGATGAAACGACGAAGAATCTCGTTGAAATCACCTCGCAGGACGAGGCAAACCACACGACGTCCGTCCTCGTCTACCCGGGCTTCTCGACGGCGAACTCGCAGGCGTCGATCCGTCTGAAGGACGGCTACAACGGCTGCACCCTCAGCTTCGGCGTGGAAGTGCGCGATGCGAACGACAACACGCAGAACAATGTCATCACCGCGTGGGTCGGTAAGCAGTTCTTCGTGGGCGTGGATAACGTGGCGCCGGCGGTGAGCTACATCGAAATGAACGACACGCCGCTCAAGACGAACGGCGGTACGTTCACGAGCAAGGTGCCGATCGGGGTTCAGAAGGTGTTCTCGGTGGGCGTGAGCGATCCTGGCATCAACTACTTCGATTTTGAAGACGGCAACGTGGCCTACACGCAGATCAAGTTCTGGGAAAGCGGCGCGGTTGTCGGAACGCAGATCATCAAGGGCGTGCCCACGGGCAAGACGGTGACGCATACGTTCATGAATTCGGGCCTCGCGCAGGTGACGGCGAAGGTGCGCGATAAGGACATGACGGATCAGGAATTCGCCGAGGCGCCTGAGTTCACGGTGAACGTCGATGTGGTCGACGCGCCGGCGATTGCGCTCAGCCCGTACAACGGCAGCACGATCTTCAACGAAACGGATACGGGTCCGAGCGCGGGTCGTATCAATGTCGAACTGACGGTTGCGCCGTCGGGTCTTGAAGTGGGCGATTCGATCACGGTGGTGCTCGAGGTCATCCGCAACGGTCTCAACGACGGCAACCTGCCGGTGCTGAGCAAGTACGAAGTTCCGTTCAAGAACGGTCAGACTGCGGGTTATGTCTATCTCAGCGAACTCGACGGTACGCCGCAGTCCGAATTGAAGGGCTTCCGCATTCGTGCGTACATCAAGGAAACGACGGTGTGCCCGGTCGATAACACGAAGACCTGGCGTCAGTACTATACGTCGGTGGACGACTTCGACATCTTCGTGGTCAACGTGGACCCGGTGATCGGTCCGGGTGCGGCGGTGTCGACGAACGAGCGTCCGGCCTCCATCAATGTGCCGTTCACGATCACATGGAACGCGAAGGACGTCTCGGTCGACCAGCAGAACATGACCGTGACGTGGAGCTACAACGGTTCTTCGCAGACGACGACGCAGAATACGTCGGGTACGTACTCGAAGGAAATCATGTTCACGAGCGCCGGTTCCAAGGTGGTCACCCTCATGGTGCAGGATAAGGACGGCGGCACGGACACGCGTTCGTGGTACTACAAGGTCGAGGCGTCGATGGGTCTTGAAATCACGCCGCGTCGTCCGAACTCGGGTGCGCTTTCGGCCTTCTCGCAGAAGTATACGGGCGCGGTTGGTATCGGTGCCGGCCGTGTGTGGTCGACGAGCGCCGACTATCCGACGCGCGTGAGCAACTTCACGCAGTCGTGGGACTTCCAGCCGGCGAACGACCTCAATCCGAAGATCTACGCGTTCGGCTACAAGGTGGACGACCAGGATAACGGCGGCCTTGGGCCGGCCGGCTCGCGCGACTATGCGCTCGATGCGGCTGGTACGTGGTATAACCAGGCGAGCAAGTACGGTTCGTACTATACCTATCGCAATGCCGACGGCAAGGACTCCTACTTCTACTGCTGGCTCGTCTATGACCGCGACGAGGGCAACTCGATGCACCTGAACGGCACGGTGCAGCCGCAGGTCGGCAATGGCACGGGTGAAAACTCGGTGACAATGCCGGAATACGACGAAGAGGCGACCTCCTACGTCAAGACGATGGTGGAAGGCATCTTCTCGTTGGAGTACTTCAAGGAAGACAACGTCGGCGATATCAACCAGGACGGTGTGCCGGATGTCTTCGCGGCGAACACTACGTGGAATGCCGGTCGCCTCTACCAGCAGGTTGAAGAGGGCGGCGAACTTGAAGAAGGCGGCGACTTGAAGGATGTGTCGAATCTGAACGCCGATGAGGACTATCTGCCGGCCAAGACGGCTCGCGGCGGTACGCTCGTTGAGACGGTTCAGAACTGGGCGAAGCAGGGTGGTCCCTTCACGGCCTACCTCGAAATCCGCGGTTTCGGCGAAGGTCTGAACCTCCGTCAGGATAATGACGGCCTGAACCGCAACGTGCGCGGCAACTGGATTTCGGACCCGATCTTCACGCCGGCGGAATCGAACGCCATCGCGCGTGTGAACGGTCTTACGCTGCCGGATCCGGCTGCTGAAGACTATGCGGAGCAGCTGACGGCTTGGAAGGCCGGTTTGAATGCGGCGACGAGCTGGATTCCGGAAAACCGTACGGACCCGACGGTGGAAGACACCGATAGCGACGGCTTCCCGGACGGCTATGAATATTGGTTCTGGTACAGCGCGATGGTGGGCGAGATGGATGCCAACGGCAACATCAAGCGCCTCGAGGGTTCGCGCTTTACGCTGAAGGACATCGCCACGGGCGAGAGGATCACGCCGGAAGAGATCGCGGAGGCGTTCAACCCGACGCGCAAGTCCATCGCGTCCGCGACGGATCGCGATACGGATAACGACGGTCTGACGGACATGGAAGAATATGCGCTCGGCACGAGCCCGATCAACTGGGATACGGATGGCGACGGTCTGAGCGACTTCTGGGAAGTCATGCATGGCCTGAACCCGCTCAAGGCTGACGCAGCGAACAACGGCACGATGAATGCCGACGGCGACTTCATGGCGAAGTATCAGTCGGAACCGACCTGGGCGGTTGTGACGCTCGATGGTGTGGAGTACGCGCTGCCGAACAACGGCGAAGGCTTCATCGATCAGGAAACGGGTGCGCCGATCTTCATCAATCCGGAGACGGAGGAGATGCAGGAGACGGGCAGCTTCCCGGCCGTCAAGGTGTTCCGCTACGGCAAGCCGGGTTCGGAAATTGTTCCGAAGGCGTACGGCGATCTGCCGCTCTCGGTGCGCGTGTGGGACGATGTGACGACCAACATGGTGGTGACGGGCTTCGCGAAGGATCAGCGGATCACGCTCTTCCACGACCAGGTCTACAAGCAGTTCGGTTTCGATCCGCGTACGGGCTGGTTCCGCAACGACCACGGCTTTGTGTCGAATCGTTGGGATCCGGCGTACAACAAGACCCAGCAGACGCTGTTCCTGCAGGAAGCGGGTTTGGCGGTCAACACGGCTCCGTTTACGGCGCGTGACGAATACCTGCTGCTCAAGTACCGTTACGAAGTGGGCGGTGTGCCGCGTCCGGACGATGAACACCCGGTGTATACGATCGACGGCGACACGGCCGAGTGGAACGACAAGAAGCAGGAGAAGGTGTTCCGTCTCGGTACGACGAATCCGAACTTGCCGTTCGGTGACGCAGGAGCGGCCACGGAAGAGGGTGGCCAGGCGACCTATGCGAGCGATGTCCACGGTGCCGATACCGATCAGGACGGCGTGCCGGATGGCTGGGAACTCTATGTGGGCCAGTGCCCGAACTCGGCCAGCACGGACTACGCGTTGTTGCCGTTCGATAGTGACGGACTCGGCTTCTCGGCCGAATTCGCAGGTACGGATTCGTGCAATGCCTACAAGGAATGCGAATCGATCTATGCGAACCATCCGGGTATCAACACGGGCTGGTACAACAAGTTCTTCCCGACCGATCCGGGCGACCCGGATACGGATGGCGACGGTCTGACCGACGACCAGGAAGGTGCGGGCTGGACGGACCAGTGGCGCCTGGGCAACGTGGCTTCGGCGACGTACAACTTCCGCTTCATCTATGGCCCGAATGCGAACAAGCCGGCGGAAGATGCGGACAACGGCCTGGTGTTCTGCATCCGCGGTGGCGGCCTCAACCCGTGCTCGGTCGATACCGACGGCGACTTGCTGCCGGACCCGTGGGAACATCAGTTCGCGGGCTTGGTCTTCGCGAATGGCCGCCCGGTCGGCGTGACACTTGATGCGAATGCGATCACGGTGATCAACCGTGCGGACCGCAAGGCGACCGCTGCGGCGAATGCTGACGGCGCCGCCCAGGCGGATGATGAAGAGGCCCTCTCGGCTGCCCAGTACATCACGGCCGGTATGGATGGTACGGATCCGAACGATGCGTACACGCATATTGGCCAGAGGGACTCGGTGACGGGCACTGAGCGTGATTTCGACTTCGACCACGACGGTCTGCAGAACTTCCAGGAATACCTGGTGCAGACGCAGCGTCAGTTCCGCTATGATGATAGCGAGACGCCGTTGATGGGCAGCTGGATGCCGGATGGCCCGGCCACCTCGCGCAAGTTCGTCTCCTTCATCCAGATGAACTACCTCGATGGTGAAGCGTTCTACGAGACCTGCAAGCAGGCGGGCTTCGCGGCTACGGGTGCCTGGCAGTTCCGTGAACTCGGCTACTTCGCGCGTCCGCCGCACGAATGGGATAAGACCGCGCTCTACGGTTCGAAGGTCGGCTTGAATATGAAGTATGACGACTACGGCTTCCGCGTGATGCTGATGCCGCAGGCGCTGACGCCGATGGGCCGTAT
>JAZUGW010000076.1:0-3198 GCA_045641465.1 Kiritimatiellia bacterium | reverse complement strand
GCACCGCAGCCGCCGCGCCCGCGATGTCGAGCGGCGCATCAACGTCCTCCAGGGTGCGGTCGCCCACCACCGTGCCATCCTGCAGCGTCGTCTTGGGCGGTTCGAGGCGCGTGCCGCACCCCTGCACCGTCACGAGCGACGCGTCCGGCGGCAGCGCCCGGCGGAACGCCTGTTCGAAGGTTTCGCGCGTCGTCTTGCCGCGCGTGAGCCAGCAGCCCGCCATCTCGCGCCTTCCGCGCGCGAGGGGGCCCACGAGCGCGATCTTCCTCCCCTTTGCCGCGAGCGGCAGCGTGCCGTCGTTCTTAAGCAGCACGATGCTTTTCGTCGCCGCCTCCTTCGCCAGCGCGCGTCCCGCCGTCTCCGCCTCGCGCCGCGCCGCCTCCAGTGCGGCGGGGTCGCGGTAGGGACGCTCGAAGAGTCCGCAGGCGAACTTCACGCGCAGCACGCGGCGCACCGCCTCGTCAAGCGTCGCCGGCTTCACGAGACCCTCGGACAGGGCGCGTTCGCCTTCCGCGCAATACGCGTAGGAACACATGTCGACGTCATTGCCCGCCTCAAGCGCCATCGCCGCGGCCGTCTTCTTGTCCGCCGCGCAGCCCCACTTCACGATCTGCCCGACGCCGTCCCAGTCCGCCGCCACATAGCCGCGGAAGCCGAGCTGTCCGCGCAAGACGTCCGTCAGCAGGTACTTCGAGCACGTGACGGGCAGTCCGTCCCACGTGTTGAACGAGCTCATCACCACCTCGGCGCCGGCGCCGAGCGCCGCGCGGAAGGCCGGCAGGTGCATGTTCTGGAGCGTCCAGACCGAGATCTCGGAATCGTTGTAGTCGCGTCCGCCCGTCACGGCCGAATATCCGCAGTAGTGCTTCGCGCACGACGCCACGTGCCGGCGAAAGCCGCGCACCTGCGCCGCGCAGCAGAGCGAGGCAAGGTAAGGATCCTCGCCGCAGGTCTCCACCACGCGTCCCCAGCGCGGATCGCGCGCGAGGTCGCACATCGGCGCCCAGGCGAGGTCCACGCCCTCGGCCTTCGCCTCGCGGCCGGCGATCTCCTGGCAGCGCGCGAAAAGTTCCGGCTCGAAGGAGCAGGCGAGCCCGACCGAGGACGGGAACACGGTGAAGTTGCCGTGGATGACGTCGTTGCCGAACAGGATCGGCACGCCAAGCCGGGACTTCTCCACGGCGGCGCGTTGCACGGCATCGCGTCCATCGGGATCGAAACGCCCCCAGATCATCGTGCCGACCCCCTCTTCCGCCGCGCGCTTCAGCGCCGGCAGGTCCTTCGCACTCCCGGCAAAGGGCAGATGGAGCTGCATCCACTTCTCGCGGACCGTCATGCGCGCGAGCAGCGCCTCCACGCGCTTTTCCGCCGGCAGGTTCCCGTCCATCCAAGGCCGGTCCGCCGCCTCTCCGGCGCAAACACATGCCGCAACCCCCAAAGTCGCGGTCAAAACCATTATTCTCTTGATCTTCATCCGACTACCCTTCCGACGTTTCGCGCATTATCCTAGATTCGGCAGTTCAATTGGCTCGAATTTTTGAAACCACAGAGAACGCAGAGAAACACAAAGATTTTAGGCGGAAAACAAGTCATCTTCCCTCGTCTCTGCGTATCTTTGCGTTCTTTGTGGTTCCCGAAGGAAATTCAACTGCCGTTTTTAGGTTAAATCAGCTTCGTTGCCCTTGACGGCGCCGATCCTGCCAGTTGCAATGCGGTGTGGCGTTTGGTAGAATGTTCGGCATTGAGGCAAATGATATGACGGTGTGCGACATTGAATTGCTGAACGGACGGGCGCGGCAGAAGGCCGCGTCGAGTGTCGCGCACAATTGGCAGCCCCCCTCGAAGATAGAGAGACGCGCCTGGAGGGGCGCTCTCATGCGTTTTGAGCGCGATTTAGGAGCGCGGGCGTCTCGCCCCCGCAGAGCTCCTTTTAGTTTCAATACCAAATCGAAAATGAAAACACCAGCAGTCAAAGGTCTCTTTGCGGCGGCTGCCGCGGTCGTTCTCGCGGTGACGCCGCTTGTCAGCCAGTGTGTGACGATCGACGTCACGAAGGTGCAGCAGCGCTATCCGTGGAACGGGCTCGTCGACATCGACTACAAGATCACGCTTGGCGAGGGGGAGCAGCCGCTCGAACCCACCACGAGCAGCGTCGAGATCTCCGTCGTCAATTGCGACATGTCGCCCGCCGAGACGAATGTGGCGCATGTCTTCCGTCAGGGAATCGTTCCCGTCTCCGCCGGTTCGCACCGCGTGACCTGGGACGCGAATGCGGAAGGCGTCAACTTCAAGTCCCGGAGCGTGAAGGTCTTCGCCTCGATCGTCCACTATGCCGAGAAGTACATGATCGTCGATGTCTCCGGCGGGCCGAACACAAACTGCTATCCCGTCACCTACAGGATCGGCGCACCCGCGAACGGGTTTCTGGACGACACCTACCGCGGCGACAAGATTGTTCTTCGGCTCATTCCGCCCGGGTCGTTCGTGATGGGTTCGCCGGAAGGCGAGGAGGGTCGAGTGTCCCCAGGTTTTGATTTTTCAGCCAGCGAGGTGCAGCATGCCGTCGCACTTACCAAGCCGTTCTACATCGGAATATTTGAGGTCACGCAGAGGCAGTATGCGCTTGTGGTCGGAAGTATTCCTAATCCATCCATTAACACTGCCCCGTATCATCCCGTGGTGGGGCTCGACTACAATCTGGTTCGAGGAACAAATCTTGGGCAAAAGTGGCCGGGGTCAAATGCCGTGGACGAATCGACGCTTATTTACAAGCTTCGCGCCAAGTGCCGCGAGTGGAATGACGACACGCAGGCGTTCGACGTTACGATGCCCGGGGCTTTCGACATACCGACCGAAGCGCAATGGGAATACGCCTGTCGGGCGGGCACGACGAGCGCCCACTACAATGGCGGGAATACGGAGGCGGATCTTGCTTCGCTTGCGCGCTATAAGGGAACTGGCTCCGGCCATGCCACTGTCGGCAGTTATGCGCCAAACGGGTGGGGACTTTACGATATGTACGGGAATGCCTGGGAAGCGTGCCGTGACTGGTATGTGGACGGTGTTCAGAATCTTATGGGTGCTTCGCTCGACCCCGTGGGTCCGACGCGTCCGGCGTCAAACCCGCAGAACGTGGCGCGTGGCGGGGGGCATGGGAACACGTACCAATATTGCCGTTCGGGGTTTCGTGGAGGCCAG
>JAZUGW010000075.1:0-11690 GCA_045641465.1 Kiritimatiellia bacterium | reverse complement strand
CTCGCGCCGTGCGTGGACGAATCTGCTCGAGTCCTGCGACGGCGACCACATGATCTTCCATGCGGCGGATATCGCCGAGTTCGAGAAGTCGATTGACAAGCTCGACGACGCCTTGCGTGCGGGCGATTTCTCGTTCGCGCGCCGTGTGCGTGACGTGTTCCGTCAGCGGATCGCCGAACGGACCACATTCGCGACGAATCTGCTCGCGACGACGACGTTTGACTTCACCGGCAACGGCACGTATGAATACGCGCGCGAGAAGGCGCCCTGGCCGGCTGCCGGCGCGGCGCGCGACGCCCTCTGGACGGCGCGTGTGACGGGCGAAGTGCTCGACGAGTGGCTCACCTGCGAAACGGGCGGCGTGAAGCGGGCCGTGGCCGAAGTGCGCAAGCACTATCTGAACCAGCTGAAGGAAGTGCGCCGTCAGAAGACCTCGGAGATGTGCGATGATTTCATCGCGGCCATCGTCTCGGCCTACGATGCGCACTCGATCTATCTGACGTCGCCGCAGTATGACGTGTTTCGTTCGCAGATGGATCTGACGCTCTGCGGAATCGGCGCCGAATGGACGCTGAAAGACGGCGTGTCGCGCGTCAAGCGCGTGATTCCGGGCGGTCCGCTGGCGAAAGACGGACACGTGAAGGCGGGCGACTCCATCATCGGCGTTGCGCCCAAGGGGGATGGAAAGATCCAAAAGCTGGCAGGGAAGTCCGAGTCCGAGATCGTGCCGCTCTTCCGCGGGAAGAAGGGTACCAAGATCACGCTCGAGGTGAGGCACGCGAATGGCGAGACGAAGCAGTATACGCTCGTCCGCGACGATGTGCCGATGACCGACGAAGCGGCCTCGTCGAAGGTCGTGGAGATGGTTGTCGCGGGCCAGAAACGCAAGGTGGGCTATCTGCGGCTGCCGTCCTTCTATTCGTCGATGACGGCGCGCAGCAACAAGATGCGCACCTGCTCGGACGATTTGCGCGTGGAACTTGAGAAGCTGAAAAAGGCCGATGTGTGCGGGGTGCTGTTCGACCTGCGCGGCAATAACGGCGGTTCTCTGGACGATGCCGTCAAGGTGATCGGGCTTTTCGTGCGGAGCGGTCCGGCCGTGCGCATGCATGGTGCAGGCGGCGATACGGTGTTGCCGGTGCCGTACGATGCGGTGGTGTGCGACGTGCCGGTCGTGGTGTTGACGAGCCGCGGCAGCGCGAGCGCGGGCGAACTTGTGCCTGGCACGTTGCAGGACCTCGGTCGTGCCGTCATCGCAGGCGATACGCGCACGTTCGGCAAGGGGTCGGCCCAGACCGTCACGCCGATCGGCGGCAAGCGTGACGGGGCGCTCGTGATTACCGATGGACGTTTCTACCGGGTGACCGGGGCGTCGACGCAGTTCAAGGGCGTGGCGTCCGACATTCTGCTGCCGTCGGCGTGCGACGAAGAACTCTTCAAGGGCGAGCAGGGCCTCACCTATCCGCTGCCCTGGGACGAACTGGCGCCGAGTGCGTTCAATCCGAGCTGGGACCTGAACAAGTTCATTCCCGAGCTGAAGGCGGCTTCGCAGGCGCGTCTGGCGAAGAACCCCAAATGGGCGAAGCATCTTCAGTTCGTCAAGGATTCCGAAGAGGCCGTGATGCGCACGACGATGCCGCTCAACAAGACGGCGCGCAAAGCGCAGCTCGATCGCAAGACGGCGGTCGAAGACGAACTTGAGCGTTTCCTGGACGAGGGTTTTGATCCGACGAAGCGCGACAAGGATGTCGTTCTTGACGAAGGGCTTAACATTCTGGCCGATCTCGTGCGTCTCAATGGCGGCCGCAAGCTGCCGGCGGCGAAACCGCTGGAGACCTCGGGACTTCTCGACCGTCTTGACGACGACTGATTAAAATCCGAAAAGGAAATTCCCCGAAATGAACACGACAGACTTGAATGGACGATGCAGGGGAGGACGTCGTGTGATCGCGTTGGTGCTCGCGTTGGTTGCGGGAGCGGTGGCGCAAGGCGAGGACCTGAAGGCGCAGATGCTGCGCGAGCAGAAGCCGAGCATGGTCCTGTGCATCGGAAGCGACTGGTGCGTTTCGGGGGACTGCGTACGTCGGGTCTTCGAGTCGCCGGCTTTTCGCAACCAGTTCAAAGACAGGTGGCTCTTCGGCGTCCACGACCAGTGGGATGGTCCGTGTCCGGCGGCCGTTTCGAATGAAAATGCGCGTGTTCAGTCATTGCAGATCGGCGTGAAACGCTATCCTGCGCTTTGTCTGTTCGATGCGAAGGGCCAGATGTTCGCGTGCCTCGAGAACCTGCCGTATTCGGTGAAGGCGAAGGGCCTGGCCGCGCGCGTGGTCGCACGGAATGACGTGCGCCGGAAGGCCGAGGCGTGTTTTGCCGCGAAAAAGTACGGCGCGGGACTAGATCTCATCTCCGCGCAGGTGTCGGACTTCTTCCAGACGCGGCGCCGTCGCGGCAAGACGGAATGGACGACGGTCTCGTATACGAATGCCTGGCAGGCGCTTAATGCGGCCGATCCCGAAGACAAGGAAGGGTGGCGGCTGCATTTCACGATGGGCGACGGTATTGGCGATGTGACAAAGGCGAACGGCTATGCGACGAGTACGAATTTCGTCGGGGGGACGAATTTCATCGCCCAGCTGCGAAAGCGTCCGATGAAGCATTGCACGGTCGAACAGCGGCAGTCTGTGGACATGGCGGAATTCGCGCTTTTGCGGCGTGACACGAATGCGACGGCGCGGTGCACGGAACTGTTGCGCAAGATCCATAGTGCGAATCCTCGGTCGTTGTGGGGCTGGGCGGCGTACGGGTTTCTCAAGGAGCGGAACATCGAGGTGACGCCGGCTCAAACGAATGCGGCTTTCTGTACGCCCTTGGGGGTGGGTGTCGTCGATCGCACGTTGCGTCCGTGTGGCACGGTCGCCGTGGCGCCCGGGACCGTTGAACGGCTGGCGAAGCCGATTTTTGCGCGTGTGCAGACGCTGTTGAAGCAGGGTGAGACGAAGACGCCGGAAGAGGCGGCGGCGCTTGTACGGGCGCGGGTGCTGCGTCAGGTGACGACGAACACCGTCGAGCAGGTGCTGGCGCGCGAAGGCGGCGCGGCGTTTGTCGAGCAGTTCTTCGGCGACCCGGCGTGGATGGAAGATTTCTGCGCGTCGGGTCCGGTGGGCGACTACAGAACGGCGTTTACCAACTTGGCCGTATTCGCATGGAATGAACCGCTCGTGCGGCAGCCGGGCGTGCCGCGGCGCATCGCGACGGCGTTGGCGCTCAATTCGGTTGCGAAGGTCGACACGCTGACGTATTTCCGTGCGTTAGAGGCCTACATTGCCCTGTGGGAGGCGGGCCGTCTTCACAAGGCGTCGCTGGGGCAGAGCGTACGCGAATGGCGTTTTGCGGTGGACATCGTACACGGGGTCGGTGTCGCGAACATCCTCTGGCTCAACTATTTCTACAACGTGCCGTATGACACCTACGGCAATGCGTTTCGTTTCGTGCCGTATCGGATGTGGAACTGTTTCGGCGAATACATCCACAAGCCCCAGCTCTACTGGGGACCTTGGAAGGATTGTCCGTGGCCGACGATGAAGATGAAACAGCGCGTCGGCGGCGTGTGCGGGGTGCTGTCCAGTTTCGGCGCCTACACGACGAATGCGCACGGACTGCCGGCGATGCCGGGCGGCCAGCCGGGCCACTGCATTTTCAATCGGCGGGCGAAGAACGGACTGTGGACGATCCACAACTACATCTCGCGTTTCTCGACGGCGCGGTTCCATTTCTGGGATGCGGGCTACACGATGCTGAATGTGGTGGAGCGGTCCTTCGCCGATCGGACGAAGCAGTTGGCGGCCGAACGTTTCATCTGGTTCGCCCATTTCGCGGAAGACGCCCAGATGCCGCTTGAGACCTTGGAGGCCTTGTACCGTCGTGCGGTTGCGGCGCATCCGCAGCATTACGGCGTGTGGGATGCATTTGCGCGGATGCTGGTGCGCCAGAAGGCCACGGCCCCGCACATCCATCAGTATCTGAAGGATCTGGTGGTCGCGTTGCCGGACGGACGTCAGGCCACGTGGCGAGCCGTGTGGGAGAGCGTGCAGGGGCTCGTCAAGCAGCCGGAAGGTCGGCTCCGAGTGACGGAAGAATTGGAACCGCTGTATGCGAACCTGCCCGCCGTGACGAATACGTGGACGCGCGAAGAGGTCAACTTCGGCGGTGTTCTGCAGGGACATTTGCGTCTCGTGCAGCGTCCGCCTCTGCGGCGGCGTCTGCTGGCGGCCGCGTTGGCGGCGCAGCCGACGGTCAACGACTTCTATCTTCAGGCTCTGCGGACATGTTCCTTCGAGAACGATCTGGATCTCTTCCAGGTGGCGGCCGCCGATTTCGATCGGCGATCGCCCGTGCCGGCGAATGCGGCCTGTTTCCCGACGAACGATTTCGGCGGCGCGCTGATTTCGGCGAAAGGGATGCTCAAGCCGTCGTCGTCCGGACAGCATTGGCGGTCTGACCATCCCGAACTCTACGCGCGTGCGATCGGTCCGTTGAAAGTGCTCGATCCGGCGCGGCCGAAGATCGTCACCGCGTTCCAGACGCGGGGTGAACGGACGCCGTGGGTGCAGGTACGGTTGCCGCAGGTTTCGGAGGTGACGGGCATTCTGCTCACGAATCCCTCGGGACGCAAGGCGAAGGGCCTGACGCCGTTTGTCGTCTCGGTGTCTGTCGACGGCAAGCGGTGGAAGGAGGTCTACCGCACGACGGACGTGCAAGCCGTCTACCGCATTCCGCTCGCGGAGCCTGCGCGTGCCGTGTATGTGCGCGTCGCGCGCATCCCGAGCGATTCCCGTGCCGCGTTCAGCATCGGCAAGTTCCTCGTCTACGGGCGTGCCGTCGGGAAGTAATCTTTGGACATGGCATTCCAATATGTGCTATAATATCGACATGCTGTCGAGGCATGTATGGGGGCTGTTGATTTGAAGTCATTAGCTAGAAAACCTGAAAGGATAAAGTAAATGGAATTCTCGAGACGTGAATTCATCGGTGCGGCGGCGTTTGCCGGCGCGTTTGCCGCGTTGGGCGGCAGCACGGGGGCCGCGCCCTGTCTGGGGCAGCTGGTGAAGGGCCGGAAGATCAACATCGCCTGCGTGGGATGCGGCGGTAAAGGCTGGGTGGATATCAACGGCGTGGCGGGCGAGAACATCGTGGGCCTCTGCGATGTCGACTACAACCGCGCGAAGAAGACGTTCCAGCGCTTCCCGAATGCAAAGACGTTCATCGACTGGCGTGAGATGCTGCTGACGCTGAAGGACCAGATCGATGCCGTGGTGGTGTCGACGCCGGACCACATGCACTTCCCGATTGCCATGATGGCGATGGAGATGGGCAAGCACGTCTACGTGCAGAAGCCGATCGCGCACACCGTGACGGAAGCCCGCCTGATGCTGGAGCAGGCGCGTCGCCATAAGGTGATGACGCAGATGGGCAATCAGGGGCGCTGCGGCGAGGGAACGCGTCTCATCAAGGAATGGTTCGACGCGGGCGCGCTGGGTGACGTGAAGGAAGTGCACATCTGGACGAACCGTCCCGTGTGGCCGCAGAACATTCCGGTGCCGCCGGCTCAGACGGCGCCGTTCGAAGTGGACTGGAACCGCTGGCTCGGCGTGGCGCCGTGGCGTCCGTACAACAAGTCGTATCTGCCGTTCAACTGGCGTGGCTGGTGGGAATGGGGTACCGGCGCGATCGGCGACATGGGCTGCCACATGATGGATGCCGCGTTCTGGGCCTTGAAGCTTGGCGCGCCGAAGCGCGTTTCCGCGCAGATCGAAGGCGGCGACGAACTCTCCTGTCCGGCAGGGTCGATCATCACGTACGAGTTCCCGGCGCGTGGCACGCTGCCGCCGGTTGTCGTCAAGTGGTTCGACGGCTGCTGCCATCCGCCGCGTCCAGCGGCGCTCGATGCGGGCTTGCCGATGCCGCGGATCGGCCAGTGCTACTTCGGTTCGAAGAACGTGCTGCTCGACACGACCGACTGTTGCGAGAATCCGCACCTCATTCCGCGCAGTGCGAACAAGGCGTTCAAGCGTCCGCCCAAGACGCTCGCGCGGGTGCCGGGCGGCAATCCCTATCAGAACTGGTTGGATGCGATTCGCGGCAACATCGAACTGCCGAGCTCGAACTTCGAGCATGCGGGTCCGCTCACCGAGATGGTGATGCTGGGTGCGATCGCCGTGCGTTCGCGCACCGCGTTCAACTGGAACGCCGATACGCTCACATGCGACAATCCCGCGGCCCAGCGCTATGTGGACAAGACCTATCGCATGTTCTAATATTTCGAAGGGAGATTTTGAAATGAAAAAAGGCGAATTGATTCTTTCCCTGCAGGCCTATTCGTTCCGGCACCTCTCGTTCTTCGAGATGCTGGCGGTTGCGGAGCGTTTGGGCTTCAAGTATGTGGAAGCCTATCCGGGGCAGCGCCTCGGCAACGGACTGAAGGGCACGACGGACTACAAGACCATTTCCTGGGAGACGCTTCAGGTTCTGAAGACGCGTCTCGCCCAGTCGCCGGTGAAGGTGATCTCGTATGGCGTGACGGGAGCCCGTGGCCGCGACGAGTGGTCGAAGCTGATGGCGTTCGCGGTGCAGCTGGGCATCAAGCAGATCCAGATCGAAGTCGGTGCGTCGAAGGAGGTCCTGGACGATGCGGAGGAGTTCGCGCGGCGCTTTGGCGTGCGCGTGTCGCTGCACAACCATCGTCAGGAAATCGGCAAGCCGCAGCATGTGCTGGAGGCGCTCAAGGGCCGTAGCGCGTGGATTGGCGCCGGGTCGGACGTGGGACACTGGATGCGCGCGGGTGTGAATCCGCTGGACGGCATCAAGCTGCTCAAGGGCCGTTTCCATACCATCCATCTCGTCGATGCGGCGGAGAAGCAGTACGGCTATCGCGACATTCCGCTGGGATCGGGCGTGCTCGATCTGAATAGCATCCTCAACGAGCTGAAGGACCAGGGCGGCACCATCTACACGACGATCGAATACGAGGTTCAGGGACCGGGACTTGAAGCCGAAGTCGGCGCCTGCGTGCGCTGGTTCCGTGCGTGGGAGCGTGGTGAGATCGGGGCGGACAACCGCCTCAACGCCAAGGGCATCGCCGCACTGTGGACGGGGCTTGCGTGTGCGCAGCCGCTCTCGTGGGATACGCTTCTCAAGGGGCGGTTGGCCAATGAACTGGCCGAGAAGACCGCGAAGATGAAGCGTCTTGAGGTCGATCTGTCGTCCGTCAAGGCGAACAAGCCGGGTGCGAATCCGCGCGAGCAGCCGCCGATGGCGTTCAGCACGGACCCGCACAAGAAGTACTGCCAGGTCAACTGGGAGAAGCCCTCGTTCGTGTCGTGCAAGCTCGCGAAGCCGGGAACGCCGAAAGTCTACACGCTCAGTTCGTCCGACGACATCCATACGCGTACGCCGACGGCCTGGGGCCTTTTCGGCAGCGACGACGGACAGAACTGGTTCCTGCTCGACGAGCGCAAGGGCGAGTCCTTCACGACGAGCTATACGCTCAAGGGCTATGAGATCGCGAAGCCGCGTCCGTGTGCGTACATGAAGCTCGAGATTCGCGCCCAGGGCGGCGACGCGCACATGCAGTTCAGTCGCCTGGGCTTCTACGAGTAAACAAATCGCGCAGACCAATCGAAACAGGCGTTGGGGTCCTCGATCCCAACGCCCGTTTTTTGTCCGCGAATGGTTTTGTCGACGGCTTACCAAAGGCCGGTAACGGGGGCACGCGGACACCGACCGCGCCGCAATGGCTTGCCAGGTCAATTATCGTCCAACAGGGGCACGCGGTAGGGCGCGCTCTCCGAGCGCGCCGCAATGGCTTGCCAATGTAGATCCCCATCGGTACATCCCAATCGTCTTTCGGTCCGCTTTCGCCAATTGCAAACTCGACGACTCAATTATTGAAATCAATCCTAATCCTATAAGACCGATCATGATCAATCCCATCTCTCCCATAAGGCCCATCAACAAAAGAATCGGTCCCATCCGTCCGATCCGTCCCATCGGTCCCAGCGAAAAAATCAAGGCACTCATCATGCAATGCTGGGTGCCTATTTTTTGTTTTGGGACCGATCGGACGGATGGGACGGATGGGACCGATCTCCTGTGATAGGTCCGATCGGTTTGATGGGATTGATTGATGATAGGTCACATGGGTTTCATAGGATAGATTTGGATAATGGGGCCAAAACCTATCGGAGCGGCATCCTTTGAATCAGATCCTGCGATGTGGTCTATTTCTGACGACGATACATAGAGGGCCACCCTGCGAATCCACACCCTCTGTTCACTTGTCCTTACAAATTCATGATTTTACCTCTATCATTTCGCGCTAAAAAATGCTATAATGCCGTCCGTTCCTTCGGGACAGGTGTGTATTTGAACAGAAGGAACATGACATAACGCTGTACAGCAATCGTCCAGAGAAATGTGAGAAGTTTCAACGCAGACGATACTGATGCAGAGAACACGCGATCCCTCGCGTGCCTCTCTTCGTATTTCTGCAAGGGCATTTCTCACAGCCTCTCTGGAGATCGGAGAGAGGCCGTTTTTTCTCTTCGCGGTTGCAAGCTGGTGAGAAGAGAAAGGTTGCGCAAGATGTTCAAAGCGAAAATTCTGAAGTACGCCGTGGCGGTGCTCACGGTGATATTGGTCATCGGCGAGGTGGGGGCGGAAACCGGATATACAATAAAGCAGAGTCAAGAGTTTCTTCGGTGGCAAAAAACGAAACGATTGAGAGATCGTCTCCGGCTTGATAAAACTCTTCACAAGAGTGCCCCGCAAGTTCCGAAGATGACATTGTTGTCGAAGGCACCCCCAGAGAATCATCCCATTGTCTCTCTCGGTGCGATGCCATCAGAATTTGATATGAGCTATTTGCGCCTAATGAACAATCAGAGCGTGTCTCGGGCGCAGAGGAGCATGAGCATTGCGATGCCAGCTCGTTATAATTTAGCCGAACAAGGCAAGATTACCCCAGTACGAGACCAGGGGTATTACGGGACATGCTGGGCTCATGCCACAGTTGGTGCGTTGGAATCGTGGGCGGTGGCGCAAGGCGTGAAGAACCCCGATTTTTCAGAAAAGCATATGGCTAACACGCATGGTTGGAATTGGGAGTTTGATGATGGTGGAAATGGGGCTCTGGCTACATGGTATTTAACACGATGGAGTGGTCCGATTGCAGAAACGGAAGACCCATATCCAGGACCTGAGTGTTATGAAGAATGGGCAAATGACTATCTGATGTGGTATTATGGTTACGCAACGACTCGAAAATATGGCAGTTTACAGGAGCTGATCCCCGAAAGTCCTGTTGGAACACCCGTGGCACATGTTCAGAATGTTCGAGTACTTCCGCCGATGGCAGACGCTTCGGATACGCGGACAATCAAGGAATGGTTGTATAGGGGGTTGCCTCTTTATGTGAATTATCAACATGTCGATGCAGCGTATACGGCAAACTACAAGACTTTCTACTGGAATGGTAGCGGTAGTTCGGAAGGCGGCCATGCGGTATTACTCGTTGGATGGGATGACAATTATTCGCGAACCAACTTCAAGAATACTCCACCGGGCGATGGTGCGTTTATTGCCAAAAACAGTTGGGGAACGAGTTCGTGTGACGCCGGATATTTCTATGTTTCGTATTATGATGCGACATTTGGACGCGGCGAATTGTATTCGTTTACCTACGAATCAGCAGACAATTATCAGTCGATCTATCAGCATGATCTTTATGGTTGGCGGGCATTGATGGATTGTTTGTGGGGCGCGAATGTATTTACTGCAACGCATAACGAATCTGTTTCTGCGATTGGCGTTTGGGCATTTGTTCCAGAATCGAAATATACCGTCTATGTCTATACCGGACTGAAGAGCACCACCGATCCAAGGAGTGGTACTCTTGTGAGCACTCAGAGTGGTTCTTTTGAAGAGTCTGGTTTTTATACGATTCCACTACAGACGGAGGCTCCAATCCGAACGGGTGAAAAATTTGCTGTTGTCGTTAAGTTTGATAATGTCTATGCTTATTGTGACTTTATTACGTCGCCAAGGTACATGAATATAGCGCTTGCTGTTGAAATGGCATCTTACAATACGCCATCGGCAACAGCAAGCGCAGGGCAAAGTTTTTACAGTTCAAACGGCTCGTCATGGACGGACTTTACCAAAGGGTATGACAGCACGGCTAATTTTATTTGCAAGGCCTACACCAAGTCTTCTTCCGCCCCCGCCAAGACGCTTTCCTCCGTCGCCATCACGGGCGTGAATTCGCTGCAGTCCGGCAAGACGGCGCAGTTCACCTGCAAGGCGAAGTACAGCGACAACTCGGATGCTGATGTGACGAGCAACGCCGGCACGCGCTGGAGCATTGCGTCCGGCTCGGCCTACGCGAGCGTGTCGTCGACCGGCCTCGTCACGGCGAAGAGCGTGACGCAGCAGCAGACGGTCAAGGTGCATGCAGACTATACGGAAGGCGGTGTCACGAAGAGCGACGACTGGTCGTTCTACGTGACGGTTCAACCGCCGGATCCGCCGACGGATCTTATTGCTTCGCAGGGCACGGACGCCTCGTGCGTGCGTGTCACCTGGACGGCACCGTCGGGTGCGTCGTCCTATTCGGTCTACCGTAGTTCCACGACGTCTAGCGCTAATGCGCAGTACCAGAATACGGTGACTGTGCCGAAATACAATGACAACGATGCCGAACCGGGTGTGAAGTACACCTACTTCGTCAAGGCGAAGAACGACTCGGGCATGAGCACCTACAGCGCCGGCGCACAGGGCTGGAAGGCGCTTTCCGCGCCGGAGGGCGTGACGGCCTCGGACGGTACCTCGTTCAATGCCGTTGAAATCACCTGGACGGCGGCACCTGGCGCGAAGTACTATCACGTCTACCGTGCGGAAGACCTCGACGGCGAAAAGACCGCGCTTGGTTCGTGGCAGACGGAGACGTCGTTCCGCGACACGATGGCGACGCCCGCTGGCAAGGTCTATTATTACTATGTTGCATCGGCCATCGACTCGCGTGGCAATATGGCGAGCGACTTCAGCGTCTTCGACGACGGGTACATCGGTACGCCCGTGACGCTCGACTTCATCACCATCGAGGGCCCCGCGACCATCGTTTCGGGCGGAACGGCCACCTACACGTGTACCGCGACAATGACGGACAAGACGACGAAGAACGTTTCGCCCACGTGGTCGGTCACGGCGGGCAGCTCGTACGTCACGCGCTCCGGCGCGACGCTCACGGCGAAGACCGTGACCGCCAACCAGTCCGTCACGCTCCAGGCCTCCTATACGGAAGGCGGTGTGACGCGCATGACGAACAAGGTCGTCACCATTACGGCGGTTAAGCCTGCCGCGCCGGCTACTGTTACGCTGACGGGCGCGACGGCGAATGGCATTTCGATTTCGTGGAGCTCCGTCGTGGCGGCTTCGTCGTACAACATCTGGCGGAGCGTTGCGGGCGGCGAAGCAGAGAAGATCGGCTCGTCCTCGACAACTTCCTTTACGGATGATCGTGCGCAGCCCGGCGTGAGCTGCGTCTACACGGTGAGCGCCGTCAACGCGGCGGGCGAGAGTGCGCCGAGTTCGGCCTCCGCGACGGGCCTCGTGCCGCTTGCCGCGCCGACGGGCGT
>JAZUGW010000074.1:0-25454 GCA_045641465.1 Kiritimatiellia bacterium | reverse complement strand
GCAGTCGCCACGGCCCGTCCCTGCTCGACGCTCATCGCCATCGGCTTCTGCACATACACGTCCTTGCCCTTCAGACAGGCCTCTACCGCCATGCGCGCATGCCAGAAGTCGGGCGTGCAGATCATCACCGCGTCGATCGCCGGATCGTCCAGCAGTTTGCGGTAGTCCTGATAGCAGCGCGTACGGGCGAGATCGCGTCCCTTCCAATCCTTCTGCACCTTCTGGTAGAAACCGTCCATCCGGCTCGTATCCACGTCGGAAATGGCCACCAGAGTCGCAATGTCGCGATTCGCGAAAAGTCCCGGCGCATCCATGCCGCACGCGATGCGTCCGCATCCGATGATGCCCACGGCGAACCGCTTCGACGGCGCTTCGGCGCCCAGAACCCGCGCAGGAACGATCGACGGCACCGCAAACACCGTACTGGCCGCCCCCGCCAAAAACTGTCGCCGTGAAAAATCGTTTTTCTTCATTGCACTCAACCTCATCCTTGTTTTAAAACTTCGTCGAAATCAACTGACCCAACTGAGGCTATTCTACCACAACCCAACGCACTGCGTCAATTCCATTGTCACATGGTTGACGGGACGGAACGGGGTTTGGTAAAATACTCCCATCCAAAGTGATTAAAAGGAATTGATATGTCTAAGACTCTTTCGACCTGTCTCGCCCTGGGCGTCGCGCTCGCAGCTTCCGCCGCCCCGTTGGACGACTATGCCTTTCTCGTCAAGTACATGCCCGAGCAGGATCGCGGCACGGTGAGCGAAGCCTACCTGCGCAAGAACGTGGCGCTCGCCCAGGAAGCGCGCAAGACGGCCCCTTGGCGCGAGACGATCACGGACGAAATCTACCGCGAGTACATTCTGCCCTATTCGTCCATCGGCGAAGAGGTGGACGACTGGCGCCCGCTCTTCCGCGAGAAGTTCTGGCCGATCGCCAAGACCTGCAAGACGACCGGCGAAGCCGTCGCGCTCATCAACTCGAAGATCTGGGACATGCTCGACGTGCACTACAACACGAAGCGCGACAAGCCGGACCAGTCGCCCTTCCACTCGATGCGCATCCACATGGCCAGCTGCACGGGCCTCGCGATCATCCAGGTCGACGTCTATCGCGCCTGCGGCATTCCCGCGCGTTTCACGGGCTGCAACTGGACCCCGATCCCCGGCAACCACTCGTGGGTCGAATACTACGACAACGGCACGTGGCACTTCTTCAACGACGCCGAATCGGGCAAGATCCAGAAGGCCGACGAGGCCTGGTACCGTCCTTACGCGGCGATGGCCGACGGATCCAACCCGCGCACCAAGATCTACGCGGCGCGGTGGAGTCCGAACAAGGACAATCTGCGCTTCTGGCTCACCTGGCGCGGTGGGGACAGGCCCTCGACGATCTTCGCCGAAGAAGTGACCGCGAACTACGCGCGCTACCGCGCCGCCCTGCCGGAATCGCGCATCGGCTTCGTCGCCCGCGACAAGTCCGGCCAGCGCCAGGCCGTTGAGTTCCGCCTCATCGCGCCCGGCTCGGGCAAGGTGATGGCCAAGGGCAAGACCTTCGACGAAACACACGACATGAACGACCATTTCGTCGTCTCTCTGCCGGAACACACGATGGCGATCGTCGCCGTCAAGCAAAAGGACGGTTCGTTCAAGCCGATGGGCTTTACCGAATACG
This sequence comes from Kiritimatiellia bacterium, assembly GCA_045641465.1. GTDB lineage: Bacteria > Verrucomicrobiota > Kiritimatiellia > RFP12 > UBA1067 > RUG572. The sequence continues at coordinate 23,780 of JAZUGW010000074.1, read as the reverse complement.
GTTCCAAACAGAAGACCTTCACCATCGAACTCAAGTAAGGGAAGACAAAATGCTTGAAGTCTGCATCGACTCGCTTGAATCCGCGTTGGCCGCACAGGAAGGCGGCGCCGAACGCCTTGAACTCTGCGCGGCCTTGATCATCGGGGGTCTGTCCCCTTCGCCCGCGCTCTATTCGGCGCTTGTGCGCCACGGCGTCACCGTGCCCGTGCGCGCCATGGTGCGTCCCCGCTTCGGCGACTTCCTCTACACGGATGCCGAAAAGGAGATCATGCTGGACGAAACACGCGCCTGGGATGCCTTTGGCGTCGAAGGCGCCGTCACGGGTGCGTTGCGTCCGGACGGTACGCTCGACACGGACTTCCTGCGTGCCTTCATCGAAGCGTCGCCGAACCTCAAGCACACGCTTCATCGCGCGTTCGACCTCACGGCCGATCCGTTCGCGGCGCTTGAGACGGCCATCGAACTCGGCTTCGACACGATTCTCACCTCCGGCCAGCAGAGCTCCGCCCGTAAAGGCGCCGACCTCATTCGCCAGCTGCAGGAACGCGCCGCCGGACGCATCGAGATTCTCGTGGGGGCCGGCGTAAGCGCCGAGGTCATCACGGAGCTGCGTCCGATCACGGGCTGCACGAGCTTCCATCTCTCGGCAAAGAAAACCCTCGCGAGCGGAATGGTCTACCGTCGCGAGGGTGTGCCCATGGGGCTTCCGGGATTTGACGAATTCAGTCTTTGGCAGACGGACGCGGCGCGCGTACGGGCCGCGAAGTCCGCCTTGCTCGCCTAAAGCAGCATCGTCGCCCACAGATTGGAGAGGCCCCAGAGTTCATCGCGCGAGATGCGGATGAAGAGCTTGTCTTCCGTCCCCTCGCGCCAGCTCATCACGCCCATGCCGTCACCGCGCACGGAACGCAGGAGACGCAGCACAACCTGCAGCTTGGCGCTGTCGAACGGCATCATCTTCGCCGCCACCTTCGGCAGGCAGAGACGCATGACGATCGTCGGCGAACAGAACATGGCGTTCGCCGTCGACGGCAGCAGCTTCGCTTCCGGCATCACTTTCACGAGGCGTTGCGCCGGCGTCAGGCCCGTTGCGTTCACCGCCCCCGTGCCGTCCAGATAGTAGCCCGTGGCGGCACCTTGCACATAGCGCAGCGACTGCCGCACGTAAGTGCCGAATTCCGGACCCGCCATGCCGAAGATGTCCTCCGCCACCTTCACGTCCGACGGCGTCGTGGTGATGCCGAACAGCGGCGCTGTCACCGGAATGCCGGCGAAGTTGATCGCGCCACGCGGCAACGGCTTGCGAAACACCTTTCCAAGACGGCCCGAACCGCGGATTTCAAGGCCCCTCGCGCTCATCCGCAGCGCCATGATGCCACCCGCGCAAACATCCGTACCGAACACGGCGCGCGCACCGGCGGCATCCATCTGCATGAACGCGAGGTCCTGTCCCAACGGCCGCGCACGCGCCTTCGCCGAGAACTGGTAGGCGTTTGCCGCCATCGCAGGGGAAGGTCCCAGCACCGCCCACTGTCCATCCGGCGAGAACCAGGCCCACATCGTCCGCCGGATCTGCCGGGTCGGCGGAATGCGCAGCGTGTTCATCACATCCGGCACCGACTGCGGAATGCGCTTGCGGATCGCCGCCATGGTCGTGGTGGTCGGATAGACGACGGTCCAGCGCTTCATGCGATCGAGGTCCGCATCCGTCGGATGCTTCGAAGCCGCCACACGCGCGGAGATCGTCGGTTCCACATAGCACACGGCCACACCGTGCGCACCCGGGCGCATCGGCCCGAACAAAACGGCCGCGCCCTGATTGCGGATGGCGCGCGGCACCGTGTACGTCAACACAAGATCCTTCGATCCGGGACCGGCGATGCCGGCCACAGTCTGCGCAATCTTCTCGAGATTCGCAAACGAGATCGTCCCGGCCGCCCGATAGGCGAGCGCAGGTCCACGAGCCGCCGCCGCAGGGCGGGGCGCGCCGTAAACAACAGCGGCCGTGCAGAAGAGCACAGCCGCCGCGATGAAGATTCTTCTCTTCATAGATCCGGATTCCGAAGGAATGGGGATTGATTACTGGGCCGCCTGGGCCGCCGCGATGATCCCGGCGAAATCAGCCGCCTTGAGGGCCGCGCCGCCGATGAGACCGCCGTCGATGTCCTTCTTGGCGAGAAGCTCCGCCGCATTGCCCGGCTTCATCGAGCCGCCGTACTGAATGCGCACCGTCTCGGCCGTTTCGGCGCCCACGAGCTGCGCGAGCAGCTGGCGGATGAGCGCGTGAACTTCCTGGGCCTGATCCGGCGTCGCCGTCTTGCCCGTGCCGATCGCCCACACCGGCTCGTACGCGATGACGAGCTTGGCGCAGTCTTCCGCGGTGACACCCGCGAGGCCGACCTTCATCTGACGGCCGATCACCTCGGTCAGCAGACCCGCTTCACGCTCCTGCAGCGTCTCGCCGACGCAGACGATGGCCGTCAGGCCGGCGGCAATCGCCGCACGCGCGCGCTTGTTGACCGTCTCGTCCGTCTCGCCGAAATACTGACGGCGCTCGCTGTGACCGATGATCACATACTTCGCACCCGCATCAAGAATCATCCCTGTGGAGATTTCACCCGTGAACGCGCCATGGTCTTCCCAGTGGCAGTTCTCCGTACCCACGCCAACCTGCGTACCCGCAGCCGCGGCCACCGCCGCCGGCACATCGATCGCAGGCGTGCAGCACACGATTTCGACATCCGGATAGGCCGTCGTCGCTTCCGCGACGCCCTTCACGAGTGCCGCCGTCTCGGACGGCTTGATGTTCATCTTCCAGTTGCCGGCAATGATTTTCTTGCGCATTTCGATTTCCTTAACCTTTCATTCTTAAAAAAAGTTCAACAATTATAGCACGATAAGCCGTCTGATGCAATCCCAATCGTCAGGGGTCAGTCGCATTCGAAACGATTGCGGCCTTCGACGAGGGGCTGACGCGTGCGGCCGACGAACGTGCCGTGGCAGCCGGCCGGACAGGTCACCCACACGATCTTGCGGCCGCGCACCGATTCCACCTTGATCGACAGCGTCCCGTAGAGCGTTTCCAGATGCGCCGCGAAATTCGGCAGCGCCGGCGAAAGGAACGGCGCCACGGTGATTTCATTCCCCTTCACGTCAAACCCCGCAAGACCGTACATCAGCGTACCCGCCGCACCCGTGAAACACGTGTGGATCATGCTACCCATGGAATTGCGTCCATAGTTCCAGTATTCCGGCAAGGTGTTGTAGCCTTCATCGGCGAAGTAGAGATAGCCCGGGAACTGATGGCGCCGCAAGGCGCGCAAGGCGAGTTCGCGTCCGCGCGCCGTCGTGCACAACACGCGCAGAAGCGTCGTGAAACTCGGACTGCCGCCATCGACATAGCCCTTCCATTCGACGATGTCAAGCATCGCACGTTCCGTTTCCGCCGCATGCCCGGCCGCCTCCGCCGCGCCGCTCACAAGACCCATCACCTGATAGCGCGCATCTTCGGAGTAGTAGAGTCCGTCGCGATAGTACTCGCGGTCGATCGCCTGCTGCACAACGCGCAAACGCGCCTCGAGCGTCTGCCAGCGCGCCGGCGCGGGTACCAGTCCGTCCAGCGCGAGCGCCTGGCGGATCGCCCACGCGTAGGCGCAGCAGTTGAAGAAACGCGCCGCGCGCGATTCGCCCCAGTCGCGGATGACGCCGTCCGGGAACGCCCAGTCGCCCAGACAGCCGAACCGGCCCGTCTCGTACTTCTCGAGAATGCCGTTGTGCGTGTGGGCGTCGAGATAGTCGAGCCACTTGTCGGCCACCGGACGAATCACGCTGCGCAGGCGCTGATCGGGATAGAGGCGCCAGAAGTCCGACAGCGCGTAGATCGGGAAGTTACTCCAGAACGTACCGCCGCCGCCGCGATAGTCGGGCGAAACGTGCGGGATGTGTCCATCGGGTTCCTGGCTCGACGCCCACTTGAGCAGATAGGCGTAATAGTAGGCCGCACTGTCGAAATAGGGCAGTCCGTCGCCCCACATGCTCGACAGGCTCGCCTCGCCGTAGCCGAGTCGTTCGCGATGGGGACAGTCCATCGTCACACCCGAAAGCGTCGTGGCAATGAACGTGTCGGCATCGAGCGACAGCACGCGCGCCAGATCGGCGTCGCCCGTAAAATCGCCCGTACGGCGCAGGACGCAGCCAATCGACAATCCCGTCACGTCCGTCACCGCCGGACGCGCACACCCGCTCAGATAGAGGTAACGGCCCGCCATCCAGTTGAGGCGGTTCTCAAACACGCCGTCGCCTCCTGCGAACACGTATTCATACCGCTGGTTGAACGCACACTTGAGCGCGGCCTGGTCGGAGACCGTCATCTGCGCCATCTGGCCCTTCTGACCCTTCAACCGCAGCCGGACAAAGCCCGTGAACTCTTCGCCCATGTCGATGCGCCACTCGTCCTTCTCGGCCGTCGGTTCGATCGACACCGGACGAATCTCCTTCGCCACGGCGTCGCGGTCCGACACGTCGCAGGAGATCGTAAACTTTTCGGCGACCGGCGTACCGGCGCACTCCCCTTCGACCTGCCGGACATCGGTCAGATGCTCGCCGCCGAAATTCCATCCCCACGGGCCCACCGTGCCAAGTCCCGTGCGCGACACGAGCCAAGGCGTCGACGAGTCGATCACCACCGTACCGGCCGCCGTTTCGGCGCGTCCGTCGATCGACACGCACGACTCCTTGTTGCACGTTTTAAACCGCGCCCAGCCATCGCCCAGCAGCAGTTCGAATTCGTTCTGGCCCTCTTTCACAAGCGATGTGACATCGTATGTTTCGGCGAGCAGAATGCCGTCCTCGATGTGGCTCCGATTCGGACCGAACCCCTCGCTCGCCGCACGTCCGTTGACGTAGAGTTTGTGGCATCCGCGCGAGGTCACCGCGAGAATCACCCGCTGGGCGCCGTGCAGTTCCACCTGCTTGCGCGCACGCCAGTATTCGGCCGGAGCCCATTTCCACGACCGTTTGAAAAAGGGCTTCGTCCAGGCGTCGATACCGCTCACAAACGAACCGACCGCCGTACACGACCCGGCCGAGACGCGCCACCAGTACCGCGTGAACGGACGCAAGGCGAGCTTCGGCTCCACATAGAGATGCTCGGACGTCTCGCCGGAGTAGACCCTGTTCTGCGCGCCGAAGTCCGGATGCGCGGCGATGTCGAGACGCCACTTCGCCGGACGCTTCCCCGCGTATTTCCAGAAGAACCGCGGCTGCACCACCCCGATCGGCTCCGTCTGGTATTCACACCGCAGATCGTACGGACCCTCCGCCGGCGCGAGACGTACGAGTCGCGGCTGTTTCACAACGTCCGACGACAGGCGGATGAGATTCGCCCCCGCCCGCAGCCACCGCGTGACATCCAGCTGGCACGGCGCGCCGATGCAGCCGCCCGCGAATTGTCCATTGACCTCCACGGCGCAGACTGCGCCCGGCTTGAGTCCGTCAAACAGCAGGACGAACCGCCCGGCCGGCTTGACCTCGCCGAACGAAAATCTCAGTTCGGTGCGCGTGGTCCGTTCCAAGGGTTTCTGCTTGGCGAATCCACGACTGTTGAACCGTCCCCACTCGCCCACGCCATAGAGGGCCGCCTGCCAGGCCGGCACGAACGCCTTGCCGTCGAGCGACGCCTCCCAGGTGCGCGGATTCGTGAAGACCCGTTCGACTCGTCCGTTCGCCACGAAGTCGAGCGAAGCGATCACGCCGGCAGCGCCCTCCACAATGTTTTCGCCGCGGATTTCCAGAATGTTCCGTCCCGCCTTCAAGGCCCCGCGCACATCCCGTACAACCGACAACTTCTTCCAGCTCTCGCTCTTGTTGTCCTGACGGGCGATTTCACGTCCGTTGAGCTTCACCACGCCGCCGTTGTCGCACGAAAACGTCAGAACGGCCAACGACACCGCCGCGCCTGCCGGCACGTCGAATGCCGTCCGCAGCGTTGCGAAGCCGACCGCCGAACGCGCCATCGGATGCCAGATCCACGCCGCCCCTTCAAGCGCCTTCCCGCCGTCGGCCTCCTGCGTCGTCACCACCGCCGTTCGAACCGGCACCTCGGGTCCGACCGGCGACACGAGCTGCGGCGCACATGCCGTCGGCTGCGCGGGCCACACGAGAAAGAGCGTCGCGTGCGGAGCAAAGACGAGACGCAGATTCCCCTCGGCGTCGACAAACGGACGCTCCCACGTGCCCTGCCGCGGGTCCCACACTTCGGCGGCGGACGCGGCGAGATGGGACGGCGGTTGGACGATGAGTTCCCGCGCATGCGTGCCCTTCCGCTCCGACAGGCCGAAGATCTGCGCGCCGTTCTTGGTGGCGGCCGCAATTCCAAAGGCCATCCGGTCGGACGGATCGGTAAAGCGCAGCGACAAGCCCGCCACCGCACCCGTATAGGGCTTCACCGCCTTCAATCCTCCCGGCAGCAACAGGTCACAACGCGCCTGATACGTAGCCGACACGCGCGCGGCTGCGGATTGTCCGTCCGAACCACCCACCACAGCGGCGAACGCCGAACGAAGTCCGTCCGACGACGTCGCAGACTGGCCGGACTCTCCCCCAAACACCCGACCGGTCCCACCAGCACAAACAAGCGCCGCCACGAGCGCCAAGACAATTGTATTTTTCATGCTGAGGATTATAGCACAACACGCGCGCCTCGGCAACCTACATCAACTTGCGATGCGATTGTACGCGCGCGCGTGCACGATTTTTGGTAGAATATGGGCATGACTTTCCCGAGCGAGTTCCATTCCCCTTCGACCGACGCGCGTGCGGCGGCGCTTCGACGTACCCGTCGTGCCTTCGCGTGGTGTCACGCCCGGGAGGGTGCGCTCATCGGCGCCACGGTCGGTGCCGCTGTCGCGGCGGCGGCCGTGCTGCTGATACGCGCCTTCTGCGCGGCGTTGCCACCGGCCGTCTACGGCGTCCTCGCCGCCTTGCCGCTCGGGACGCTCGTCGGCATTCTGCTCGGACTTCGCCACACGCCGTCGAGGGCGACCTGCGCGGCCCTGACGGAGGACGCCACCCACGCGGGCGGACTCTTCCTCGTCGCCGATCTGCCCGGGGCGGATGCCTGGCCGACGCCTCCGCCCGTTCTTCCCGCCCTGCCGAAGCCGCTGCCGCGGTCCCGTCTCGCACTCGGCGCCGCGCTGCTGCTGCTCGGCGCCGTTTTCGCCGCCCCCAATGCCTGGTTCGCCGCCGCCGCGCCCTCCACGCCCGTACGAACGATGCCGGATCTCACCGTCGACGTCAAACAGGAACTCGAAGACCTGGCGCGTGAGGACCAGCTACCGCCCGAGGACCTCGAAGAACTCAAGGAAGAACTCGCCCGCATCGCCGAATCGGCCACGGCCACCGATCCCGGTACCACGCTCGACGCCGTCGCACGCCTCGACCAGCGCATCAAAGCCCTGCGCGACCTCAAAGCCGCCGACCAGACGCGCCTTGCCGACACGCCGCCGCCCGACTCCCTCGCGAATGCCGCCGAAGCCAATCAAGCCCTGCGCCAGATGATCGACGATTCCGGCTGGGGCACCACCCTCGGCGGCGAAGAACGCAAGCCGCAACCCGGCGACGGCACGGGAAATGGAAACGGTGATGGTGACGGGGATGGAGACGGAGATGGCGATGGAGACGGAGATGGCGAACAGGTCGGCAGCGGAAGCCCTGCGCGTGGACGCGCCGACGCGCCGATGGCGTGGTCCAAAGACCCGACCGGTCTCGGTGCCTCCAAATTCGACGACAAGGCCATCAAGGCCAAACCCTCGAAATCCGACGGTGTCATCACAGTCGGCGAATCGATCGTCCCTGACGACCCCGCGAAGTTCGCCCCGAAGCCGCGTGCCGCCGGCACCACACGCCTCGGCGGACGCACCGAGGGTACGTCCCGCCAGAACACCGTTGCGCCGCGCCATCGCGGCACAGTCAAACGCTTTTTCGAGATGGAAAGGAAACACCCATGACGCTGCTCACCCCCGAAGAGATCGCCCCTGTCAAAGCCGACTTGGACCAGACGCGCGCCGCGTTGGACGCCTTGCTGCTGGGCCGCCCCGAGCTGCACCGGCTCGTGCTCGCCGGCATTCTCGCGCGCGGACACATTCTGCTCGAAGGTCTGCCCGGCCTCGGTAAGACCGCGCTCGTCAAAGCGCTCGCGACGATACTCGACCTCGATTCGAAACGCGTGCAGTTCACGCCCGACTTGATGCCGAGCGACATTCTCGGTGCGCACATGCTCGAAACACGCGCGGACGGGTCGCGTGAAATGGTGTTCAAGCCGGGGCCCGTCTTCTGCAACTTGCTGCTGGCGGACGAAATCAACCGTGCCTCGCCGAAGACGCAGTCCGCCATGCTCGAAACGATGCAGGAACGCGCCGTCACCTTGATGGGTGTGACGCGTCCGCTGCCCGATCCCTTCTTCGTGCTCGCGAGCCAGAACCCGATCGAGTTGGAAGGAACCTACCCGCTGCCCGAAGCGCAGACGGACCGCTTCCTCTTCAAGCTGCCCGTCGCCTCGCCGAGCGCCGAAACGCTCACGGCGATCATCACGTCGCGTGCGCACGGCACGCTGCCGCAGACGCCCTTCACGCTCAGCCGCGACGCGCTCACGCGCGCGTTCGACACCGTACGCCGCGTCGTGCTGCCCGAAGCCGTCGCCAACTGGATCGGCCGCCTCGTCGCCGCAACCCATACGGCCGAGTACGTGACCTACGGCGCCTCGCCACGTGCGGCCATCGCCCTCGCGGAAGCGTCCCGTGCCTGCGCACTGCTCGACGGTCGCCCCTCGGTCGGTTTCGACGACGTACGGGCCGTAGCCTTCCCCGTTCTCAACCACCGCCTGATCCTCGACTACCGCGCCAAGCTCGACGGCGCGTCGCCCCGCACGATCATCGACGGCGTCCTCGCCGCCGTTCCCGTGGCCGTCTAACCGAAAAGGGCCTTGCCATGTTCAAACATCTTACACCGCTCTTCGCGTTCTTCGCCGTACTCGCCGTTCCCTGCGTCCTCGGATTCGAATTCAAGACCTTCTCCGAGCCCGTGATGGAAGACCTCTACAGCCTGCACGGCGGCACACAAACGAAACTGAATGTCAGCGTCAAGGCGACGACGATCCACCCCACCCTCCCCTTCACCATCCGTCACGGCATCGCCGTCGTTCAACTTGAAGTCCATAATGACCGTTCAAGCGCACGTTCCTTCTCAGTCGGTTTCGACGACTGTTCCGGGGTGGCCCGTGGAGAACGCCACCTACAGCTCGAACCACACGGTACGGCTCACCTCACGCTCCCCGTCTTTCAAACAACGGAAACCCCCTACGAAATCGGCAGACTCAACACAATCGCATTCCGTGAAACAACGCCGGGATGCAGTCCCCTGTCTGTCGGACAATTTCCTCTCTCCATTTCATACGCAACAACCAGCGGCTACTACTCTTCCGAACCCAAATACAGAATCCTGATGGACGCTGCCCTTTCAGCCGAGACCTTCGCCCAAAACATACACACGCAAAATGAAACAACCGTGATCTCGGGCGGGCACGGTCTGGCAACAAAAGGCTCCAAACGGATTCCTTCGACATCCAAAAAGGTAAAGGACTTCGACTGTTTCGTCCTCAGCCTCAAGCGTCCCGCGAAAGACTGGCCGTCGGACTACCGCATCTACACGACCTTCGATGCCGTTGTGATCACGCCCGCACTTCAGGCCGCATTTCCGGACAGCGTCCGCCAGGCCCTCGCCGACTATGCCACGTTCGGCGGCTTCGTCTTCGTCACACCGGATTCGTCCGCCTCGGGTGGACTCACCAACAACAAGGACGTAGCCCGTTGTTTCCACGGCAACATCTCTTCGGCGCAACATCAACTGATCGGCAATTATCACTCTTCAAATAGTGTCGCCCAAAACCTGGCCTTCGTACCGCTGGCGACCCGTACACCGATACCCACCATGCTTCTTCTCACGCTTCTCGCAGCCTTCTCGTTCCTCGCCATTCCAGCTGTTCTGTTCATCTTTGCACAGCGCAACCAGCGTCTGCGCGCGCTGGTCGTGCTGCCTGTTGTCTCCTTCTGTCTCGCGGCCCTTGTGGGGCTCATTGCCCTTGTCTTCTTCGGTGTCACCCCGACAGAACGTCTCCAATCCATTACGCAGCTCGATCAGACCACGCGCCATGCGGTGACGCGCGGCCAGTTCGGCGTGTTCTCGCCCATCCCGCTCTCCGGCAAGCTGCACTTCCCCGCCGATTCGTCCTTCCTCCTGCGCAACCGCGACAGAAAGACAAAATGTGGTTATGTTCTGGCGGACGACTTCCAGCTCACGGGCGACTGGGTGCGTCCCCTTTCCGCGACATTCGTCGACTTCCAGCGCGTGTCGCACCAAGCCGAGAAGCTTGACATCCAACCTGCAGGCACCAACCAGATCCGCATCACCAACCTACTCGGAGCCAAGGTCACCGCTGGATCCGTCACCTTCAACGGACGCATCTATGCACTCGGTACGATCGAACCCGGTGCCGTCGTCACCCGTTCTTCGGAAACGCCCCTGCCCCCGAAGCCCCCAGACGCACGCACGAAGATTCTGGGCGCCGCCGAAACGGCCTTCCACCAAAAGACGAGTTTTGGCCGCAACTGGCCGGAGCTCACCAAGCATTTCGCGAAACCCGATCTGCCGCTCCCCAACGGCACCTACGTCGCCTGGCTCGACGGGTCGCCCTTCTTCCCCTCGCCTTTCGGCACACGCAAGACCTACTCCTCGCGCCAATCCCTTGTCATCGGCACCTTTGCGGAGGGTTCGAAATGAAAGTTGAAATCAAAGACCTCACGCGCTGTTTCGATGGACGCTTCAAGGCGGTGGACAACCTCTCCTTCTCGTTCGGTTCGGGCGAAGTGATCGGCTTCGTCGGTCCCAACGGCGCCGGCAAGACGACCACGATGCGCATTCTGGCGACGCTCGACATCCCCGACGCGGGCGACATCCTCCTGGACGGTATCTCGATTCTCGACGACCCCGACCGCGCACACCGGCTGATCGGCTTCATGCCGGACGACCTGCCCGACCGCAACGACATCACCGTCGACGAATATCTCGACTTCTTCGGCCGCGCCTACGCGCTTCGCGGTGCCGCCCTCCGTGCCGCCGTCGATTCCGTTGAGGAATTCACCAGCCTCACCTCGTTCCGCGACAAGACGCTGCGCCAGCTTTCGAAGGGCATGAAACAGCGCGTGTCGCTCGCGCGTGCGCTCGTACACGACCCTGCGGTGCTCGTGATGGACGAACCCGCCAACGGACTCGACCCGCGCGCCCGTGTCGAACTGCGCGAACTCGTGCGCGCCCTCGCCGAAAACGGCAAGGCGATTCTCATCTCGTCCCACATCCTTTCGGAACTCGAAGAGATGTGCACGGGCACAGTCATCATCGAACGCGGCAAACGCCTCTCGACTGAAATCAGCGAAACCGACGACGTGTGGTACAACCTGCGCCTTCACGGACTCGACGTGCCCACCTCGCTCGCGCGCCTTCTCGAAATTCCGGGCGTCCGCGCCGCAGAAGTCCATGGCAACGGATGCCGCGCGAAGATCGCCGCCGGCGATGAGGCCGCCGCCGAATTCGTACGCACCCTCGTTGCCCGCAACCTCATTCCCCTCCGGCTTGAATCCGAAACCGGCAAGCTCGAAGACATCTTCATGCATGTCACGAAAGGAGCGCTCGCATGACCCTCCCCGCCTTCAACCCCGTCGCGCTCAAGGAACTCCGCCAGCTCACGCGCACACGGATCATCGGTTTTCTTCTCTTCGGATTTCCGGCACTTCTGTTCATCCTTGTCGCCATCTGCTTCGCGACGGCCAGCGAGTACAAGACCGACCTCGATCTGGCCTACGGCGAGGGATGCGGCGAAGCGCCGTTCTACGCGGTTCTGATTACGACCGGCATCGCCACGGTCATCATCCTCCCCACCATCGCCTCGCTCAAAACGGCGATCGAAACTTCCAAGGAACGCCTTGGACTTGAATTCACGACCACCTTGACGTCCGGACAGATCGTCAACGGCAAAATCATCGCCCCCGTCTTGCTGATCGCCGCGCTCATTGCGATTTCAATGCCCTTTCTCGCATTCTCCTACCTGATGCGCGGCATTCCCCTCTACCACGTCTTCCTGGCACCGTTCCTCATTTTCCTCGGAGGCCTCGTCGAAGTCGTCGTTGGGCTGCCCCTCGCCCTTTCACGACCGACGTCCCTGCCGATGCGTATCATCTATATTCTCGGCGCAGTCGGTTTTGTCGCCTTTTGGGTCAGTATTACAACCACGGCCTTTGTCGTCTCCAGTTCCTCTTGGATTTTCCATACCTCACCTGTCAGTCTTCTGCTTTTCGGCTGTCTCGGTGCGGGAATTCTTCTCCTCTTCCTACGCGGACTTGCCACATTCCAAATCGCACCGCCCTACGTCGATTCCGAACGCCCGCTTCGCCGCATGCTCGCGATCATCTTCGTTCTCTCCATCGGTGTACTCTACATCCCAAAATTCGAATCCGCTTGCTGGTCGGCCTTCTGGGTCCTGTGTGGCGGTGCGCTCTTTTTCCGCAGCAGCTTCTCGCCACGGGAGATGCCGCGCATTGTGCGAGCGCAAGCCCCGCGTTCGTTCCTCCTGCGCCTCGTCACCTATCCCTTTGCCACAGGTCCCGCCGCAGGACAGACCTTCGGACTCATCCTTCTCGTCCTTGCGTTGCTCCCGTCTTTCTCCGCCTACTACGGATCCTACCGATCAAAAAGCGTCCTCATGTATTTCGTCCTGCTGATCACAGAAGCCGTCGCCCTCACCAGCATCGTCTCCGCGCTCGTCCACCGATACTCATCCCGCCCGCGCGTCTATCATCTCGTCCAAACAGGACTCCTGTTCTACTTCCCGCTCATCAACGTCGTTTCGGGCATTCTCTCGGACGCCGCGAGGCACACAGGGGTCGACTTTCTTGTCGAATGTTTTCCATGCAGTTTCGTCGGCATCGAACACTGCGTCGATAAGGAGTTGGGCACCCACTTCACCCTCGCAGGACTTCTTCTCCTCGCGGGTATGATACCCTTCATTTTCCGAATCCTGCGCGAATTCAACTCCTATCGCCGCCATGACTGAAGCCGAACAACAGGGCCTTGCGGACGGACGCCGCCTTCGCTTTCTTCTGCCGCGCCGTGCGCTCTGCGGGGCGGCCGGGGCGCAACTGGGTCCGCAGGCCGGTGCGTCGCTTGAGTTCCACGACTACCGCGACTATGTACCCGGCGACGATCTGCGCAACCTCGACTGGAACGTACTCGCCCGGACGGACCGCGAGGTCGTACGCGTCCGTCACGAGGAGATTGCGCCCGTCATTGAAATCTTCCGCGACCGTACGGCCTCGATGACGCTCCCCGCCGACAAGACCCGTCTTGCCGACTACCTCACGGGCCTCGTCACTGCGGCGGCGCCCTCCTGCCGCGTCGTCGAACGCGACCATCCTCAGACGACACGCGCCGTACGCATTTTTCTTTCGGACCTGCTCACCTCGGACGATCCCGATCGCACGCTCGCCCGTCTTGCGCACGGTGCGGCCAGTCTGCTCGTGCTGCGCATCCTTTCGCGCGACGAGCGCGCACCCGTCCCGGGCGGGGCCTTTACCTGCTGCGACATCGAAACGGGCGAACAACGCGAACTCGTCTTCGACGCCGCCACGCTCACCGCCTACCGAACGGCCTTTGACGCCCACACGGCCCGTTGGTCTGCCGCCGCTCGCCGTCATGCGGCGACCTTCGTCGACCTCACGGCCGAAGATCCGGCCGTCGATCAGATCGCCGCCCTCGCGCGCGCCCAGATTCTGGAGGGCCTCGCATGATCTTCTCAACGCCGCTCGCCGCCTTCGGCTTTCTCACGCTCGTCGGCCTCACCGCACTCTACTGCTTCCGGCGGAAGAGTCCGCCTCGCACGGTTTCGTCCCTGCTCTTCTGGCCCGCGCCCGCCCGTACGCCCGCCGCGGCGCGCCGTCGTGACACCTTGCGTCTGCCGCCGATCTTCTGGCTGGAAGTCTTCATTCTGTCGGCCCTTGTCCTCGCCGCGCTCTCACCCCTCGGCTGGCGCGCCAGCACGGGTACACTGCACGTCATTCTCGACGACACGCCCTCGATGCACGCCGGCGGGGCCGAGTCGGCCGCGAAACGCGCCGCCGATTTCCTCGCCCGCGAACAACGCCATCCGACGAAGGACGCGATTCGCGTGCGAACCGTGACCCGTACGGACGCCTTCATCCGCGCGCTCGCCGCCGTCCAGTCCGTCCGCGCACCTGAAGACGAGATCCTCGTCCTCACCGACCACGCACCCACCGAAACACAGCGCACGCTCCCCGGCCTTCGCTGGGAGGCCCTCGGCTCGCCGGCGGCAAATCTCGCCCTCACCGCCGCCCGCCGTCTGCGGAAGAATCCCACCGAAGACAGCCTGTTCCTCGAAGTCCGCCGATTTGGGGACAGTCCCGCACAGGTGCCGTTGACGATTGGCGGCCAGACGCAAACCCTCGCATTCGACGCCCACGGGCGCGCCCGCTTCAAGGGGACAGTCCCCGCAAACGACCAGCCCCTGACGGTTTCAATTCCCCCTGACACGCTCGCGGCGGACAACACCCTCGTTCTGCCACCCCCGGATGTGCCGAGGGTCGATGTCGCCCTCGCACTCGGCGACAAGGCGCTGGCGACGCTCGTCCAGCGCGCCCTGGACGCGACGGGCTACGTGCGCCAGATGACCGCGCCGGAAACCGCGCAGCTCGTCGTCACAGACGATCCGGCGCGCACATTCCCCAACAATCCCTACCGTCTCATTTTCACGCCCGGGGGAAAGACTCTGCAAACGGGTCCCATCTGGACCGATCCCGGTTCCGACCTGCTGGACGGCGTCACGCTGGACGGCGAAGCCTACGCCCTTTCACCGACGCCTCTTCCCGGTACGCCGCTCGCGCTGCTCGGATCCAATCCGCTCCTCAGCGCTTCGACGAACCTCTGCGCCCTCGCCTTCGCGAATCCCGCGCACGCCTTCTTCCGCACGCCCGCCTTCCCCGCGCTCGTCCAGAACGTGCTCGCCCGCGTCGATGCGCAGACACGCAAACCCGCCTCTGCGCCTTCGGTGAACCTGCTCGACAGCGACGAATCCGATTTGACTGCCTGTATGACGATGAGCCTGCACAATCCGGCACCGCCCCCGCCTGAGGCCGTGCGTACCGCCTCGCTCGCCTGGATCCCCGCCGTGCTGGCCGTACTCGCGCTCATCCTGCATTTCATCTTCATCCGGCGACGCACCACCTTCCTCGTGCTGGCGCTTGCCCTTCTGGCCCTTGCGCGTCCCGTCTTCCCCTTGCGCGCTCCTCGCGGAACGCTCATCGTGGTGGCAGACCAGTCGCACTCGATGCCCGCTTCTGCCGTGCAGGAACAGACGCAGCTCATCCGCACGCTCGCCGCCCAGCGTCCCCAAGACGCCGCACTCGGCATTGTCACCTTCGGGGCCACGACGGCAGTTGAAAAGCGTCCGGACACCTCGGGCTTCGATTCGTTCATTCAAACCGTCGAACCCGACGGATCCGATCTCGCCACCGCGTTGACGAAAGCCGCCACCCTGGCCAACCCGGATGGACCGACCCGTTTCCTCGTCCTTTCGGACGGACTCTTCACCTCGCCCCTACCCACCACCTTCACGCATCCGGTCGACACCTTCCTCGAGGCGCGTCCGTTCACTCACGACCTGTTCGTGTCGCGCCTCGATGCGCCGGCAACCGTCTCGCCACAGACGGTCATCCCGCTCACCGCCTGGGTGCAGAGTTCGGAGACGGTCACGAACGACTACACGCTCGCACGCGGCACAAACGTGATTGCGCGCGGCCGCCGCGTGTTCACGCGCGGATTTACGCCGCTCGTCTTCCGCGACCGTGCGGGACGCAACGGACTGCGTCGCTATACGCTCACGGTGGGTCCGGACGCAACCGATCCATGTCCCGAAAACAACCGTGCCACAACGGTCGTCTCCGTCGAGGGCACGCAGCCGGTGCTGTTTCTCACAGATGGTGCGCCTTCGCCGACGGCCGCCGCACTGAAAGCGGCCGGACTCGCCGTCGAAAGCCGTCCCGTCACGACCTTCCCCTCCTCCCTTGCCGCGTTGGGAGGCTACGCCGGCGTCGTGCTGGAGAACGTTTCCGCGAAACACGTCCCCACGGATTTGCAACGCAATCTCGTCGCCTTTGTGTCGGACCTGGGACGCGGGGTTGCACTCACCGGCGGCGAGAAGTCGTATGGGCCGGGCGGATGGTACAAATCCACGCTCGAAGACATCCTGCCCGTCACGTTGGAACTTCGCCAGGAACACCGCAAGTACGCCTTGGCCCTTGCGATCGTGATGGACCGTTCCGGGTCGATGAGCTGTCGCACCTCGGACGGACGAACCAAGATGGACATGGCGAATCTCGGCGCCGCCGGTGCCATCGACATGCTCTCGCCGGCCGACGAGGTGGCAGTCTTCGCTGTCGATTCGCAGCCGCATCTGATCCTCTCGCTGCAGGAAGCCGAAACGGCGAAACAACGGCGGAACGAAGTGCTGTCCATCAAATCAATGGGCGGCGGCATCTTCGTCAAGGAAGGTCTCACGGCAGGTTTGCGCGAACTTGCGCGCGCCACGACGCCGATCCGCCATCTCATCCTCTTTGCCGACGCCTCCGATTCGGAAGAACCCGGTGACTACAAGGAGTATCTCACGCAGGCGCGTGCCGCCGGCATTACGGTGAGCGTGATCGGACTGGGATCCCGCCACGACTGCGACAGCAAATTGCTTGAAGAAATCGCCAAACTCGGCGGTGGTGAATGCTGGTTCGAAGAGCGGGCCGAGGAGATTCCGCGCCTCTTCCTGCAAGACACCTTCCTGGCCGCCAAAGAGGCGATGTGTACGAACCTGACGCCGCTCAAAGTCGCCGTGCCGCTTCGGCAGATCTCGGACCGGCTTCCCGCGAAGCTGCCGTCCATCGGCGGCTACAATCTCACGTACCTGCGTCCCGAAGGCGAAGCGGCCATCCTGACGGACGACGATGAACACGCGCCTCTGCTCGCCACGCGCCGTGTGGGACTTGGTCGCACGTTGGCGTTTACGGGCGAACTCTCGGGACGGCACGCGCCGCCGCTGATGACCTCCGCGCAGGGGACCGAACTCGCCGCCGGAATCGTCCGGTGGATACGTGGAACGGACGTTTTCGCCTCGGGTGGATTCACCTTTGAACGCCGCCTCGTCGCGGGCGGCATTCGTGTCACGGCCGTTGCGGACGACGACAATCCCGCGACTCTTCTTTCGCAGGCGGGGATCCCGCTCGTCGTCGTGAAGGATCGTCCGGGGCTCGGTGCCGAACGAACGGTCACGTCGCTCACATGGGAATCGGCCGATACGCTCGCCGCGTTCGTGCCGCTGTCCAGCGAAGAAACGGCGTTCCTCGTGGCGCGTCCGCCCGAAGGTTCGCCCGTGGTGCTGCCGCCCATCTGCCTGCCCTACTCGGCGGAATTCCGGCGCGGCGGACAGCCGACGGAAGGCAAGGACGCACTCGCGCGTCTGGCCGCGCAAACCGGCGGACGGGCGCTCCTCACGGTTGACAACGTCTGGGAACAGCTTCCCGTGACGCGGCACTACCGGGCGCTCGCGCCGTGGATCTTCCTCGCGGCCGCCCTCATCTTCCTCGCCCTCGTTTTCGTGCGCCGCCTCGGACTGCATGTCCCGTGGTCCTTCACACGCGAGAAACCGCAACCGAAGCCGGTTCATCCCGCGACATCCACTGCGACACCGACGTCCACCCAGCCGCAACCCACGCCTCCGACACCCTCTGCGCCTGCACAGTCTTCCACAGCCTCAGCCCTCGCCCAAGCCAAACGCCGCGCCGGCTTCTCCGGCAAGTGACCGCGGAACTCAAACGAGGGTGGCGAAGAGGTCGCGGAGCTTCTGGGTCGTCACAGGCTTTGCCAGGACGGCACGGAAGACGTTGATATCGAATGTTGCACGCGCGTCGGTATCTGCTGTGACGGCGATAACGGGCAATGCCGGACGAAGGCGTATGATTTCGTGTGCGAGTTCACTCCCATTCATCCCGGGCATCCAGAGGTCGCTCAGCACGAGGTCCGCTTCGCCGCCCGCCTTGAGATAGGCCAGCGTTTCAGCGCCCGAGTTGAACGTCTTCACGTTCTTCAATCCAAGCTTCTGGCAATAAGCCGCGAGGACGCGGCAGTTCATCTTCGTGTCGTCGACGACCAGCACATGCTGGAAAGCCGTCGCCGAATCGGCAAGTTTTGCTTCTGTCCGTCCCGAGGTCTTCGAGGCGAGCGACTCGATTCCGGGCAGCTCGACGGTGAAGGTCGAGCCTTTGCCGATTTCGCTCTCGACCGTCACCGTGCCGCCCGAAGCTTCGACAAGTCGTTTCACGATGGAAAGGCCGAGTCCCGTGCCCGCATAGGCCTTGCCTTGCCGGCTCTCCATATCCTGCGAGAACGGATCGAAAACGAGTTTGAGTCCGCGCGGCGAAATGCCGATGCCCGTATCCTTCACCTGGATGCGGAACGTCCCCTCCTGATACGACGCCGTCGTCGCCACACGGCCGCGATCGGTGAACTTGATGGCATTCCCCACGAGATTGAGCAAAATCTGCCGCATACGGGGTTCGGCAAGCTTCAGACGCGGAATCGAAGAAGTCGTCGTGAAGACCACTTCGAGCCCCTTCTCACGTCCCTGCATGCGAAAGACGCTTTCCATCTCACGGCAAAGCGCCTCGACGTCGCAGGAACCCGACCGCATGTCAAGGCCCTCGGTACGGCCGCTCTCGAACTTCGAGATGTCAAGGATGTCATTCAGCAGCGACAGCAGGGCATTCGCCGAGAAAGAGATTCCGCGCGCGTATTCGCCGACCTTTTCGGACGGCAGATTCGGTTCGCAAAGAAATTCCGAAAAGCCGATGACGGCATTCAACGGCGTTCGGATTTCATGGCTCATCGTCGCGAGGAAGTTCGTCTTGGAACGGGCGGCAAATTCCGCGCGATCCAGCGCCTCGCGCATTTTCTCGCGTGCCTTCGTGGCGTCCTTCAGGGCATCGTCCGCAACGCGAAGAGACATCTCGGAACGATGCAACGCCGCCGCCACGCGCCGCCGCGAAACGGACATGATCAACAGGAGCAGCAACGCCGCAGAAAGAATCGGCACGCCGCACCACAGCAATTTCTGCTCGGGCGTCAGACGAGACGCAACCATCTCGTGCGCCTCGGTACGATGCACGAGGTCGACCATTCGATCACGCGAAAATCCGCATAGGACCTTGGTCATAATACTGACGAAAACAGGGTCGACCTTGGGACCGAGAAAAAACGGGAACGTCGGCACATAGCGTTCAACTTCGACGAGACGCACTTCCACCCGATTCGACAAACCAAGTTTACGAGAAAGCTGTCGTGCGCCACCATATGTCAGGAAGGTTCCGTCGGCATGGCCATCCGCCACAACGCGCAAGCAGTCCTCACGCGACTCGCAGATGACGAGACGCGGCACATAGCCGAGTTGCGCATAGGTCCTCAGACGCCGATGGTCACCGCTCCACACGGCAATGCGGCTTGAGGCATCTGTAATGCCGCGTCCACCATAGCGACGCGTACAAAAGGCCTCTGGCAAAAGAAGATCAAGTACATGCCCTTCCTTGATCTTCATCGGGTCCTCGCAGGTACCCATAGGAAGCCAGATGTCAGTACCGCCGCGTGCGAAACGCGTCGCCGCCGTCTCATACGAAGACGGTGGCACGGCCTCGAAGTGGAGTCCCGTCATCGTGGAGATCTCAGTCAACAATTCAGATATAAAGCCGGAAAATGTACCTGTCACAGGATCGTATTTCTTATAGGGAGGATCGGCAGGCGAAATATCGACCGTAACGGTACCGCCGCTGCGCGCCTTACGTTCGATCCAAAGCCGCTCTTCGCGTGTAAAGGACAATTCGGATCTCACGGCGCGAGGAAAGAACTGTTGACGCAGGCGACGTTCGAGATAGGGATCCTCCTCCAAAACATCCTGCATCGCCACATCGATCTCCTCCGCAAGCCCGCTTTCGTGCTTCTCCGTGACAATGTAGGTCGGACATGCCTTATCCGTGTAGAGTTCTCGCTCTTCGGCCAGATTGAAAGTCTGCCCCAGAAACACGGCACCGACTTCGCCCGTAAACAGCGCGCGTTCAGCCCGTACGGCGTCCGGATAGGTTCGAATCGAGCACTTCACGCCCTGCGCGGCAAGAATAGACGAAATCGCCTCCAGGCGAACACCGTGTTCAACAGCACCGATGACACACCCGTTCAACGAAGAATCGATTCGTTCAAACGGCGACGACTTGAGCACGTAGAGAGAAAGGCGGCGAACGCCCATCGGCGTACGGACGAAATTCAGCGTCCGTTCGCGCTCCGGCGTTTTCAGTACGCCCCCCATCACATCGAGATCTCCCCGGGCGAGTCTCTCCAGACCATTGGCATATGAAACATTCTGCCACTCGACCCGCCAGTTCAGATGCTTCGCCAGCCGATCGATCAAGGCTGGGCCCAACCCCGTGTACGACCCGTCCTCCATTCGATCGAAGATTCCGCGTTCTGCGCAAAAGCCCACCCGTACGACACGTCCTGTCACACTCGATGGAACATCCTCCGCCACCGAGGTACTCGCGCCCAGCAACAACAGCGCGACCGCAATCATTCGGCCAAGCCGTCCCGTCATCGTCATGGTTTTCCTCCAGGGAGGTGGAAACGATTGGGATGACCGAAGAAACGCTGTGACAGCTTCGCGCAAACGCCCTCGGTTTCAAGCATCTTCAGGACTTTCTCCACACGGTCACGGAGGTCCTTATCGCGCGGATGGAAACCGACACCGAGACCGTCATGGCTCAAAGGATCGTCCGGCACCAGTACAAACTGTCCCTCGCTTTCCTGCACAATGGCTCGCGCCACGTCTTCATCAACGGCCAACGCGTCGCCGAGTCCGTCCCGCAGGCGCTGAACACAGACCGAAATGTAGGGCGACGTAACAACCCGACCGATCTTCGCCCCGAGTACGGCAGCAGCTCCGCCCGGCCTCAACGTGCTCTCAGTCGTCGAACCGGCTTGCGCGAGCAAGGTATGTCCGGCAAGGTCTTCGTTCCGTTTGATCTTCCCACCTTTACGCGTGACCACAAGAATCGCATTTGACGCATAGGGTCCAAGCACCGCGTAATACTCTTCACGGCCGGTCACCGTAAATCCGCTCCACACGCAATCGATTTTATGCGTGGCAAGCAAGCGCTCTTTCTCCGGCCACGAAATCGAATGGAAAACCGGCTTCCACTTCAGACGCGCACACGCAAGTCGAGCCAGCTCAACGTCAAACCCCGTGAGCAGACCTTCTTTCAGATCAATGTAGCACCACGGCTTCAAATGGCAGGAAACGCCGATATGCAATTCACGAGATCGCTCTCGGCAGCCACCCAAACCGCCAATGCACAGTCCCGCCGCAACAAGCTGTTTCAGAAAAGTCCTAGTTGTCACGAGGCCCTCCTCCTTCAGCCTGACGCCACTTGTCCTCATACTCACGCTCGATCTTCGCGTATTCGATGAGGTTCCGAAGGCGCGTCACAAGAAGGTCCGCATTTCGGATCAAGCCTTCCGTCCAGTCGAGCACATGTTCTCGCGAGGCGTCGGGCGTACGCAGGCACTCGGCCCGCGCTTCAATCGCATCAATGGGACCGCTCAGTTCGGCTGCGGCCCGTTTGAAAAACGAATCACGCATCTTCACCAGGCGCTCATGCTCTTCCGTCATCATCTCATATTGATGCGCGCGGCGCACATCGAGATAACCGATGAGGAAAAGCAGTCCGCCCACGGCCAACACGACGAAAAGGATCCACTCCTTCGTCGAGAAGAACGGCCGGTTGACCGATTCGTGAGACGCCTGCATCATCATAGCCGCCGTATCGGAACTCGAAAGGCCCGCCGTCGTCTTACGCAGAATGCCGGCAAGCGGAGCCGGAGCCTTGGGCGAAACAATGAAAGAGAAGACGACCTCGTTATGCGCGTGCGGAGCAGGACGCGTCTCAAGGGCCCGTTCGGCATGAAGTTGGCGAATGTAGATGGCCGACATGAAGACCGACAGGAACGTGGCATCCGCACGACCATCCAAAACCGCCCGAACCGCGTCAAGACTGTCGGGACACACCACGAGACGCGAATCAAGTCCTCCGCGTCGATAGACGGCCAGACGGGAACGGTCCCAGACCGGAACGGAAATCTTGCCGGCGGCAGGATCCGGCAATGCTGTATCACGGCGGCAGACAAGCAACTGCGGAACCGAAAGCGAATAGCGGCGAGCCTCGTCGACGACAGCCTCGTAGGCACTCGCACCGAAATCCACCCACACGTCAACCGTACCCGCCCGGAAACGCGTACGCCCCGTCTGCGAAGTCCCCGGGGCCTGAAAGGAAAAGAGCAATCCCGTTCTCCGCGAGATCTCCTGAAAAAGCGCCCGCGTAAAACCCATCGGTTCCTGACGCGCATGGTTCCATGTCTTGAGCGGCGGCAGCAGGGGCGAGATATCCACGGAGACGGGTTCTCCGCGAACGACCCGATCCCGCAACCAAGCCTGTTCTTCAGCCGTCAGCGTCTCGGTATGTGTCGCCACATGCGGAAAATGCCGGTTCACGACCGACGAAACGAACGTCGGCGAAGTTTCATACAATTTGGCCAGTGCCGAGTTGAGCGCGCGGAGAAGATCCGGACGCTTTTTCGCGACGCAGATGAATCCCGACACAGGCGGAAATTCGACGACCGCCTGTTCGCCTTCGTGCGTGAAAGGCCCAATCGTCATAAACGCATGTACCTGCGCCCGATAGAACGCCAGACGCGCCTCGCGATAGGATGGATAGGCGACCAGACGATAGGGTATCTTGTACTGTCTCAAGTAACTTTCAAGCTGCTCGTTCAAACGCGGATCCTGCCCCGTCGCCACAACGAGCCCGTTCGTACCGGCGAGATGCACCAGATCGACGTCTCCCCCTTCCCGCACGACAAGCTCCGCGCCATAGTTGCCCGTCGGGAGATGCGGATAGGAAAACTGGCGCGCCCGCTCTTCAGTATAGGAAAGTCCGCCGACGAGATCGAGCTCGCTTTTCTTGAGCTTCTCCACCGCCTCCGACGAGGAACAGACGACCCACTGGATCTGCCAACCGTTCAGTTCCGCAAGTCGCGTAATCAATTCCTCGTTGGCACCCTTGTAGGAACTATCCACCTGCTGTTCGGAAAAGCCGTATTCGAGGTAGCGGGCCGCCCGTACGACATTCGACACCGCCCCCACGACCGGCGTCTGCAATTCGACAAGCGCCCCCGCCGCCGCACCCGAAGTGCAAACCACGAACAAACACCCGACAAAGGCGCTCATCCATCTGGACGCGCGCCGCATGTCAGGTCTTTTCCTTTCTATCTGTCAACCGCAGTTTCACAATGCAGGCTATTATAGCATAAACACGCCCTGCGGTAAACCTGCTACCAGTCGCGGTCGTTGGGGGAGAGCGGAGCCTTGAGCATGCGGGCCTTCTTCCCAAGTTTGCCACTTGCAAATCCAGCTGAGCCGCGTTCAAGCCAATGCCATCAAGGTTTTGGCGCATTCTCTCGCCATAATAATATATGGTCACATGTCAGTATGGGTTCACGGTTGACTTGATTTCCCGGATCTCTCC
>JAZUGW010000073.1:0-27486 GCA_045641465.1 Kiritimatiellia bacterium | reverse complement strand
GAACCACCGTGTGCGCGATGCCTACACAAACATCGCCCTGATGAATGCCGTGAACCTCATTCTGCTTGGCGAGGCCTGCAACCAGAAGGAGGCGTTCGCCGAGGGTGTGCGCCGCCTTGATGCGTTTATGCTGAATACGCGGTTGTTCGGCATTTGCGAATATGCGAGCCCGACTTATACGGGCGTCGATCTGAACAACTTGCATCGTCTTCACGCCAATGTGCGCGATGCCGACGTGAAGGACAAGGCGACGCGTCTCTTGCGTCTCTTTTGGACGGATCTTGCCGTCAGTTCGTTTGCGGGCGCGGGACGATTGGGCGGTCCGCACAGCCGCGACTACGACTACCTCTATGGTCTGGGCGGTGTCGCATCCTATTTGCGTCAAAGTGGACTTGTTCCGTCTTCAGTTCCACGCGAATCGGTCTTCGTCGACTATGCGGTCGACGACTGGCGCATCGACGACGAGATCCGTGCGTGGGGCAAGACCGTGCCGCGTCTTGTCGAAGATATCTGGGGCGAAGATCCGATGCAGTACCGCGTCTATTGGGCGGGTCGTCATGTGGCGCTCGGTGTGGCCGGGGCGAACTACTGGAATATGGACATCCCGCTGGCCGTGGATTTCGCCTCGTCGAATCTGCTCGTACGCGGCTACTTCATTGCAGATGGCCGACGCGATCCCTATGGACGCAAGAAGATTCCCGAAGGAACGGGTCCGCATCAGAAGACGCTCCATTTGCATCCGTTCTGGGCGGGGGCGCAGCGTACGCGCGATGCGCTGGGTCTTGTCGCGTACCATGCGGCGGATATCCCGCCGGAAACGCCTACGCTGGAATCGCACTTCGTCTTTCCGAGCGAGGTGGATGAAATCCTTGTCGACGGAGAACGGGTGACGCTTGCCGAAGGACAGCCGTTCGCGCGCGAACTGGCGCCGACTGCAACGCTTGTCGTGCGTAAGGGCGGGGGTGCGTTCGGAGTGCGCGTGGTGTGGGCGCGTGGCATTGCTGAAGGGAAGGCGAAGGTGGCGCTCGTGTGGGATGCGCTCAAAGGCGTGCCGGCCTGTCGTTTGACCGTCGCGCATCATGACTTCTGGGGAGCTACGGCGGATGACGAACGCGTACCGCGTCCTGGGGCTGCCTTCTGGGTGCGCGTGTGCGACGAGGCGGCGGAGCCGACGAAGTTCGCGGCCTTCGGGGAGGCCTTCCGTCAGGCGTCCTGCCGGGTTGTGGACAAGGCGCGGAAGTCGTTGCATGTGGAGGTGGCGGGTGAGGAGGGACCGCTCGTCCTTGAAACGGATGCGCGTTTCGCCTCGGTGAATCGCGTAGTGCCGCAGCCGCGCGGTGCCGTGCTGGCGGTGAATGGCCGCGAACTCGGCAAGGAGATTCTCGGCGAGGTGCCGGGATTCGCGGCCTACCAGGCGGAAGCCGCGATCGCGAAGAAACGTCTGGAGGAGAATCGGATGCGGTTGACCTTCAATCGCGATCTCGTGTGGGAGGCCGAGAAGGGGTATGTCGTCAGGGGCATGCAGATCGACGCGGATGCACTCGCTTCCGGCGGCGCCTACGTGTGGGAGCCGAACGGCGTGAAGGTTTCGGGGCGGGTCTCCTGGCAAATGGATGTCGCCGATGCGGGCACCTATACGCTGTGGGGACGCGTCTGGGCTCCGACTCCGGATGACGATTCGTTCATCGTCGAGGTGACACGGGGCGAACACAGCAAAGTCGGTTTGCGCGGGGCGCGCATCCTTCCGCGGACGGACTGGCCGACGGGCGTCACGAACGGCGAGTGGAAGTGGGTCAAGTTCGGACGTGACCTGAAACTGCCGAAAGGCCCCGTGGTGTTGACGGTCCATGTACGCGAAAACGGCACGAAGCTCGATCGGCTCGCACTTACGACGGAAACGGAACTCAAACTCAAGTAAAGCGGATCATCAGCAGCTTGATGAGGTCGATGAAGCGGATCGGCCACAGGCGGGTCGGACGGTCCCGCTTGAGCGGGGACTTCAGAAACTTCGGCATGTCGGGGAAGAATTCGAGGCCGGTCAGGTTTTCGAGTTCGCTGAGGGTGACGATATTGTGCAGAGGGAAGTCCCAGCGTCCGGCCGACTGTTCGAACAGTACCGCCAATGCGCGTACGCCGTCCTCGTTCTGCGCGGTGATGACCATATAGAACTTCTCGGGGACGACGACGGACGAGTCGGCGAGCTTCTCGCGCGAGGCGGGCGAGGGATTGGGAATGGCGCCGACGATGACCCACACTTCGCCGTATTTCTGGGACCACAGATCACAGATGCGATGCTCCATTTCGCGCCAGGGGCCGCAATTCAGCGACCGCCGCTGCGGGGCGACGTTCGTCATCAGGAACGTCTTCTTCTGCATGTCGTCCCCGAAGCGTGTGCTGATCGCGCGACACGGCACCATGTGGCCGCGATCGTAGCTCAGATTCGTGTAGGCGGAGGGAGATGGGCAGCTTTCGACCGAACGGTCCTTGGAGAAACTGCCCTTGCGCGAATATGGGAAACGTGCTTCGCGCGGCACATGGTAAGCGGCCCAGACGGGATGGCGCAACGAGGGAGACCAGCCGATGAGGAAGTCGCCGCGGTTGAGGGTGACGATGTCGGCAGGGGCGGGTGCTTTCTGGCGCACGGGCGCGCCGGCAAAGAGGATTTCACCCGTCGGTGCAGGATCGTCCGATTCATAGACGCAGTCGTGTCCGGTCCAGCCGAGCGCATCGGTGAAAAACGCCGTGCGGTTGCCGAGGTACTCGAGCGGCGCCGTGAAGACAGACCGATGCTGGTCGAGCCAGTCGTTCGGATGGTGCACGTAGAAGTCGCCGGCAACGCAAAGGGCGACGACGACCAGGAACAGCGCGACGGAGACAATGCGTGCAATCAGACGCATCGGCGTCGTGGCGGACTTCCCCTTGCCTTTGCCCTTGCCCTTTGGCTTCGGTTTGGCTTTCGGCTTTTCGCGTGCAGGCATGCGGGCGGACAATTTCTTTGATTTGGATTTGTTGGCAGAAGCGGGCATCTTGATCAGTCCTCGTTACTGGGGCGCAGTACATATTCGTACACATGCGACAGCGCGTATGTAAATTCGCCGATGGTAAAGGCGTCGGGCGAGATTTCGGAATGCGGGTCCGGAATCAGCGTGACGCGGGCGCGGGGAAGTTTGGAGCTAAAGCAGGCAAGTGTTTCGGCGTCTGGCAGAATGACGGCGGCCGCGCGGCGGAAGGTTCGACGTTCCAGCAGACGGGCGATTGCCGTGAGCAGGCCGCGGCGGAAGCACGGCAGCGAGAATGGCATATGGAATTCTGCGATGCACGGACGCGTCTTCAGCGAAAAGTTGTTGATGGCGCGAGCGATCAAGGCCCCGTCGTTGACGCCGTGCAAGAGGACATAGCCGGTATGGGAGACAAGGGCGATTCCGCGCAAGGCCATCAATGTGCCGATGATGAGTCGGCGGAACGACGGTCGTGCTGGCGGGTTGCCGCAGAACGGGAATTCGGGCACCTTGAATGTGCGCACTTCGTTGGCGAGGGCGACCGACAGCAACGGCGAGACGGACGGCACGAGCAAATCGACAGCATACCCCTCTGTGAGCAGGGCCGAGACCGTATCCTGAATACGCAGGATCTCTTGAATGTCCTGCGGTGCACAGGTGGATCCGATGACTAGAACGGCAGAGGGCATGGCACCGGACTAGAGGTCCCCAAGCTCGATGCGAATCGTGCGAGACTTCATCGCGTCCAGTTGGGCAGGTGTGGACGCTTGCTGCGCGGGAGCCTGCGCGACAACTAAATGTGTGCCACAGGCCGGGCACTCAACCGTCTGCCCGGCTAGGTCGCGTGGTGCCTCAAGCTCCTGCTTGCATGCACTACACACGAACGAAACGAAATTGTTTTCGTCTGACATCTTCGACTCCGAAAAAAGATTTACCTCTGTCTTGTTGTTTTCAGACAAGTAGAATACTCCAAATCTGAGAAAAAAGCAAGCGCGGAATTGGCGCAGGTCAAAAAATCAACGGAGAACTATTTCGCAAAAGGCGAAGATTTCTTGATGAGCTGGAGGTAGCGGATCACGTCGATCACGTCGTCCAGCAGAATGGGGAAGGGGGCGGCTGTACGAATCGTCGCGTAAAGGGTCCGCCAGAAGGCCGTCGGGCCATGGTTTACATCGGCGGGGAGCTCCACGGGAATGTCGACAACGGGAATCGATTCGTGCAGGTCGGTGAGCGGCGGCGTGCGCACGCTGGAACGCCGACGCGGGAACTTGAAGTTCGGGTCGATGACGTGGAGCGTACCGGTCGAGGCACCGGGGGCGACTGAGAATGAGCCGCGCGTACCGCGCAGGACGAAGGACGGGTTGAACGGCGGAAGCTGTCCGCCGCAGATTTCAATGTCGGCCGTCAGTTCCGTGCGCGTCTTCAGCACGATGTGCGCGAAGTCCTCGGCATCGCCGAGCGAGGCGATGCGCTTGAGCTCGCTCCACAGCTGCGACGGACGTGTCCGCAGGAGCGTGAGGGCCTGCAGCAGCGCCCCGGGGCCCGCATACCACGTGCAGCCGCCCAGGCAGCGCTTGACGCTCTGCCAATCGTCGCGACGGACGTAGTCCTGCTGCGAGAGGCGGATTTCGAAAAGGTCCCCCAGGCGCTTCTCGTTCAGCTGGCGTTGCGCCAGCAGAAAGTCGGGGGTGAAGATGCTCGGCGTATAGGCAAAGAGCTTTCCGCGGGTTTTCACGGCGGCGGCCTGAAGGACCTTGGCGTCCTCGTAGGTGACCGCCAGGGGGACTTCCACCAGGGTCCACTTGTTGCGTCGAAGGGAGGACAACGCAACATCCATGTGGTCGGGCGTGGGAAGGGTGATGTCAATGAGGTCGATCTCCGGGTCGTCCAGCATGTCCTCGATGCGCCGATAGGTCCGCAGATTGGGCCAGTCCTTTTCCGCCAGATCGCGCCGCTCCTTCAGCAAGTCGCAGACTGCGACCAGACGAAAGAACTCGGGCAAGGCCTTCAATGCCGGGAGGTGTTTGAAAAACGCCGCACGGCCAAGACCGACGATACCCACCCGAAGCGGCGGGCGGTTCTGGTTTTCAGTTGTGTTTTCTTCTGTCATCTTCCCCCCTTTGGAACTATCCCATTTCATTCCATCGAGAATGAATTTCCGACTGTTGTCTAGATTATACATCAATTCCGCCAAAGATGAATCTCTGACTACGGTTTTGATTTTACATCAATTTCACGCGATTGTCAATCGCGGACCGCGAATAATTTGCTATACTATTAGCGAAGGAGTTAAAAAGGAAATGCGGATTGTTGACTGCGATTACTTCGTTGTCGGCTCAGGAATGAGCGGACTTATGGCGGCGCTGCACCTGGCGCCGGCAGGTCGCGTGTTGTTGGTCACCAAAGAAAAGCTCGAGGACTGCAACTCGAACTTCGCCCAGGGGGGCATCTGCTGTGTGGCGGATCCGGCGGACTCGTTCGAGGCCCACGTGGCCGACACGCTCATTGCCGGCGCGGGACTTTGCGACGAAGCGGTCGTGCGGAAGATCGTCTCGGAAGCGCCGGCGGGCATCCGCGATCTGATCGACTGCGGCGTGAAGTTTGCGAAGAAGGAGGACGGTTCGTGGGATCTCGGCCGCGAGGGTGGACACTCCATGCGCCGCATTTTCCACGCGGGCGACATCACGGGCGAGAAGTGCGAGGCCGCCATGGTGCGTACGCTGAAGAAGCATCCGGCGATCGAGTACCACGAGCAGGCGATCGTCATCGATCTCATCATCACGACGCGCATCGGCGTGAAGGGTCCGAACCGCTGTGTGGGCGCGTATGTGCTTGACAAGAAGACGAACGAGATCTATGCGGTACGCAGCCCCAATACGATTCTTGCGACGGGCGGATGCGGCAAGGTCTACCTCTATACATGCAATCCCGATGTCGCTTCGGGCGACGGTATCGCGCTTGCGTGGCGTGCCGGCGCGAAGATCGAGAACATGGAGTTCATCCAGTTCCACCCGACCTGCCTCTACCATCCGAAGGCCAAGCGCTTCCTCATCAGCGAGGCGGTGCGTGGCGAGGGCGCGGTGCTGGTCGACCGCAAGGGGCGTCCTTTCATGCAGAACTACGACGCACGCGGCTCCCTGGCGCCGCGCGACATCGTGGCGCGTGCAATCGACAGCGAGATGAAGCGCACGGGCGAACCCTATTGCTGCCTTGACATCCGCAAGAAGGGGCGGGCCTTCCTGGAGAAGCGGTTCCCCAAGATCTTCAGCAAGTGTCTGGAATTCGGCATCGACATGTCGAAGGATCTCATCCCGATCGTGCCGGCTGCGCACTATTGCTGCGGAGGCGTGCAGGCGACGGTCGATGGACGCACCTCGCTCCCGGGCCTTTCTGCCGTGGGCGAAACCGCGTGCACGGGTTTGCACGGGGCGAATCGTCTTGCGTCGAACTCGCTTCTGGAAGCGCTCGTGATGGCCCGCCTCACGGCCCGTCGTCTCACGGCGCATCCCGAGAAGATGTCCAAGCCGGTGGCGATTCCCGAGTGGCGTATCGGTCGCGCGGTGGAGCCGGACGAAGCGGTGCTCGTGTCGCACATGTGGGACGAGATCCGCCGCCTGATGTGGGACTACGTGGGCATCGTGCGCACGAACAAGCGTCTCGCGCGCGCCGCGCATCGCATCAAAACGCTGCGCAAGGAAATCCGCGAATACTACTTCGACTATCTCGTCACGCCCGACACGCTTGAGCTGCGCAACCTTGCGGTGTGCGCCGAACTGATCGTGCGCAGTGCGCAGAAGCGCCATGAGAGCCGAGGCCTTCACTACACGTTGGACTATCCGGCGAAGGCGGCGCGCGTGCACACCACGGTGCTGCCCGGATTCCCTGTCAAGCCGACTTCGCGCGTGTGATGACGACGAACGACATCATCAATTCCACACGGGTGGCGCATGTGCGCGAGCTCAAGACCGAAGTCGCGCACCTGAAGGAGGAACTGTCGCAGACGCGTGCCGAACTCGAGGCCGTACGCAGCCATTTCGCCCTCGCCCTTGCGGCGGCGCGCGCGGGGGACGAGATGCCAGCCGGCGGATCGCTGCTCATTGTCGACGGCTGGAATGCGCTTCTCGGCAGCGCCAGTCTGCTCGCGCCGGCGGAAAAGCGGTTGAAACCGTCCGAAAAGGAGGCACGCCTTGAAGCGGTTGTGTCGGACTGGCTGGCGGCGCATCCGTCGGACCGCGCCTGGATCGTCTTCGACGGTGCGCGTCCGGACGGTCGTACTGCGGGGCGTCTGCGTGTGACGTTTACGGGCGGCTCGGGGGCGCATCGGGCGGACCATTTCATTTGCGACTTTCTGCGGATGCGCCGTTTCGTCGGTGCGTCCTATCCCGTGTGCGTGGTCACGGAAGACAAGGACTTCCGCCGTGACGTACAGGCCCTGGGCGTGGAGGTGGCGTCCGTGGAGAGCCTGCGGCCGGAAGCGCATCCGCCCGATGCGGCGCGTTCGGAGAACGCGCCCTACCGTTCGGCTGACTAAAAACGCCTAAGTACCGAAATTTATGCTATAATACCTTCCTATGAACACACACATTGCCATACCATATGCCGACGGCGAGATTTTTCCGCATTTCGGGAAGTCGACCCAGTTTAAAATCTATACGATCGAGGACGACAAGGTCGTTTCCGCCGATGTCCGTGAAACAGGCGGCATCGGACACGAGGACCTCGGGATTTGGCTTCTGACGCAGGGCGTGAAGGCCGTGGTGTGCGGCGGCATCGGCCCGGGGGCGCTGGGCGCGTTGGTGGCGGCGGGCATCACGCCGCTCGCGGGGGTGTCGGGTTCGGCGGACGAGGCGATTGAGAAACTGCTGGCGGGCACGCTTCAGGTGGCGCAAAGCGCGACGTGCGGCGGTCATGGCGGTGGGTGCGCCGGTTCGTGCGGGCACTGCCATGGCGGGGCGTGCGGCGGCCACTGAGAATAGGATCTGATTCATGCTGGAGGTGCAGAACATCGCGTTTTCCTGGGGGCGTACGCGCCTTCTGGACGATGTGTCGTTTGCCGTCGCGCCAGGTGAGACGGCCGTGCTGGCGGGTGCCAACGGCGCCGGCAAGACGACGCTCCTCAAGATTCTGGCGGGACTTTGCTGTCCGTCGTCCGGAACCGTGCTGGCGGATGGCGTCGATGCGTTCGCCCATCCGCTGCGCTATCGGCGCGTGATGGGGTATCTCCCCGAGACGGCACCGGCAGATCCCGATCTGACGGTCAAGGACTATCTGCGCTATCGGGCGAACCTGCGCGGCGAGATGGCGAAGAAGATTCGCCACCGCGTGGCCGAAGCGTTGGACCTCTGCAATCTCGAGGAACACGTCGACGCGCGCATCGGTACGCTTTCCTTCGGTCTGCGCAAACGCGTCGCTTTGGCGGACGCGCTGCTGCTGCGTCCGCGTTTCCTGCTGCTGGACGATTTGCTGGCCGGTCTCGATCCGCTGACGCGCGCGTCGTTCGGTCGCATTCTGGCGGCCGTGTCGTCCTTTGCCGCCGTGGTCGTGAGCGGACACGAGATCGATGAACTTGCCACGTGGGCGACAAAGTTCTATGTGCTGAAAGAAGGCCGCGTGCTGGGTGCGAAGACGGCGGCCGGTGCCAAGATGCTGTTGGGTCTCGTCCCCCAGACGAAAGGGGTGATCGTATGATGCGGACCGTGCGTGTGGTTTTCGCCCGTACGCTCGGGCGTTTGGCGCCGTCCGCGACGACGGCGGTGGCGAGTGCCGGATTTCTGGCGCTTGCCGGCGGATTCTTTGCGCGGGCGCTTTATGTCGGCGACGGTGAAAGTACGCCTCTTGCGGCTTTGTGGGCGGTTGCCGCGGTGCCGTTCCTGCCGGTGCTTGCGGCGTTGTTGACGATGCGGCTTGTGGCGGATGAACGGGCGAGCGGACGACTCGACTTGCTGCTGACGGCGCCGATTCGCGAGCGCGATGTCGTCCTTGGTAAATTGCTGGGGGCGCTGTCCGTACTCGTCGTCAATCTGGCGCTCTACCTGCTGGTGCCGCTGATCGTGCTGCCGTTCTGTGCACCGGCGCTGGGGGATGCGATTTCGCTCGGGGCCTTTCTGCCGGCTTTTGCGGCGCTTCTGCTGCAGGGACTTCTCTGGTGTGCGACGGGCCTGCTGGCGAGTGCCTGTTTCCGTCACGCGGCCTCGGCGGCTTTCGCCTCGTTGCTCTTGATGCTGGCGCTGCCGTACGCGTTGTTCGCGGGGGCCACTGCGTGGGCGCCGGTTCTGCGGGCGCGGTATGCGTCGATTCCGTTTGAAGTCCACATCATCGACCTGTCCACGGGACTCGTCCCGTTCGCCTCGCTGGTCTTCTATCTGGCGCTGACGTGCTTTGCCGTGTTCGCCGCGACGAAGGCTGTTGCGGGGTTGCGTCTGCGGGGGCGTGCGGCGCGCGGCCTGCGGGGTTCGACGGCGTTCGTGACGCTGCTGGCGTTCGTCTTTACTTGCCTGGTGGTCGCCTTTGCGATGCGTCTGGACTTTACCTTTGAATTGCCGGTGCGCGCGGCGGAAGTGCGGATGTCGGCCCGTACGCGCCAGATCCTGGCCGATGCGCAGGGCGATGTGCGTGTGACGTGTTTCCTGCCGCGGCGGGCGGCGGCGTTCCGTGCCGTGTCGCGTTTGCTGCGTGGACTCGAAGCGACGGCGCGGCGAGAAGGCGGTGCGCGTCTGACGGTGGACTATGTCGATCCGCGGTGGGAACTCAGTCGCGCGGTCGATCTGGTGCGGGGCGGTGCGGAGGAGGGTTCGCTCGTCTTCCGGCGGGGTAATCGCCGTGTGACGCTGCCGCTCGCCGATCTGTTCACGCCGTCCACGAACGCGGCGGTGACGGTCGGGGCCGAAGCGCTCTTCGCCGGCGAAGCGGCATGCGCCTCGGCGCTGTTGCGCCTGTCGCTGCCGGCCTCGCGCGAAGTCGTCTACTGGACGACCGGTCACGGGGAAACCGCCTTTGATTCGTACGACCCTGTCTATGGTCTCAGCGACATCGCGCGCGATCTTCGCCGTGATGGCTATACGTTGGAGACGCTCGACCTCACAACGGCAACGGCCGTGCCGACCGACTGCGCGGTGCTTGTGGTGGCGGGGGCGCGCGAACCGTTCTCCCGCGTGGAGACGACGCGTCTCGAAGGCTGGTTGCGCAGTGGCGGTCGTCTGCTCGTGCTGGCGGCACCGGGTCCGAATGCGGGCGTAGGCGCGCTGCTCGCCGATTTTGGCGTCAAGATCCTGCCGTACACGGTGATTTCGCCGCGGACGCTTTCGGGAACGGAAGTCGTGGCGCGCGATTTGGCCGAACACGCGATTACGCGTCCGCTCAAGGGCAGTACGGTGGTCTTCGACGGGGCCGTGCCGTTGGCCGCAACGGCTGCCGCGCAGGCGGAAGGCACGGTGTTTACGGAGCTGGTGAAGTCCGACGGGGGCGCGTGGGGCGAGACGGAACCGACGGTGCGCCCGTGGACGCACGATGCGACGACCGAACCGGGCGGACCTCTCGCGCTCGCGGTGGCGTTGGAACGTGGCGGCGATGTTTCGCGCGATGTGGCGTTGCGTCCGACGCGACTCGTTGTGATCGGTGATGCGGTGCTTGTGTCGAACGGGGCGCTCTCGCAGCGGGCGAATGCCAATCGTGACGTCTTTCTCAACTCGCTTGCCTGGCTTGCCGGACTCGACGCCCTCACGGCTCCGCGCACGCCGGGCAATGCCATTGAGACGGGCATGGATCGTTCGGCCTGGATTCGCTTCGGCATCGGGTCGGTGTTCGCGTTGCCGTTCCTTGTGTTGACGCTGGGATTCGTCGCCGCGTTTCGAAAGGGGCGTTTCGCATGAGCAACCGTCGGTTCATTCTTCTTTTCCTTCTCGGCATCGTGGTTCTTTCGGGGGCGCTGGAATTTCTTTCGTGGCGCGCGCGCGCGGTGGCGACGGAGGCGACGCGCAACAGCCTGTGCACATATGCGCTGGCGGATGTCGAGGGGCTTGACGTCGTACGGGGCGGCACGAATCTCGTGTCGCTCGCGCGTGACGACGAGGGCCAGTGGCGTCTCGTGGTGCCGTATGCGGTACCGGCGGACGAAGCCGTCGTGCGGCGTCTCGTGGATGCGGTGACGCTGTTCCCGCTGGGGGATATGCGCACGGAGGAGGAATTGGCCGAGCTGCACGAGGATTTTGCTGACTTCGGGTTGACGGGCGATGCGCGGGCCACGGTGACGCTGCGGGCGCATGGAAAAGAGACGCGCGTGGTGTTTGGCGCGCCGACGGCATCCGGTAAAGAAGTCTATGCGCGCACAGCGGGACTGCATAACGTCTTTACGATTGCGAGTGCCGCGTTCGAGGCTGTACCGGTGAATGCGGATGGTTTTCGTCGGCGGAACCTTGTTGCGTGCGGTACCCAGGATTTTGTCGGCATCGATCTGCGTACGCCCGGTTCGCCGTTTGTGAAACTCGTACGGGACGAAGGCGGTTGGAAGCTGACGGCGCCCGTGGAGGCACCGGCGGATGCCGCGGCGGTCGAGACGCTGGTTCAGGGACTCGCGAGCGCGCGTATTGCGCAGTTCGTGCTGCCGTCGGCATCGAACCCGTCTGTCGCGGTCGCGGGAGGAACGATTGCGCCATCGGCCCTTGCGCCCTACGGACTTTCCGCCGATGCGGGTTTTGCCGTGACGGTGAGGTCCGCCTCGGGAACGGCGGAGCAGATCGTCTTCGGCGAGCGGCAGGGGACGAATCTGGTCTACGCGTTGGTGCGGAACGGTTCTGCGGTGGTGGCCGTGGAGTCCGCGCTCGTCGACTTGTGCCGTGCGGGAGACGAGTCCTTGCGCGACACGCGCGTCTTCCCGATTGCGGAAAACGCGCGGGTGTCGTCCGTCTCGTTCACGGCGGGTTCGCTCGTCTACGTGCTGGCGCAGGATACGAACAAGGTGTGGCGGCTTGAAGCGCCCGTGGTGGCGCCGGCGGATCCGGCGGCGGCGGCGGCCATGGTCGATCGCGTGCTGCGTATGAAGCGCAACGACGTGCCCGATACGCCGCCCGAAAAAGACGGTATTCGCGTGTCCGTGGCGACTTCGGCCGGCGTGCAGCCGGGTGTGGTGGTGCCGGCGGCCTATTTCGCCGCGTGCGGGTCGTTTGCCGATTTGCGTTCGAAGACGCTGCTTACGCTCGATCCGGTAGCCGTTCGGCGGCTTACGGTGACGCCGAAGGACGGTACGGCGGTGACGGTGGTGCCGTCGTCCGACCGTGCGAAGTGGAATCTGGAAGGCGGCACGCCGGCGACGGTGAACGTCGAGGCCGTGAAGAAGTTGCTGACCACGCTGACGCGTGTGGATGCCGTGGGGGTGGAGACGGTGGCGGCGACGCCGGACGATTTCCGTCGCTGCGGACTGGACGCCCCGTGGCTCGCGATTGCCGTCGACTTTGAAAATGCCGAGGCCGTGCGGCGCAATCTGTTGATTGGCGGCGCGGCGGCGGGCGGTGGACGCTATGCGACGGTGGGCGGGGCGGATGCGATTTTCATCCTCTCGCGTACGAGCGTGCAGGAATTGACGGTGAAGATCACCGAGGAAGAAGGAACGGCGAAATGAAGACGGTACTGGTGACTGGCGGTAGCGGTTTTTTGGGCATCAATCTCATTCGTGCGCTGCGCGAGAAGGGGGTTGAACAGATTCGGGTTTTGGATATTGCCGATTTCGACTATCCGGAAAAGAGCGAACCCTGGCTCGCCTTCACGAAGGGCGACGTACGGGATCTCGCCGCGGTTGAAAAATGCGTGGAAGGGTGCGATGCCGTCGTGAATACGGCTGCGGCGTTGCCGCTCTATTCGCCGGAAGACATTCATACGACCGAAGTGGACGGGGCTCGCAATGTGATCGCCGCCTGCCGCAAGTTCGGCGTGACGCGGATGATCCAGATTTCGTCCACCGCCGTGTATGGTGTGCCGAAGCGCCATCCGATCTACGAGACGGACGAGATGATCGGCGTCGGTCCCTATGGTCACGCGAAGATCGAGGCGGAAGGCATTTGCCGCCAGGCGCGCGCGGAGGGTTTCTGCGTGCCGATCATCCGTCCGAAAAGCTTCATCGGTCCGGAGCGCCTCGGCGTGTTCGCGCTCTTCTACGATTGGGCGTATACGGGCCACGGCTTCCCGATGATCGGCAGCGGCAACAACCGCTACCAGCTGATGGACGTGGCGGACCTCTGCGAGGCCATCTGGCTGACGATGACGCTCGACGAGAAGACGGTCAACACGGAGTTCAACATCGGCGCGAAGGAATTCACGACGATGAAGGAAGACTACCAGGCGGTGCTCGATCGCGCGGGGCACGGCAAGAAGATCCACGGTACGCCGATCAAGCCGATTGTCTTCATTCTGCGTATCCTCGAGAAGCTGCATCTCTCGCCGCTCTATCCGTGGGTGTACGAAACGGCGTCGACGGATAGCTTCGTGTCGATCGAGCGGGCGGAGCAGTTGCTGGGATTCAAGCCGCGCTATTCCAACAAGGACGCGCTGGTCAGAAACTACGACTGGTATGTGGCGCATCTGAAGGAATTCGAAGGCAAGACCGGTGTCTCGCACCGCGTGCCGTGGAAGCAGGGCCTCCTCGCCTGCGCCAAGTGGTTCTTCTAAAAGTCGAAGTTCCTGAGTCGTCACTATTTCCTGCAGTCAGTCCCCCATGGCGCTTTTTCCTGATACACCTGCAACTTTACTGAAGAAAATCGCAGCGTTGAGAGCTGGTGATGATGCGGCCGTCTGGGCGGATTTCGTCGAGCGTTATGCGGCGGCCGTACGCGAGTTCCTTCGGTTGAATCGGCAGACGGTATCGGAAGCCGATCTCGACGATCTTGTGCAGGACGTGTTCATCCGCCTTGTCGGAGTGTTGCGGGCGGAGAAGTATGACGCGTCGAAGGCGCGTTTCCGCACGTATCTTGCGCAGATCATGCGCAACCTGCTTGTGGACCGCTGGCGGGAAGAACGGGGCCTGGAATGCGTGACGGGTGGTTCGTTGGGAAGTCTGGGCGAGGCGGATCCGGGGATGCAGATGGATGCCGCATGGCGACTGGCGGTTCACCGTGCGGCCGTGCAGCATGTGATGTCCGTTTCCATGCTGGCGCCACAGTCGAAGGAGATCTATCGGGCTTATGTGCTTGAGCAAAGGGGAATCGACGAAGTCGCCCAACGATTCGGCGTTTCGCGCAATCAGGTCAGTCAGGTGAAGACCCGCGTGGAGAAGATGATCGCAGCCGTGGAGGCGGCGTATGCGGATTGACCGGTACGAGACGGTGCGCGAACTGGGACGCGGCGGTATGGGGACGGTCTACGAGGCCGTTACGGACGAAGGTGCGCGTGTGGCGTTGAAAGTCTTCACGCTCGACCACGGGAATGTGGAACTGCTCGCGAGGCGGTTCCGGGCCGAGGCGCAGATCCTTCAGGAACTTGGGCGCGTACGGGATTACGGACTGTCTGAAGGGCAACCGTGGTTTGCCATGGATCTGGTGTTGAACGCCGCCGGCGAATCGGAGACGCTCGAGGTCGCGCGCAAGAAGGGGGATATCCCGGATGTCGTGTTGCGGCGATGGTTTGCGGAACTGGTCGACGCGTTGAAGGAACTGCACGCGCGCGGGATTGTGCACCGCGATGTGAAGCTGGAGAATGTGCTGGTCGATGCGGAAGGGCACGCGATACTGACCGACTTCGGGGTGTCGCGGATTTTGAACGACGAACTGCGGGCCAAGTTTGAACTGTCGACGACATTTGTGACGGGCGAAACGACGGGGTCGCGCCCGGTGATGGGGTCCTATTGGTATCTGGCGCCGGAAGTGCGGGAGGGGGGCGAGGCGACGGAGGCGTCCGACTGGTATGCCCTGGGGGTGCTGTTCTTTCGGCTGCTTACCGGGATGTGGTATGAACCCGGGTCGCGGGCGTTCGATTTGCTGGAGCCGTTTCCGTCCTTCTGGCGGGAGATGCTGCCGAAGTTGCTGGGAACGGTGGAAGAGCGGCAGACGGCGGTGCAGATGTGCGTGGAACGGCCTCAAAGACGGCGTGGCTGGAAGGCGGTGTTGGTGGCGTTGTCGGTCCTGGCCCTGGGGATCATGTTGGGCGTGGGATGGTTCGGCTGGCGGGCAGGACGGCCGCAGGTGGCGGAGACGATCGTGATGCGCGACTGCGGAGGGTATGCGCTCTCGGAGACGCCAGTGACTCGGATGCAGTGGGTGCAGGTGATGGGTGGGGACAGTCCCTCGGAAGAAACCGCCAACTGGCCGATGACGAATGTCACCTGGGACGAGGCGACGAACTTCTGCGCGCGCCTCACGGCTGCACGGCGGGCGAAGAAGCCGTATCGTCTCCCGACGGCGAAAGAATGGTGTGACGCCTTTCGAAAGGGGAAGACGGTTGATCGAATCGAATGGAAGCAGAGTCTGTCCTCGCCCTTGCGAAAGAAGGCTTGTGAAGTGGGGTGGTTTGGTCAAGGCGAACAGGGGCGGGTCAAAAACGCCAACGTCCGTGAATGGTATCGTGCGCGGAAGAAGTCCTGTCCAACATTGAAGGATATTGATCCAACCTTTCCGCCCGAGGCCATTGGTGGAAACAAAGACGCCTGGATGCGACGTTCGGCGCATGTACCGATGCCTGTGGCGCTCAAGCCGGCCAACGAACTGGGCCTTTACGACATGGCGGGGAATGTCTTCGAGATGGTGCAGGATCGAACGTCGGCGAATGTTCCCCACTCCTACAGCAGCACGGAATATGGTTTCCAGTACCAAGGCCTGCCGCCACCGGGAACGGAAACCCCGGTGCTGTTCGGCCAGCCGTTCACGCCGGGCATCAATTGCGATGAGCCCTGGGGAACCCATTTCCCGAAAATGCCGCACATGGGTTTCCGTTTGGCACAATGATGCGCAGTCGCCGTTTAATTATCAAGGTTGTGAAATTCGTCACTGTGGAAATTCATAATGTCTTCCTTTGGTGCGCTGGGGTGCCAGCCGCGTGCAGTTCACGCGAATCCTAACAGTTCCCGCGCTGAAATCAGGGCGTCGAAGTAGGCGTTGCCACGGACGATTTCCGACAAATGTCCGTCATAGACCAACCCGGTGCGCAGTGCGACTCCATCAGGCACCTTGATTTTAGCACGTTTGGCGGCAACTTCCGTTTCGACTTCCTCGCCGATTTCGCGTTGCCGCTTGACCTCGATCAAATGAACGCTCTTGCGGGTCTGGATCACCAGATCTATCTGGACCCCGTGTTGGTGTTTGGTACCGCGTCGCGAATAGGGGGCCGCCGAGAGGATCGGCACTCCCTGCAGGTGAAGGAATGGTAGTAGCGACAATGCGTTGTTGACCACCAACCCCTCGAAGGCCAATCCCAAAACACTCTCCCATCCTGGCAGCATGCCCAATGAAATGAAGTTGTATTGGCCTTTGCGAATTGCTGCGAGATTCGGTTCGATGTATTTCAGGAAAAATCGGGTGTAGTTGTCCCGAAGCCGATAGCTTCCCTGCCGAGCGGGCTTGCCGGTGGACGGATTGCAGCCGCAATCATCGGAAAGAAATCCGGCATCGCAGAGTTCCTGCAGGATTTCGCTGAGGCCACCACCACGTTCGCGGCCGAGCTCGGCGGCGATTTCACTACAGGTCATTGCCCGCTCGGACAACAACCTCAGAATGTCTCCCTTGATTCTGGCCGTCTCGCCCAGTACGTCGGAAAAGGTTGCGGGGAAATCTTTGAACAGCGGGCCATCGGCATGGAAACAAAGGCGTTTTATATTCTCGTCGGCGGACAACGTTGGATCGACCTCTTCCAAATATCGTGGCACTCCACCCGTGACGGCCAACACATCGATGATTTCATGTGTCGGCAATTGGTTGGCTCGTTCGCCCCAGAATTTTGCGCAGAGCGGCAAGGGCAATTCCTGAAGGACAATATCCCGTGAGAAACGTCCGCCAAATCCAGAATTCTCCAATAGATTTTTTCGAATCCAGGCGGACACGCTACCACAGACCACCAAGATCAATTTGTCATGGTATTTTAGATCCGCATCCCATGCGCTTTTCAGATGTCCCGGAAAGTCGGCATCGTAGCGCCCCATCCACGAAATTTCGTCCAACAGGACAACCGTCCAGGCATCGTCGGCAATGACACTGTCGAGCGCCTTGAATGCCTCTACCCAGTTGTGCGGTACTGGGCCGCCATACCCGGTTTCCTTGACTAACTTCAGATTGAAATTCTCCAATTGATCGCGATTGTCCTGCCGTTCACGAGGTGCCAATCCATCGATGTTGATGAGTTTCAAATCGTTTCGCCGTGCGAATTCACGAATGAGCGTTGATTTACCGATTCGTCGCCGTCCTCGACAGGCGACAATCGAAGACGACTTCTTTTTCAAAAGAAGTCGAAGGGAGGCAAGTTCCTCATCACGGCCGAAAAAACGCATATTTAAAGCTCCTTATCTTCCAAACACGGCACATTATATCAAAAGTAACTAGAATCCGCAACGCACGAAATCTCATTTGTTGATTTTCGTGCGTAAATTAGACATGAAATTCCGCACGAAAATCCAAAAACCAATTTCCGTGCCATCAAGGACGCGGGTTTTAGGCAGATGGAACTACCTTGTAAATGTGTATTGGTAGAAAGAATGATCTCCTTAAATATGTGTATTGTAAACAAGTTAGACCTTCTTAAAATTGTGTAATGGGCATTGACATTCAAACCCGAGTTTGATATTATATTTGCCATGAAACGCAAAATTTATGATGATTTACTCAAATGGAAGCGTGAGAACGCTGGCCATTGCGCACTGTTGATTGAAGGGGCCCGTCGTGTGGGTAAAAGCTGGATTGTCAAAGCGTTTGCCAAGAATGAATATGAATCGTGGTTGTTGATTGATTTTGCCCGTACCGGACCACAGATCAAAAAGCTTTTCGAGGAGAAACTGGACGACCTTGACGAGTTTTTCCTGTTGCTGGAGGCACGGACGCAGGTGAAGCTCATTCCGGGGAAAACTTTGATCGTATTTGATGAGGTTCAGCGTTTCCCTCGGGCGCGTGAGGCCATCAAATATTTGGTGGAAGATGGGCGTTTCCACTATCTTGAAACTGGGTCGCTCATTTCAATCAAAAGGAATGTCGAGCAGATTGTCATTCCTAGTGAAGAGATGCGGATACAAATGTATCCAATGGATTTTGAGGAATTTCTTTGGGCGTTAGGGGCCGACGGGGTGATGACACTCATCCGAAGTCGTTTGGGGGACCGAGTTCCCATGGGGCAGCAGGACCATCGAATGGCGATGGAGCTTTTCCGGCAATATCTCGTGGTCGGCGGTATGCCGCAGGCGGTAGAGGCATTCTCGCGCGGACGGGACATCAAGGCGGCGGAGCACGCAAAAAGGTTGATACTCGACCTCTATCAGGATGACATCGGAAAATTTGCGGGGCGCTACAAGCAGAAGGTCAGGGCAATTTGGGCC
This sequence comes from Kiritimatiellia bacterium, assembly GCA_045641465.1. Taxonomy (GTDB): domain Bacteria; phylum Verrucomicrobiota; class Kiritimatiellia; order RFP12; family UBA1067; genus RUG572. The sequence continues at coordinate 8,994 of JAZUGW010000073.1, read as the reverse complement.
AACATTCCAGGAGCTCTGAGCGCCCAGAAGAAATTTTTCAAACCGGGCGTCGTTGAGGCGGGAGTCAGGATGCGGGAACTAGACTCGCCGTTTGAATGGCTAGACGAATCGATGACCGTCAATCTTGCAACTAACGTATTGGATCCAAATGCCGGGCTGCGGTTGACGGAGGACCGAACGATGATCAAGTGTTACATGGCCGATACGGGATTGTTGGTGAGTCATGCCTTTTCTGAAAATCGATTTGCCACATACGACATGCAGTGGAAGATTCTGACGGGTAAACTTGAGATCAACAAGGGCATGCTGATGGAAAATGTTGTTGCGCAGATGTTGCGTGCTGCCGGGCAGAAACTATTCTTTCACTACAACTGCGACCAGAAAAATGCCGTCAATCGAATGGAGATCGAGTTCCTTCTGGCGAAGACGCATGTGGGTGTTCGACATAATATCCATCCGGTGGAAGTCAAGAGTGCGAGCGACTACCAAACTGTTTCCCTTGACAAATTCATGAAGAAGTTTGCCAATGTGGCTGCGCAGCCCATTGTCCTTCATCCGAAGGACGCGGATTTCAGCGGCCCGGTTCTCAAGCTTCCCTTGTATATGGCGATGTTCACGCCAGAATTGATCTGATTCGCGCCCATCTGCCGGATTGTTCCGTCAAAGATTTTCGATTTTTTCATTTGCCAACTGTCATTGTCCGGGCATTTCTCCGTATATTTGAAACGGCGATTGGTATGCCGAAGGTCTTGCGAGAGCGGGACTGTTTTGGTAAACTATGCGCGTTGTCGTTTTCGGAAAGACTGGTACTCGTTCCAATGGAGACTGACAATTAAGAGGTTGCTGCTCTTTCGCGGCATCCTCGTGTGCGTGTTTCCATAGGCATACCAGTCGCCTCCGAAAACCGCCGCGAGGATGCCGTTTTGTCTTTGTGGCAAGGGAGGATGCAGCATGGACATACCGATTACACACAAAAAATGTGCAACGTGCCGCTACTGGAGCGGCGCGCGCGAGATCATTTTCATCGGCACCGAACCCAAGTTCGTGCGCGTGGCAGGAGTGAACGATTCCGCCCCCTGTTCGGCGTGGTTCAATCGTAAATTCACTGCGGCCGGTACATGTATCTTCCGTTGGAGCAAGTGGGAGAAGCTGTGAGAAGGGGGCTGTGAGCTTGCCCTTTTGTATAGTTGTAAAGGTACTGCGAATGGTATGAATAACGGATATTGGAGTGTATGATGGACAGTAATGATAAACTAACTAAAATAGGAATTAGTTTTGTATGCATCGGAGGAGGCCTTGGTGTCCTGATTTGCGGTGGTTATTTGTTATGTCGGCTGTTTGAATGGATGTCACCTTTTTTCATTTGGCTCTGGCATCTCCCTGTTACCATCTATAGATGGACCATACTTCCAGTATTTAAGTTTTTGAGTTATTGTGTAAATGGTGTATGGCAAGTTATATGTGGATTCTTTAAGTTAATAATTCATATTCCTAAATGGGTGTTTTTTGATTTCCCTAGATCGACATTTAATAGCTTGGTGGAAAGTCCTCTTGATTTTCTTATGCATTTTTCATTGTTTATGTTATTGGTGGGTTCATTATCTTGGTGATTGTGTTGGTGAAACAAAGGCACTAGCGTTCCATTAGAGATTTTAAGGATACTGTATAAAGTTGCTATTCAGGAAGGTTTCTGTTCTCCTGCTTGGATTATTGCGTGTTGCGAAAACATTCTATCGCATCCTTGACATGGATTATGAGTCGTCCGATGGAATTGTAGTTGGCCTTAAAGAAAAGTGGCCTTATGGAGAATGTCTATGACTGACGAAGAGATGAAATCTAACCAGATACAGGGCGAGTCGATCATAGGATCGTTTCTGCGCTCGTATCGTGAGAAAGCGAAAGAAACGCCTGACACGACCTGGCTGGATCAGGAGTTCGCAAAGTACCCAGAACTCTGGAAGTCTGAAGAAGAGCGTAGGGCGACGGTCACGGAGGTTGTCGAATCTGTCAGCGGATATCGTGAAGCGTCCAAAGCACTTAGCGAGCATATGGCGGTGGGACACAGTCGCGAAAGCTATATTCAGAAGACGATTGAAACGTCGTGTGTAGGATTGGGCATTGCCCAGGTTGGGCAATATGCTGCGGGAATTGACGCTGCAATCCAGAGCGCAAACGAGCAAATGGCACATTGCGTGTACTGCCATAACCCCGATGGTTCGATTAACTTCTCGCAGATCAATCAAAACCCTAACTTGGATGGGTTGATTGCGGAAAATCATCATGCGGGGACTTTTAACATAGATGCCTCCGTAAAAGAGAGTGAATATGTCGCTCGCGCCTTGAAATCAAACGGGAAAAACTCTGTTGATCTTCAGATTTATGATGCCAATGGAAAGGTCGTTCGGCGTTATCAGTCAAAATATGGTGCTGATGCCGAGCGCACTGATGAACTGTTTGATCATGGAGATTATCGTGGACAGCAGAAGTTGGGCCCGGAAGAGCAAGTCGATCAGATTCCGGGCGTAAAGGATCACATTGAGGCTTCTGATGGTACGCGTTCTGAGAGCTTGTCGAAAGAGCAGGCGAAGGAAATGCAGCGCAAGACCCAGGAGGGAAAGACTCCTCCTGAATATGACTGGAGTAAAGCTGGGACGGGAGAGGTTTGCAAGGCAATTGGCAAGAAAGCGCTTGTCGCTGGAGCGATTGCTGTAGGTTTTCAAGGTGCACGAATTATAGGCCGGCGAATCTGGAATGCGATTACTGGTAAAGAAAACCAAAGTGTTGCTGAAGATCTCAAGGAGTTTGTTGCGTCTGCGGTAAAATCGGGTGCAGGAGCTGTGGGTACAGTAGCCATTGCGGGTGGCGCTGTCGTGGTTTGCAAGAAAGGCCTGCTGGGTGCATTTTGTAAAAGCGCAAAATCAAGTGCTATAGCTACCGCAGCATGTGCGGCGGTGGAGAATATTAAGATTATCGGCAAACTTGGGATGGGAGAGATTACCCCTGTCGAAGCACTTGATCTTGCTGGGAGTACAAACTGTGCTCTTGCAGGATCTGTCATTCTTGCAGGTAAAGGTGGGGCCATCGGTGCGACATTAGGTGCCGTGCTTGGCCCGGTAGGTGCCGCGGTTGGGGGATTCGTTGGAAGCATGGTTGGTGCTGTTGCCGGTAGTACCGTAGGGCAGGCTGTTTATGCGGGGGCAAAAGCAATTGGCCGTGCGGTTTGCAGTGCGGGTAAAGCGATCTGCCGTGGAATTGCAAAGGTGGCCAGTAAACTCAACCCGTTGAATTGGTTTTAATGAAAGGAAAAAGAGATGAAAAAGATCCGATTCAATCTTAAGTTCTTTAAAGACGATGGTGATTTCGATTCGGTGAGATCCCTTGCTGAACTCGAGGAGAAGTTCAATCTTGATGATTTGTACGAATACTTTGTTTCAGGGCAATTGGTGCTATGGCTCAAGTGTCATGGTGAGGACGCCGTGGCCGAGAAAGTGTCTGCTGTCATAGATGAAAAAGATGTCCATAATCAAATCTCTAAGTTATTTGATGCCCTGGGGTTTGACCTTGATAGTCATGAGAAAGAGTCGGCCATTGCGTCGTATCTATTCCCACTCGAGTTTTTGAAGCGCAGAGCGAGACTCGGAGAGTTGATTAAAAAAGTCGATGAAACGATCAGGAAAGACGGTGAAGAATATGCCGGTCTGCTTAAATTTCTCATTGACAACAGAGAGGATTTTTCGGCTGTTAAGGCATGTGTGAAGGATATTCTTAAACACCATGCGGAACAATTCAAAATGGACTACATGCGGTTCTACGAAATCATGGTCAAACAGTGCCCTCTGGCTATATTTGCAGTTCTGATGAATAAGGACTATCGAGACTGTTTTCTCTCGACGAGTGAAAGATGTAAGGATCGGTATTTGGCTGGATTATCGGATGTCTGTGAGTCAGCAGACGTTTCAATGCCGCTTAAGCACATTGAGTCGCGTCTCAGTAGATTTTTGAACGTATCGGCAACGGCGACCAGCGTGAAGATCTTGATAGATGGAGATCAGGTTGATGGTGAAGGGTATTTGGTGAAGGATTGGAATGTCATCAAGCAGATTTCAGACTATGAAAAGGGTCGGAATGCTTGGCAAGATGAGGTTGACGGTTCGAAAAAGGTGATGGTACTGTGGAATGATGGTGTCGAGGCTCGCCCCTACCATGACAACACCAACCAGTACAAGTCCGGCGAGTTGAATGGGAAGTTTGAGATTATGAATGGGCTTGAATATCGGGTGAATAGCTACAACAAAGGTTGTCTTCTTTATATGGAGGTGTGAGTATGACAGATCCTGAACTTCTCGCTTCATATCTTGATGCGCTGAGACCAATTGTTTACATTAATAACTTTGATTTTTCGGCGGCAGACAACCTCATAGCTGAAGCAGTAAGAGGTGAGGCCGTAGAAGAGTATAACAATGCACAGGGTGGCGTTGATTTCGCTACAAAGGTTCCGCGAATTTGTATGCCAGATATCTTTTCTCAGGGTGAGGAAGGCGCATCGAGTGTCGCGAAGCTCGGCAAGTTTCTTGATCGCTTTATCACTGATGCCACAATGCGTAAAGTGCTTGTCCTAAAGGATGTGCACAAGGAGATTACGGAGCCGTCCATCATTGCACAGCTGAAGGCGATTGCATTGCGCACAATGCAGGAGGAGGATTACTGGGTTCCCGTCATCATTGTTTCAACGAGGTTGGAGATTCCGTCAGAACTCGAGAAGCTGGTTACGGTTTTTGATATTGCCTATCCATCCAAGGAGCAGATAGCAGGATTGTTGGACGATTATTCTCATTGTTATAAATTCAATCTTACGTCAAATGATAAGGACGAGCTTGTTCTTGCATTTAAAGGTCTTAGTGAGTTTGAGATCCGCCAGATATTAAACTTAGCATACCAGCAATCAGGTCGTGTTTCTCGGGAAGATATGGCCTTGATCTTGAAGGAAAAGGAACGCTCGATCAAGAAAAGTGGACTCCTTGAAGCTGTGTCGGTCTCAGATTCAGAGATTGACATTGGCGGTCTGTCGAACCTCGTCGGGTACCTCCGGCAAAAGTCCGAGATTTATCGGAATCTATCTGAATCGATCAAGTTCGGTGTGGATATCCCGAAGGGGATTCTTATTGTTGGTATGCCTGGATGCGGGAAGAGTCTCACGGCGAAGGCGTGTGCGCAACTCTTTCATGCGCCGTTGCTGCGACTGGATGTAGGCCGGTTACTGGGAAAGTATGTGGGTGAAAGTGAAGACAACCTTCGGAGGGCGATTCAGCTTGCGGAGGCTGCTACCCCGTGCGTGTTGTGGATTGACGAAATTGAAAAGGCGTTTGCGGGCGTTGGAAAAGACGCCAGTGGCGGTGGTGTGACAACGCGCCTGTTTGGGTACTTTCTCACATGGATGCAAGAGAAAGATTCGACGGTGTATGTCGTTGCAACTGCTAATGACATTACAGGGATTCCGCCTGAATTCTTGCGCAGGGGAAGGTTTGACGAAATATTCTCTGTGCGTCTTCCAGACAACGATGAGCGTAAAAGAATCTTCGAGATTCATCTTAAGAGACGCCATAAAGATTGGCGTGAACTTAACTTGCGCCTCAATGAACTTGTTCAAAAGACGGATGGAAAGGATAATAAGCCGAGTTACTCGGGTGCGGATATTGAGTCGATCGTAAAAACAGGGATAGAGGCGGCATTCACGAGACGCCAGTTGGCGCATCAGTCGGGAGATGCTGATTGGAAGAAGATTGATCTGACGCAGGAAGACCTTCTTAAAGCAATTGAGAACACGACGCCAATTCGCGAGACGCTTTCTGATAAAATTGATGCGTTGGAAAAGAGTCTTAAGAAATTCCAGATCACATCTGCTTCATCTGGTAATTGGACGATTGCGCCAAAATACAAACAGAAAAAATCTGATAATCAAGGGACGGACTGTGTCGGGTACACTACAGACACAACCCGTACTTGTAGCCAGTGTGTGTTCTGGCGTAGACGTTATAATTTGTTCTACACGACAAACTTACTCAACGTTAGTGCCATCTGCGAAAAAGACGGCGAATGGCATGCCGGAAGGATGACGTGTTGCAATTTCCTTAGGAAGCAGGATTTGACGGATGACTTGCTGATGTGTTGGATTTGATGGTCAAGGAGATCGATCGCACAGAGCTAAAAAAATTGAAAAAACGTACTAACCCATTGCCTATTTTCGCTTGACCAGTCATCCTGTTGTATGATAGAACATCTACCCGCATGGGGGAATTAGTCTGTAGTGTCTCCGTGCGATGTCAAAGTAACGTGTAAGTATCAAGCGGTGGTGTCTGTCTTTTGGAATTTGTGACTGTATTTACAAGTGGTCGGCATATAAAATTAAGGTTGTTGAAAATGGACAAGGTTTTACAGCAGAAGTTTTCCAAAGAGGTGGAGATCGTTTTTCGCACTGACCGTGTAGAAATGCGCATGTGTCAAGACGACTGTGTTGGGTGTTTCAACGATTGGCAAGGTCAGTTCTTAGACAATTGCAAACCTTCCTTGGACTACTCTAGGGTTTTTATGATCTTGGAATCTCCACATGTCGATGAATTGGCCAATGACCCAATACTGCCTACGAGAGGGAAGACTGGAACAAGAATAAGGGATTATTGGCAAGCTATTTTTGGGCAATTATTTTGATTCAGTACCATTGGTCTTGATTAATGCTATAAGGTACCAATGCTCTCAAGGGCTGCCAACTAAAGACGGTCGAAAAAATCAAGTGTTTGGGGACTTGATGCGACTTAAATGTTTTCAAGAAAATCTAAGATCAAGAATAGTGGATGATTAGGAAGTTCGATTTCGGGATTTTGTAGAAACATGGATAAGTGTGGTGTTGGGAGTGGTAGTAGATGTTTTGTAAAATTTAACCCAGAGAGCCTTTTGCGTGTGGACTTAGGTTGGCAATGTCATTTAGATGAATCGGTCATCACAAAATTAAGAGACAGAGGAGTTGATCTATTCAAGTTTGACTCGTACACGAAAGGCAGTATTAGTTATGTCAAGATATAGTCTTAGGAGATGTCTGACAATTACAGCTGTCTTATCATCGATCTGAGGGAAGACGAGAGGCGTAAGAAGGTCGACGATGAGATGTTCGAACGAAGAGAGAGTTCTAGACGCACTTGTGTCTAGTCTCCCTCTTCATCAGACCAGTGATTGGAGAAGGGAGGCTATTTATCCGTTGTAGTTCATTCGCGGCGGAGGTCGGAGTCGCTGATGGTGCCATTGAAGGTTTTCAAGGCACTCAGTTTGTAGTTTAACCTACGACCAACTTTCTCTTCGACCGTGTTGGCGGCGATGACGATTTCGACATGTGAAGGCGTGCCTCCTACCCTGCGTGTTCGTCCCATTGCCTGGATGAGGTCTTGTGCCGAATAACCTGGCGAAATCAACGAAAGACGGGGCCGTTTGTGGTGTACGTCGTGAAGAGACAATGCTGTTCCGCCGGCTGGTGTCGTCGCAACCAGGACATGGACCTCATTGCTTTGAAACAGGGCTATCGCCTTTGCGCGTTCGCTTTCTGATTGTCCTCCGACAACTTCTACACACGGGATCTTGAGGCGATTGAGCTCCGCATGAAAGATTTCTACGGTACAACGATAGTTCACGGCGACAAAGACGGATTGTCCTGCTTGTACGGCCTCCTTGGTAAGTTCTGCCAGAATTGTCGCTTTGCAGGTCTCCGCCTTTTTTCGTGCAGACTCGCGTTGTGTCAAGTCTTGAAGTGTCAGATGGCTCCCATGCGGCATTTCCGCGTATGCCGTTTCCAGGTCACGTTGGCGCTTCCCGTCCAAAAGTACGTATTTGACCTCGCTGGATTCAGCGGGATAGTCGGGAATATCATCTGGGGAAAGGGAAATGAAGTTGTTGCCGAGCTCATTTCGGATTTTTGCCATACAGGTTTTGGCTTCCGGCAGCCAGAACTCTATAGCTGATCCATAGTGATCATGTATCACCTCGTAACAAGAATGGGAGAAGAGCCAGTTGATGAATTGCCAGCGTTTGGAAAACCACCCGAGCCAATGCCCCAGGACCCTGAATTTAAACGGTGTGTCGGCTATGGTGGCGGAGAGTGCGAGGAGCTTCGCGTTAGTCGAGTCATACAAACTGATGAGCGCTTTCGAAATAACGGACAGCGTAGGCGAATTCGCATCGTTGGAACACCCATAACGGTGGAATTCATCACAGATGACGAGACAGTTGTCAGGAAGCTGCCATCCATCTTGGCGCGTATAGTACGAACATCCTGTCGGCTTGGATATTTGTTCGGGATTGATGATGTCGAAGATTTGATCTCGGCAATCAAAATCTTCAGCTAAGATTTTCCACTGCGCCTTTGCCTGTTTGGGGCAGATGACAAGGGTCTGCATGCCAAGTTCTTTGACTGCGGCGAGAGACATAAAAGTCTTGCCGGATCCCGTAGTGGCACCGCAGATGAAAATTCTGCCGTTGCCGATTCTTTCGACAATTTGTTCTTTAACTGGGATTTGCCAATATTTAAGTTCGTACATTGTAAAATACTCGTCTCTATTGATAAAACAACCAACGCACCAGTCACTCGACAGGTGTGAAAGATGGTACATGACGATTACAATATTTTACAATGCCGGACTTAGATGCATCAGCTTATGCTGACCGGACTGCCATTCCGTTTGAGCTGCGTTTGTAATCAAAACGCTGTCTATGAAAAGACGGGCGAATACTATCATAAACATGACGGAGATGCAAGTCAGATTTTTGACAATTTTTTGTCTGTCGTGTGTGACACCTGCCCGACAAAATTTTTGGTCGCCAGACAAAGTAAATGCAACTGTCGGCAAAGTAAATGCATCCCTCTAGTGGGCAGTGCATTTACTTTTGCATAATGCATTTACTTCGCCGCAAGATCGGTGCCTCTTCCTCGGGAGCGGCCGTGTCGTTCATGGC